>NZ_JBVIEN010000005.1:68961-358245 GCF_055571835.1 Streptomyces sp. NPDC030862 | reverse complement strand
CGGTCGCGGGGGTGTACGCCGGCGCTTGCTGCGGAAGGTCCGCTCAATTGGGGGGGGTGAGGAAAGGGAAGCCAGGGGGGGGGGGGGCCCCCGCGGTGCGGCCCCCGCTCCGTCGATGGGCGTGCGTGGTGACCGACTACCGACGGCGACCGTCGGTGACTACGAGGACTGCCGGGCGCGCCGGTAGAGGACCGTCCCGCCGAGCAGGAGGCCCGCACCCGCCGGGATGAGCATCCCGAGGGCGCCCGCACCGGTCTGCGCCAGCTCGTCCTCCGCCTTCGGCGGGGTGACGGTCTGGGCGCCGGGCTCGTTCGGCTCGACCGGGGAACCGGGCTGCTCCGGAGTGGTCGGCTCGTCCGGGTTGGCCGGCTGGCCGGGCTTCCCGGGCTCGTCCGGGCCGGGCTTGCCCGGCTCACCGGGGCCCGGGTTACCCGGGTTGCCGGGCTCACCGGGGCCGGGGTTGCCCGGGCCGGGCTGGCCGGGCTCACCGGGGCCCGGGTTACCCGGGTTGCCGGGTCCGGGGTTCCCGGGGTTGCCCGGGCCGGGGTTGCCGGGGTGGCCGGGCTTGTCGTGGCCGTTGGCGCAGCCGTTGCCGAACGTCGGGTTCAGCGCGCCGGCGACGTCCACGCTGTTGCCGCAGGCGTTGACCGGCACGTTCACCGGCGCCTGGACGTTGTTGCCGGACGCGACACCGGGTGAGTTGCTGGTCGCGCCGCTCGCCTTGGCCCCGCTCGACTTGTTGGCGCACCTGTTCCCGAACGCGGGGTTGAGCGCCCCCACGACGTTCACGGAGTTGCCGCACGCGTTCACCGGCACGCTCACCGGTGCCTGGACCGAATTCCCGGACGCGACGCCCGGGGAGTTCGTCGCGGCCCCGTGGGCGCCGGCGCCGTTGTGCGCCTGTGCGTACCCGCCGCCGAGAGCGAGTACCCCGCCCGCGGCCGCCATGATGGTCAGGCCCTTTCGCGTGACCTGTCGCATAGCTAGTTCCCTGCCTTCTGGGCTCCGGAAATACCCCCGGGCACACCGCGCGGAGGCGTCATGTCCGCCGGCCCCGGAGCGCGTCGCGCGCGCTCCGGGGCCGACCGGGCCTCACACCCTTGCGGGCCGAGGCCCAGGCATCACTTGTTGATGCAGACGTTGCCGAAGGCCGGGTTCAGCAGGCCGACGATGTTGACGGTGTTGCCGCAGACGTTCACCGGGATGTGGATGGGAACCTGAACCACATTGCCCGAGATGACACCCGGGGAGCCCACAGCGGCACCGTGCGCACCCGCGTCGGCGACGGCCATGCCGGCGCCCGCCAGAACCAGGCCCCCGGTGGCGGCCGCGATGGCGACGACCTTCTTGATCATTATTCCTCCTTGTTGGCAATGCGATCCCAGCCGCGGACCGCACCACCTGTAACGAGGGGGAGGTAATGGGGCTACGTCGTGATGACCGTGTTCACCCTTTTCGGTCGCATGTGCACAGGCGGTCGATTATTGGAGTTTCGTTTCAGCCGACTAATCGCCCGGTTGGAGCCCTCACGGGTCTCAGCTGGCGTCGATGAAGCGGTCCAGCACCCGCACGCCGAACTTCAGTCCCTCCACCGGCACCCGCTCGTCCACGCCGTGGAACATCCCGGCGAAGTCCAGCTCGGGCGGCAGCTTCAGCGGCGCGAAGCCGAAGCAGCGGATGCCGAGGTCGTCGAAGGACTTGGCGTCGGTGCCGCCGGAGAGCATGTACGGCACGGCCCTGGCGATCGGGTCCTCCGCCCGCAGCGCGGTCTGCATGGCGTCCACCAGGTCCCCGTCGAAGCTGGTCTCCAGCGCCTTGTCGGCGTGCACGTCCTCGCGCCGGACGCGCGGGCCCAGGATCCGGTCGAGGTCGGCGAGGAACTCCTCCTCGTACCCGGGCAGGAAGCGCCCGTCCACATGGGCGGTGGCCTGCCCCGGGATGACGTTGACCTTGTAGCCGGCGCCGAGCATGGTGGGGGCCGCCGAGTTGCGGAGCGTGGCGCCGATCATCTTGGCGATGCCGCCCAGCTTGGCGAGCGTGGTCTCCATGTCCTCGGGGTCCAGCGGGGTGCCGAGCGCGTCCGAGAGCTCGTCGAGGAAGGACCGCACGGTCTTGGTGACCCTGACCGGCCAGGTGTGGCGGCCGAGCCGGCCCACGGCCTCGCACAGCTCCGTGATGGCGTTGTCGGTGTTGGTCATCGAGCCGTGGCCGGCCGTGCCCTCGACGGTCAGCCGCATCCAGTGCATGCCCTTCTGGGCGGTCTCCACCAGGTACAGGCGCAGGTTCTCGTTGACCGTGAAGGAGAAGCCGCCGACCTCTCCGATGGCCTCCGTGACGCCCTCGAAGAGCCCGGGGTGCTTGTCGACCAGGTGGCGGGCGCCGTACGTGCCGCCCGCCTCCTCGTCGGCGAGGAAGGCCAGCACGATGTCGCGCGGGGGCTTGCGGCCGCTGCGCAGCCGGTCCCGTACGACCGCGAGGGTCATCGCATCCATGTCCTTCATGTCGACCGCGCCGCGGCCCCAGACGCAGCCGTCGGCGACCTCGCCGGAGAAGGGGTCGTACGTCCAGTCCTCGGCGTTGGCGGGGACGACGTCGGTGTGGCCGTGGATGAGGAGCGCGGGCCGGGACGGGTCCTCGCCCTCGATGCGCGCCACGGTGGAGGCGCGGCCCGGGTGCGACTCGATGATCTTCGGTTCGAGTCCGACCTCGGCGAGCTTCTCGGCGATGTACTCGGCGGCCGCGCGCTCCCCGGGGCCCGAGTGGTCGCCGTAGTTGCTGGTGTCGATCCGGATGAGGTCGCGGCAGAGGTCGGTGACCTCGTCCTCGCCCGCCGTGACGTTGGCGGTTCGTGCCGTGCTCGACTCGCTCACGCTGGTTCCTCCCGCGTAGCTGCTGCTGGGTCCTCTCATCCTGCCCCCTCCCCCGGTACGGGCGGGGGCGTGATCGAGCCCCTCGAATGTTTGCTATGGTTTTCCACGTCGGAACGGCCACGGGCCGCGAGACAGACACCTTGTCCGGGTGGCGGAATGGCAGACGCGCTAGCTTGAGGTGCTAGTGCCCTTTATCGGGCGTGGGGGTTCAAGTCCCCCCTCGGACACAGAGAAGGAGAGCGGGTCCGGTCGGCAGACCGGGCCCGCTCTTCGGTGTGGGCGGGGTTCGCATAGGCTCGGCCGCACGATGAGGAACACGCTGGATCCGCTGGAGCCCAAGGCCGACAAGGCGACCGTGCGCCGGCACAACCTGAGCCTGGTGCTGCGGGCCGTGTACGACGAGGGCGAGGTGACCCGGGCGGCGGTCGCGGCGCGGGTCGGGCTGACCAGGGCGGCGGTGTCGTCGCTGGTCGAGCAGCTGATGGTGAGCGGGTTCCTCACCGAGTCGGGCAAGACGTTCAGCGGGCACGCGGGGCGGCCGGGAACCGCGCTGCGGGTGGCGCGCACCGGGCCCGCGGGGCTCGGCGTGGAGATCAACATCGACTACGTCTCCGTCTGCGTCGTGGACCTTTCCGGCGCCGACCGCGTACGGCTCACCGAGCACCTCGACAACCGGGGCGCGGAACCGGCCGAGGTGCTGGAGCGGGCGGCGCGGATCGCGGCGCGGGCACTGGAGTCGGCGGCGGCGGAGCGGCTGGATCCCGCCGGGGTACGGCTCGCGCTGCCGGGCCTGGTCTCGGGCGGCAGTGTGCGCCAGGCGCCGAACCTGGGCTGGAACGGGGTGGCGGCGGAGGAGCTGTTCGGGCGGGCGCTGGGCGGGCTGCTGCCCGGGCGGCCGGCGCTGCCCGTCGGGTCGGACAACGAGGCCAACGCGGCCGCCCTGGCCGAACTGTGGTTCGGCGGCCCCGAGCGGGTGCGCAGCTTCCTGTACGTGTCGGGCGAGATCGGCGTGGGCGGCGCGCTCGTCGTCGACGGGGAGCTGCTGCGCGGGGCGCACGGTTTCGCCGGGGAGATCGGGCACGTGGTGGTGGACCGCGACGGGCCGGAGTGCCGCTGTGGCTCCCGTGGCTGCCTGGAGCAGTACGCGGGCCAGGCGGCGCTGCTGCGGGGCGCGGGCCTCGACGAGGCCGCCGGGGTGCCGGGGGTGGCGCGGCTGGAGCGGCGGGCCCGGCGCGGGGAGGCGGCGGCCGTGGCGGCGCTGGAGCGCGCCGGGCGGATGCTGGGGCTCGTGGTGTCGGGTGCGGTGAACCTGCTGGACCCGGAGGCGGTGGTGCTGGGCGGGATCTACCGGGGCCTGATGCCCTGGCTCGGCCCGGCGGCGGACCGCGAGCTGACGGAGCGCGTCGTCTCGGGCCTGTGGCCGGCGGGCAGCGGCCGGCTGCGGGCGTCGTCGTCCTCCGGGGACGCGGCGCGCGGGGCCGCGGCGCTGGTGGTGCGGGATGTGATCGCGGACCCGGCGGGGTACGTGGAGCGGGCGGGTGCCGCCCCGTCCCACGCCCCCGCCTCCAGAACCGCTCCCGCGCCGTGAACCCGCTCCCCAGCGCCGTGAACCCGGACGGGTCTCAGCGGGTCGCCAGCAGGTGCTCCAGGGCCAGCTGGTCGAGGCGCTCGAAGGACAGGGAACGCGCGGCCGCCGCCTCCGGGTCGAAGGACTCGTAGGCGGAGGCGTCCGCCAGGAGGCCCGCGAGGCCGTCCTCGGCGGTGGGGCGGGCGAGCTCCGGGAGGCGGGAGGCCGCCAGGGCCTCCCGGACCTCGGGGTCGGAGCGGAAAGCGGCGGCGCGGGACTTGAGGATCAGGTAGTTGCGCATGCAGTTCTTCGCGGACTCCCAGACGCCGTCGGAGCCGTCCGTGCGCACGGGCTTGAAGTCGAAGTGGCGCGGGCCCGCGTAGCCGGCGCTCTCCAGGAGGTCGACCAGCCAGAACGCCTGGCGCAGGTCGCCGGCGCCGAAGCGGAGGTCCTGGTCGTACTTGATGCCGGACTGGCCGTTGAGGTCGATGTGGAAGAGCTTGCCCGCCCACAGGGCCTGGGCGATGCCGTGCGGGAAGTTCAGGCCCGCCATCTGCTCGTGGCCGACCTCCGGGTTGACGCCGACCAGGTGCGGGCGCTCCAGGCGCTCGATGAAGGCCAGGGCGTGGCCGATGGTGGGCAGGAGGATGTCGCCGCGCGGCTCGTTGGGCTTGGGCTCGATGGCGAAGCGCAGGTCGTAGCCCTGCTCGGTGACGTACTGGCCGAGCAGGTCGAACGCCTCCTTCATCCGGTCGAGCGCGGTGCGGACGTCCTTCGCGGCGCCGGACTCGGCGCCCTCGCGGCCGCCCCAGGCGACGTACACCGTGGCGCCGAGTTCGACGGCGAGGTCGATGTTGCGGAGGGTCTTGCGCAGGGCGAAGCGGCGGACGTCGCGGTCGTTGGCGGTGAAGGCGCCGTCCTTGAAGACCGGGTGGGTGAAGAGGTTCGTCGTGGCCATCGGCACCTTGAGGCCGGTGCGTTCGAGGGCGGCGCGGAAGCGCTTGACGGCGGTCTCGCGCTCGGCGTCGGAGGAGCCGAAGGGGATCAGGTCGTCGTCGTGGAAGGTCACGCCGTACGCGCCCAGCTCGGCGAGACGCTCCACCGACTCGACCGGGTCGAGGGCGGGGCGGGTGGCGGTGCCGAAGGGGTCGACGCCCTGCCAGCCCACCGTCCACAGGCCGAAGGTGAACGTGTCCTCGGGGGTGGGAATGAAGCGTTCCGGCATGTCCGGGCCTCCAGGTCTATTTGTTTTCTCGCATTACTAATACGCTACGGATGCTCCGCCGCCAAGCACCGCGGGAACCGAGAACCGCGAGAAGCGCGAGAACCGAGAAGAGGTACGCGATGCCGTCGTCCCCGGTCGTCATCGGCGTGGACAGCTCCACGCAGTCCACCAAGGCGGCGGTGGTGGACGCCGCCTCCGGGCGGGTCCTCGCCATGGGGCGGGCCGCCCACACGGTCAGCGGCTCGGACGGCGCCCGCGAGAGCGACCCCGAGCAGTGGTGGCGGGCGCTCACCGAGGCCGTCGGCGAGGCCCTGCGGGGACTGGACCCGCGGGCCGTCACCGGTATCGCGGTCGCCGGGCAGCAGCACGGGCTGGTGGTCCTGGACGGCGCCGGGCGGCCGCTGCGCCCGGCCGTGCTGTGGAACGACACCCGCTCGGCGCCGCAGGCCGCCGCCCTCACCCGGGAGCTCGGCGCCCAGGGCTGGCTGGACCGCACCGGGTCGGTGCCGGTGGCCTCCATGACCGCCGCCAAGTGGCGGTGGCTGCGTGAGCAGGAGCCGCGCACGGCCGACGCGGCCGCCGCCGTACGGCTCCCGCACGACTTCCTCACCGAGCGGCTGAGCGGGGCGGCCGCGACCGATCCGGGCGACGCCTCGGGCACCTGCTGGTACGACACCGCGACGGGGGCGTACGACCCCTTCCTCCTGGAGATGCTGGAGCTGGACGCGGGCCTGCTGCCGGCCGTGGCGCCCGGCGGGGCCACGGCCGTCGGGACGCTGACCGGCTCGGCGGCGAAGGAGCTCGGGCTGCCGGAGGGCATCCCGGTCGCCGCCGGTACGGGTGACAACATGGCCGCCGCCGTGGGCCTGGGGCTCGGCCGGGCGGGGCTCCTCGACCACCCGGTGGTCTCGCTCGGCACCTCGGGGACCGTCTTCGCGGCCACCCGCACCCGGCCCGCCACGGCCGCGCTCGCCGGTTTCGCCGCCGCCGACGGCCCCGGGACGTACCTGCCGCTGGGGTGCACGCTGAACTGCACGCTCGCCGTCGACAAGGTCGCCGCGCTGCTCGGGCTGGACCGCGAGGATGCCGCGCCCGGCGGCGAGGCCGTCCTCCTGCCGTACCTCGACGGCGAGCGCACCCCCGACCTGCCGCGCGCCTCCGGGCTGCTCACGGGGCTGCGCCACGCCACCACCCCGCAGCAGCTCCTCGGGGCCGCGTACGAGGGCGCCGCCTTCACGGTGCTGCGGGCGCTGGACGCGCTGCCCGGGACCGCCGGTACGGACGTGCCGCTGCGGCTCGTCGGGGGCGGCGCCCAGGGGCGTACGTGGGTGGAGACCGTGCGCCGGCTCTCCGGGCGGGCCGTCGTGGTGCCCCGTACGACCGAGCTCGTCGCCCTGGGCGCCGCCGCGCTCGCCGCCGGGGCGGCCTGCGGCGGGGATCCCGTGGCCGTGGCGACGGCCTGGGGCGCCGGGGAGGGCGAGACGCTGCCGCCCGTCGAGCGCGACCATGCCACCTGGAGCCGGATCGCCGCGGCCCTGGACACCTACGTCTCCCTGGGGGCGCTGTGAAGTTCACCGACGGCTTCTGGCTGATGCGCGACGGCGTCCACGTCTCGTACGCCACCGAGGTGCGGGACCTGCACGTCAGCGACGACCACTTCACCGCGTACGCGGCGGTCCGGCGCGTGGAGCACCGGGGGCACACCCTCAACTCGCCGCTGATCACCGTGGAGTGCTTCTCGCCCGCCGAGGGCGTCATCGGCGTCCGCGCCACCCACCACGCCGGGAAGGCGCACCGGGGGCCGGACTTCGCCCTGCGGAGCGACGGGGCACCGTACGCGGCGCGCACCCGCCGCGAGGGGTCCGTGACCGAGCTGACGAGCGGGCCGCTCACGGTACGGCTCGACCGGGAGGGGCCCTGGGGGCTGGCCTTCCTGGACGCGGAGGGCCGGCGGCTGACCGCCGTCGAGCCGAAGGGCACCGCGTTCGCCACCACCGGCGACGGCGCGCACCACATGGTCGCGCAGCTCGCGCTGGGGGTGGGCGAGTACGTGTACGGGCTCGGCGAGCGCTTCACGCCGTACGTGAAGAACGGCCAGAGCGTCGACATCTGGCAGGCGGACGGCGGCACCAGCAGCGAGCAGGCGTACAAGAACGTGCCCTTCCACCTCTCCTCGCGGGGGTACGGCGTCTTCGTCAACCACCCGGGGCGGGTGTCGTACGAGATCGGCTCCGAGTCGGTCGGGCAGGTGCAGTTCAGCGTCGAGGACCAGTCGATCGAGTACTACGTGATCGCCGGGCCGACGCCGAAGGAGGTGCTGGCCCGCTACACGGCGTTGACGGGGCGGCCCGCGCTGCCGCCGGCCTGGTCGTTCGGGCTGTGGCTGACGACGTCGTTCTGCACGCCGTACGACGAGGAGACGGTGACGTCCTTCGTGGAGGGGATGGCGGAACGGGACATCCCGCTGTCCGTCTTCCACTTCGACTGCTTCTGGATGCGGGCGTACCAGTGGACGGACTTCCGGTGGGATCCGGACACCTTTCCGGATCCGGCGGGGATGCTCGCGCGGCTCAAGGAGCGCGGGCTGCGGATCAGCCTGTGGATCAATCCGTACGTCGCGCAGAAGTCGGCCCTCTTCGAGGAGGGTGCACGCCGCGGCTATCTGGTGCGGCGGGCGAACGGCGACGTCTGGCAGTGGGACCTGTGGCAGGCCGGGATGGCGCTGGTGGACTTCACCCACCCGGAGGCGCGCGCGTGGTTCCAGTCGAAGCTGCGGGGCCTGCTCGACCAGGGCGTGGACTGCTTCAAGACCGACTTCGGGGAGCGGGTGCCGACCGATGTGGTGTGGCACGACGGCTCCGATCCGGAGCGGATGCACAACCACTACGCGCAGTTGTACAACCAGTGCGTCTTCGAGCTGCTGGAGAAGGAGCGCGGGGCGGGCGAGGCGGTGCTCTTCGCGCGGTCGGCGACGGCGGGCGGGCAGCGGTTCCCGGTGCACTGGGGCGGCGACTGCTTCTCGTCGTTCACCGCGATGGCGGAGTCGCTGCGCGGCGGGCTGTCGCTGTCCCTGTCGGGGTTCGGGTTCTGGAGCCACGACATCGGCGGCTTCGAGGGCACGCCCGATCCGGGGGTGTTCAAGCGGTGGCTGGCCTTCGGGCTGCTGTCCTCGCACAGCCGGCTGCACGGGAACACGTCGTACCGCGTGCCGTGGGAGTTCGGCGACGAGGCGGTGGACGTGGCGCGGCGGTTCACCGAGCTGAAGCACCGGCTGATGCCGTACCTGTACGGGGCGGCGGTGGAGGCCCACCGGACCGGGGTCCCGCTGATGCGGCCCATGCTGCTGGAGTTCCCGGACGACCCGGGCTGCCGGACGCTGGACCGGCAGTACATGCTCGGCCCGGACCTGCTGGTGGCGCCGGTGTTCACGGCGGAGGGGGACGTCGAGTTCTACCTCCCGGAGGGCGTCTGGACGCACCTGCTGACCGGCGAGACGGTCACCGGGCCGGGGTGGCGACGCGAGCGGCACGGCTTCGACAGCCTGCCGCTGTACGTGCGGCCGGGCGCGGTGCTGCCGCTCGGCGCGGACGACCAGCGGCCGGACGGCGACTGGACGGCGGGCCTGACGCTGCTCGTCGCCCCGGGAGCAGGGGCCACGGCGGGCGGCCGGACGGTCGCGGTGCCGGACCACGCCGGGGCGCCGGCCGCCACGTACGGCGTCGAACGGACGGCGGACGGCGCGGTGCGGGTGAGGGCGCGCGGAACGGACCGGCCGTTCCGGGTGCGCGTGGTCGGCGGCGGGTCGGCACGCGGCTCGGGCGAGGTGACCGTACCGCTTACGGTGGGGCGGTGAGACGGAGAACGAAGCCCCCGGCGGCCCCGCTGCCGCAGCGTGCCGGTGTCGACCCGGTGCGGCTGCGGCTGCCCGCCGACCCCGACGGGAGCTGGGCGACCGTACGCGACCACCTGGTCGGGCGGTACGCGGCGGCGATCGGCGCCGGGCGGGTGGAGGCGATGCTCGCCGAGGGCCGGTTCGTCGGCGCGGACGGGGCGCCGGTCGCGGGGGACGAGCCGTACGCAGCGGGCCGCTACCTGTGGTTCCACCGGGACTTCCCCGCCGAGGAGCGGGTGCCGTTCGAGGTCGGCGTCGTGTACCGCGACGAGCGGATCGTCGTCGCCGACAAGCCGCACTTCCTGGCGACGACCCCGCGCGGCCGGCATGTGACCGAGACGGCGCTGGCCCGGCTCCGGCGCGCCCTGGACCTGCCCGCGCTGCAGCCCGCGCACCGGCTGGACCGGCTGACGGCGGGGCTCGCACTCTTCGTCGTACGGCCGGAGGACCGGGGCGCGTACCAGACGCTGTTCCGGGACCGGCGGGTGCGCAAGGAGTACGAGGCGGTGGCCCCGTACGACCCCGGCCTGGCCCTGCCCGTGACCGTGCGGAGCCGGATCGTGAAGGAGCGGGGTGTGCTCGCGGCCCGGGAGGAGCCGGGCGAGCCGAACAGCGTCAGCCGGATCGAGCTGCTGGAGCGGCGGGCGGGGCTCGGGCGGTACCGGCTGGTGCCGGAGACCGGCCAGACCCACCAGCTGCGCGTGCACATGAACAGGCTCGGCATACCGATCCTCGACGACCCGCTGTATCCGGTCGTCCGGGAGGACGGTACGGAGGACTACGCGCGGCCCTTGCGGCTGCTCGCGCGGGTGCTGGAGTTCACCGATCCGGTCACCGGCGACGAGCGGCGGTTCACCAGCCGGCTGACGCTCGGCGCGCTGTCCGCCCTGGGAAAGGTTTCGGCCGAAAGGGGCACCAGCGGAAACTGACCGGCGGGCCGGACCGTCCTCACGAGTGCAGGGCCACACCACTGCGCTACGGGGGAAACATGACACAGACTGTGGAGAGCCTCGCCCAGAAGATCGTCGAGGCTGTCTCGGGCAGCGCCGCCGCGAGGGACGGGGAGCTCGTCCCGTACGTCGACCCGCTGACCGTCCCGCCCGTCATCCGGCCCGACCAGCCGGACGTACGGCAGGAGATCGAGATCGCGCTCCGGCCCACGTGGGTGCGGATGCACTCCCAGCTGCCGCCGACGCTGATGTGGGGGTACGAGGGCAGCGTCCCCGGCCCCACCATCGAGGTGCGGCGCGGGCAGCGCGTCCGGATCGCCTGGACCAACCGCATCCCGCCGGGCAGCGAGTACCCGGTCACCGCCGTCGAGGTGGACCGGGTGGCGGGGCGGCCCGATCCGCACAACCGGCCCGGCCGGGAGGGCGCGGAGCCCAGCAAGGACGTGGCGGCGCTGCCGGCCTGGTCCGTGACGCACCTGCACGGCGCCCAGACGGGCGGCGGGAACGACGGGTGGGCGGACAACGCCGTCGGGTACGGCGACGCCCAGCTGTCGGAGTATCCGAACGACCACCAGGCCGTGCAGTGGTGGTACCACGACCACGCCATGAACATCACCCGCTGGAACGTCTACGCGGGGCTCGTCGGCACCTACCTCGTGCGGGACGACGAGGAGGACGCGCTCGGGCTGCCCTCCGGGGCGCGGGAGCTGCCGCTGGTCCTCGCCGACCGGAACCTGGACACCGACGAGGACGGGCGGCTGAACGGGCGGCTGCTGCACAAGACGACCAGGCTGGTCCGGGAGCACCCCGAGACGGGCAAGCCGGTGTCGCTGCCGTTCCTGGGCCCGTACACGACCGTCAACGGCACGATCTGGCCGTACCTGGACGTGGAGGACGGCTGGTACCGCTTCCGGCTGGTGAACGCCTCCAACGCCCGCGTGTACGACCTGGTGCTGGTCGACGACGAGGACAACCCGGTGCCGGGCGTCGTCCACCAGATCGGCAGCGACGGCGGGCTGCTGCCGCGGCCGGTCGCGGTGGACTTCGAGGCGGGTGAGCCGCTGACGATCGCGCCGGCCGAGCGGTTCGACCTGCTGCTCGACTTCCGGGGGCTCGCGGGCCGGCGCGTGCGGCTGGTGAACAAGGCGGCGGGGCAGGCGCCCGGCGTGCCGGACGCGACGCGGAACGTGCCGTACCCGCAGGTGATGGAGTTCCGGGTGGCCGAGGGCGCGGGCGCCGACACCTTCGAGCTGCCGCGGGTGCTGTCCGGGTCCTTCCGGCGGTTCGACCACGACCACATCGACCACGGGCACCGGCTGATCGTGCTGACGCCGCCCGCGACGGTGGGCGGCGGCGGCCACCCGGAGATCTGGGAGATGGCCGAGGTCAAGGACGTCGACGTCCAGGTACCGACGACGGGGATCATCCAGGTGAAGGGCCCCGACGGCACGGTGCGGACGTACCGGCGCACGGCCCGGACCTTCAACGACGGGCTCGGTTTCACCATCGCGGAGGGGACGTACGAGCAGTGGTCGTTCCTGAACCTGGGGGCGCCGCTGCACCCGATGCACATCCACCTGGCGGACTTCCAGGTGGTGGGCCGGGACGCGTACTCGGTCGCGGAGTTCGACCCGGCGCTGGGCGGGACGCGGGCGCCGGTGGCGTACGACCCCGGGCGGAAGATCCCGGTACCGGCCAACGAGCAGGGCTGGAAGGACGTGTTCCGGGTGGCTCAGGGCGAGATGGTGCGGGTGATGGGCCGGTTCGACGGGGCGTACGGGCGGTTCATGTACCACTGCCACCTGCTGGAGCACGAGGACATGGGCATGATGCGGCCGTTCGTGGTGATGCCGAGGGAGGCGCTGAAGTTCGACCACGGCTCGGGCGGCCACGGCGGGCACCACTGACGCCCGCACGACGAAGCCCCCGCCGGACGACGCTGTCCGGCGGGGGCTTTCAGATGACCGTGTGCGGGTCAGGCCTGCTGCCGCTCCGCGGCGAGGGCCAGGACGCGCTTGCGGACCAGGAACCAGCCGCCGACCAGCAGCGCGGCGATGACCGGCAGCAGGTTGACGGTCATGCGGCCGACGCCGCCGCCGTACCACATCAGGCCGAGGACGGTGGCGAGGAAGACCAGCGTCACGATCTGCGTGTACGGGGCCCAGGGCAGCTGGTAGGAGGGGCGGGTGACCCGGCCGTCCTTCGAGCGCGACCAGAACAGCAGCGAGCAGAGCATGATCATGCCCCAGGTGCCGAGGATGCCGATGGAGGCGAGGTTCAGCACGATCTCGAAGGCCTCGCCCGGCATGACGTAGTTCAGGCCGACGCCCAGCACACCGAAGGCGGCGGTGAGCAGGATGCCGCCGTAGGGCACGTGGCCCTTGTTCATGCGGGCGGTGAACTGGGGCGCGGAGCCGGACATGGCCATCGAGCGCAGGATGCGGCCGGTGGAGTACAGGCCCGAGTTCAGGCTGGAGAGGGCGGCGGTCAGGACGACCAGGTTCATGATGCCGGCCGTGCCGGGGATGCCCAGCTTGTCGAAGACGGTGACGAAGGGGCTCTGGTCCGCGGAGTACGAGGTGTACGGCAGGAGCAGCGCCAGCAGCACGACGGAGCCGACGTAGAAGAGGCCCACGCGCCACATGATCGAGTTGATCGCCTTCGGCATGATCTTCTCGGGGTTCTTGGTCTCACCGGCGGCGACGCCGCACAGCTCGACGGAGGCGTACGCGAAGACGACGCCCTGGACGACCATCAGCATCGGCAGCATGCCGGTCGGGAAGATCCCGCCGTTGTCGGTGATGGTGGCCAGGCCCGGGGTGTGGCCGCCGACCTCGTGCTGGGTGGCGACGAGGTAGATGCCGACGCACATGAAGATCACCAGCGCGGCGACCTTGACGATGGCGAACCAGAACTCCATCTCGCCGAAGTACTTCACCGAGATCAGGTTGGCGGTCAGGACGACGGCGAGGGCGATCAGGGCGAGGATCCACTGGGGGATGTCGCTGAACATGGCCCAGAAGTGGGCGTACGTCGCGGCCGCGGTGATGTCGGCGACGGCGGTGGTCGACCAGTTGAGGAAGTACAGCCAGCCGGCCGTGTAGGCGCCCTTCTCGCCCATGAACTCACGGGCGTACGAGACGAAGGCGCCGGAGGACGGGCGGTAGAGCACCAGCTCGCCGAGGGCCCGGACCACGAAGAAGGCGAAGACGCCGCAGACGGCGTACGCGATGGCGAGGGAGGGACCCGCGCCCGCCAGCCGACCACCGGCGCCGAGGAACAGGCCGGTGCCGATCGCGCCACCGATCGCGATCATGTTGATGTGGCGGGACTTGAGGTCCTTGCTGTAACCGGCGTCACCGGCGTCGATGTGGGGGGCGCCCGTCGCCGCCGGGGATGCGGGGCTCAGGGGGTCGGCCGCAGGCATGGTGCGGTCACTCATCTGGAAGTCGCCTTTGTGAGGGGGTCGTGCGGTATCAGCCGTACGCAGGTGATGAGGGTGGTCACCGGGGCACGCAGGCCAGGGGCCATAGTCACGGCAACGCTGCCGTTTTGGCTGTGGCCTATGTCACGTACGGGCGGATCTGAGGTGTTTTTGAGGTTACCGGCCGGTTAATCGGCTGCAGCAGTTTAAGGGCGCCGGCCGGGTGCGCCGGTCAGGGGGCGAGCACATCGAGCTCGCGCAGGGCGCCCTCCGCGATCTGCCGCGTCAGCTCCTCGGCGCGCGCCGCGTCCCGTTCCCGCACGGCCTCGGCGACCTGGACGTGGAGCGTGACGGCGGCCGGGTCGGGGTCCTCGAACATGACGTGGTGATGGGTGCGGCCGGCCAGGACCTCCGCGACGACGTCCCCGAGGCGGGCGAACATCTCGTTGCCGGAGGCGGCGAGGATGACCCGGTGGAAGGCGATGTCGTGCACCAGATAGCCCTCCAGCTGCCCGCCGCGCGAGGTGGCGACCATGCCGAGCGCCTGCTCCGTGAGCTCCCGGCACTGCTCGGGGGTGGCGTGGACGGCGGCGAGGCCCGCGGCGACGGGCTCGACGGCGGAGCGCAGGACGGTCAGTGACCGGAGCTGGCGCGGGCGGTCGCCGCCGGCCAGCCGCCAGCGGATGACCTGCGGGTCGTAGACGTTCCACTGTGCGGTCGGGCGGACGGTGACCCCGACGCGGCGTCGCGACTCGACGAGGTGCATCGACTCGAGGACGCGGACCACCTCGCGGATGACCGTACGGGACACCTCGAAGCGCTGCGCGAGCTCGTCGGTGCGCAGCACGCTGCCTGGCGGGTACTCCCCCGCGGTGATCGCCAGACCCAGGGTGTCCAGTACGTGGGTATGGAGCCCGCGGGCCGGAGTCGTCATGCACATAGCGTAACCGGCGCAAATAAGTATGACTTTTAAGTCACAGGGCCTTGAATATGTCGTACGCGATGCGTTTCAGTGTGCGGCGACAGTCAGTCGATGTCACGTGTCGAAGAGGACAGCGAGGCGCAGGCCCCATGCAGAACCCCCCAGTCGTCGTCGTGATGGGTGTCGCGGGCACCGGCAAGACCACCATCGGTCCGCTGGTCGCGGAGCGCCTGGGCGTGCCATACGCCGAGGGCGACGACTTCCACCCCGAGGCGAACATCGCCAAGATGTCGGCCGGCACCCCGCTGGACGACGAGGACCGGTGGCCGTGGCTCGACGCGATCGGGCGGTGGGCGCACGGCCGCGAGGGCCTCGGCGGGGTGGTGAGCAGCTCGGCGCTGAAGCGGTCCTACCGCGACCGGCTGCGGGCGGCCGCGCCCGGCGTCGTGTTCCTGCACCTGACCGGCGACCGGGCGCTGATCGAGGGGCGGATGGCGGCGCGCAAGGGCCACTTCATGCCGACGGCGCTGCTGGACTCGCAGTTCGCCACGCTGCAGCCGCTGGGCGCCGACGAGACGGGCGTCGCCGTCGACGTCTCCGGCGGCCCGGAGGCCATCGCGGACCGCGCCGTCGAGGCGCTGCGGCGGCTCGTGACGAACCGCTGACCCCTGGGACCCTCCCCAACCCCCGGGCCTGGCCCCCTCCCGGGCCCGGCCCCGGCCCCCCGCACTCCTTCCCCCGAACCCCGAGGACCCCCTGTGACCAGTCTCAACGTCGAGATGCTGGCAGCGGACGCCACCGAACCGATCACCTCAGCCGGCAACGCCCACCTGGGCTTCGCCGTCCTGGCGGGCATCGCCGTCATCGTCCTGCTCATCACCCGGTTCAAGCTCCACGCCTTCCTGGCGCTGACCATAGGCACCCTGGCGCTCGGCGCCTTCGCGGCCGCCCCGCTCGACGCGACGATCGCGTCGTTCACCAAGGGCCTCGGGTCGACCGTCGCCAGCGTGGGCGTGCTCATCGCGCTCGGCGCGATCCTCGGCAAACTGCTCGCCGACTCCGGCGGTGCGGACCAGATCGTCGACACCATCCTGGCGAAATGGGGAGGGGCAGGGCCGCAGGCCCTTCCGCAGAAGGGTGGCGGCGGGCGACGGGCGGGTGGGCGCGCCATGCCGTGGGCGATGGTGCTGATCGCCTCCGTGATCGGCCTGCCGCTCTTCTTCGAGGTCGGCATCGTGCTGCTGATCCCGGTGGTGCTGCTCGTCGCCAAGCGCGGCCACTACTCGCTCATGCGGATCGGCGTCCCCGCGCTCGCCGGGCTGTCCGTGATGCACGGGCTCATCCCGCCCCACCCCGGGCCGCTCGTCGCGATCGACGCGCTCGGCGCGAACCTCGGCGTCACGCTGGCGCTGGGTGTGCTCGTCGCCATCCCGACGGTGATCATCGCCGGTCCGCTGTTCTCGCGGTACGCGGCCCGCTGGGTCGACATCCCGGCGCCGGACCGCATGATCCCTGAGCGGGCCACCGAGGACCTGGACCGGCGGCCGGGGTTCGGCGCCACCGTCGCCACGGTGCTGCTGCCGGTGGTCCTGATGCTGGCCAAGGCGCTGGTGGACATCGTCGTCGACGACCCGGAGCACCACGTCCAGCGGGTCTTCGACGTCATCGGCTCGCCGCTGATCGCCCTGCTGGCTGCGGTCGTCGTGGGCGTCTTCACACTGGGCCGGGCGGCCGGGTTCACCAAGGAGCGGATCTCCTCCACGGTCGAGACCTCCCTCGCCCCCATCGCGGGCGTGCTGCTGATCGTGGGCGCGGGCGGCGGCTTCAAGCAGACGCTCATCGACGTGGGTGTCGGCCGGATGATCCTGGACCTCTCCGAGGACTGGTCGATCCCGGCCCTGCTGCTCGCCTGGCTGATCGCGGTGGCGATCCGGCTCGCGACCGGCTCGGCGACGGTGGCCACCATCTCGGCGGCCGGCCTGGTGGCACCGCTGGCGGCCGACATGTCGACGACGCACGCGGCGCTGCTGGTGCTGGCGATCGGCGCCGGCTCGCTCTTCTTCAGCCATGTGAACGACGCCGGGTTCTGGCTGGTGAAGGAGTACTTCGGGATGAGCGTCGGCCAGACCGTCAAGACCTGGTCGGTGATGGAGACGATCATCTCGGTCGTCGGCATCGTCGTGGTGCTGCTGCTGTCGCTGGTGTTGTAGAGGCGGCGGACATCGCGGGGCGTGGGCGGGGACACGCGTGCCAGACTGGCCCGCATGTCTTCCGCCCGCACCCCGCTGCCGCCGTATCTCCTCGCCTTCCCGGGGCCGTTGCGGGACCGGCTGGTCGCCGCCGTGCTCTCGGGCGAGAAGGTCTCGACGACCGGGCTGCTGGTCGAGTACGAGGCCGAGGGCGAGGAACTCCCGCCGGTGGGCGAGCGGTCGGCGCTCATCGACTCCGACGGCCGCGAGGTCGCGGTGCTGGAGCTGACCGAGGTGCGGGTGCTGCCGCTCGGCGAGGTCGACCTGCGGCACGCGCTCGACGAGGGCGAGGGCTACCGCTCGGTCGCCGAGTGGCGGGCCGGGCACGAGCGGTTCTGGCACAGCGCCGAGATGCGCGAGGCGCTCGGGGACCCGGAGTTCACGGTGGACGACACGACGATGATCGTCGCCGAGCGCTTCCGGGTGGTGGAGGTACGGACGTGACGGCCGCTTCTGCGTTCCGAGGGCGGGGCGCGGCCCGTCGGGCATAGGCTGCGCCCATGGTGCATGTACTGGGCAGCCGCATCCTGTTGAGCCCCGTGGACCCGCAGCGCTCACGCGACTTCTACGGCGGGGCGCTGGGGCTCGCGGTCTACCGCGAGTTCGGTACCGGGCCCGAGCGGGGCACGGTGTACTTCCTCGGCGGCGGGTTCCTCGAACTCTCCGGCCGCTCGGACGCCCCGCCCTCCCCCGGCATGCGGCTGTGGCTCCAGGTCGCCGATGTGCACGCCGCGTACGAGGAGTTGCGCGGGCGTGGAGTGGAGGTGCTGCGGCCGCCGCTGAAGGAGCCGTGGGGGCTGGTCGAGATGTGGATCGCCGACCCGGACGGGGTGCGCATCGCGGTGGTGGAGGTACCGGAGGACCATCCGCTGCGCTACCGGCCCTGACCGGGGGCGGGGGCGGGGGCGTCAGCCGCTGAGCGGAAGCTTCCAGCGGGCGGCTTCACGGCCCGGGTAGCCGTCGGTGACGGAGGTTTCGAAGACCACCGCGTCCGCGTCGGCGGAGACGTTGATCCGGACCGGTACCGTGACCTGCTCGCCTCGCGCGAGCGTCTCGGGGAACCAGTCCTCGCCGGTGCGGGGGGCCTCCTGGTTGACGGCCAGTTCGGCGCCGTAGCCCGAGGTGCCGCCCTGCTCCGTGATCTCGTCGAACGCGTCGATCCCGAGTGTCTTGTCGCTGTCGTTGGCGTACGTGACCGAGAACTCGAAGGTCACCTGACCCGGCCTGCGGTCGTCGTTCGGCACGGGCGGGATGCGCCGTGCCGCGCTGACGGTGGCGCGCACGCCGTCCTCGTACCGTGCCGTGTGCCCCGGCTCGAGGGTGTAAGGGGCGTCGCCCACCAGGTCGATGCTCGCCGCGTCCTTCGATGCCGCCAGGGACCACTCCAGGTAGACGGCTCCCGCCACGACCACGCACAGGACCGTGAGGACGGTGCCGCCGATCCCCCAGGCGAGGAAGCGGACGAAGGAACGCAGGGGCGTACGGGCCTCGGGGAGGACTGGGGCGTTGGTCATGCTGCAGACGTTAGGGGCGCGGCCGGGCCGCCGGCCTGCGGTGGAGTACTCAATTCCGCGTGGGCGACGTACTCAGGCGCCCTCGTGGGACGCCGGCGGACCGCCCTCAGCCGACCGCCCTCGCCGCCGCGCGGCCCGCCGTACGGCCGGAGAAGAGGCAGCCGCCGAGGAAGGTGCCCTCCAGGGAGCGGTAGCCGTGGACGCCGCCGCCGCCGAACCCGGCGGCCTCACCGGCCGCGTACACGCCGGGCAGCGGGGTGCCGTCCGGGGCGAGGACGCGGGAGGAGAGGTCGGTCGCCAGGCCGCCGAGGGACTTGCGGGTGAGGATGTTGAGCCGGACGGCGACCAGCGGGCCGGCCTTGGGGTCGAGGATGCGGTGGGGTGCGACCGTGCGGATCAGCCGGTCGCCGAGGTACTTGCGGGCTCCGCGGATCGCCGTCACCTGGAGGTCCTTGGTGAAGGGGTTGGCGATCTCCCGGTCGCGGGCGACGATCTCGCGGCGCAGCGCGGCCTCTTCGATGAGCGGTTCCCCGGTGAGCGCGTTCATGGAGCGCACCAGGGAGGGCAGGTCCCGCTCGACGACGAAGTCGGCGCCGTGGTCCATGAAGGCCTTGACCGGCCCGGGCACGTCGGCGCGGGCGCGGTCGAGGACGCCGCGTACGGACTTGCCGGTCAGGTCCGGGTTCTGCTCGGAGCCGGAGAGGGTGAACTCCTTGCCGATGATGCGCTGGTTGAGGACGAACCAGGTGTGGCCGTGCCCGGACCGCATGATGTGTTCCAGGGTGCCGAGCGTGTCGAAGCCGGGGAAGAGCGGCACGGGCAGGCGGCGGCCGCGGGCGTCCAGCCACAGGGATGACGGACCGGGCAGGATGCGGATGCCGTGCCGGGCCCAGATGGGGTTCCAGTTCTCGATGCCCTCGGTGTAGTGCCACATCCGGTCGCGGTTGACGTGGTGGGCGCCGGCCTTCTCCGCGATGCCGAGCATCAGGCCGTCGACGTGGGCCGGCACGCCCGAGAGCAGCTTCTCGGGCGGGGTCCCGAGCCGCTCCGGCCAGTGGGCGCGGACGAGGTCGTGGTTGCCGCCGATGCCGCCCGAGGTGACGATCACCGCCTGGGCCCGGTACTCGAACGCCCCCGTGACGCCGCGGCTGCTGGCGGTGCCGCGCTCGGCGTCCGACGGCTCCAGGATCTCGCCGCTGACGGTGTCGACGGAGCCCGCGGTGCGGCCGAGGGCGGTGACGCGGTGCCGGAACGCCGGCCGTACGAGCCCCTTGGCGACGCCCGCGCGGACTCGGCGCTCGAAGGGGGCGAGGAGGCCGGGGCCGGTACCCCAGGTGATGTGGAAGCGCGGCACCGAATTGCCGTGGCCGGTGGCGTCGTAGCCGCCGCGCTCGGCCCAGCCGACGACCGGGAAGAACCGGACCCCCTGCCGGTACAGCCAGGGGCGCTTCTCGCCGGCCGCGAAGTCGACGTACGCCTCGGCCCACTTGCGGGGCCAGTGGTCCTCGGGGCGGTCGAAGCCGGCCGTGCCGAGCCAGTCCTGGAGGGCGAGGTCGCGGCTGTCCCGGATGCGCATCCGGCGCTGCTCGGGCGAGTCGACGAAGAAGAGGCCGCCGAAGGACCAGTGGGCCTGGCCGCCGATCGACTGCTCCGGCTCCTGGTCGATGAGGATGACGCTGCGCCCCGCGTCGACGAGCTCGGCGGTGGCGGTCAGGCCGGCGAGGCCCGCCCCGATCACGATCACATCAGCGTCGTACGCCATGGGCCTCTTCCTTGTCGGCGCCGGCAGGTGTTCCGATCTTCGGTACGCGCGAGTAACACGTCAACCGCACGGACCGATAATGTCCCCATGACTCCCGAGACACCCGCGACTCCGGGGACCCCCGCACCGCCCGCGACGCCCGCGACGCCCGCGACCTCCGCGACCTCCGCGACCTCCGCGACCTCCGCCGACGAGATCCTGGACGTCGTCGACGAGAACGACGTGGTGGTGGGGCAGGCGCCGCGCGGCGAGGTGTACGCGCGGGGCCTGCGCCACCGCTGCGCGTTCATCCTGGTGCGGGATGCCGAGGACCGGATCTTCGTGCACCGCCGGACGGCCACCAAGCTGGTCTTCCCCTCGATGTACGACATGTTCGTCGGCGGTGTCGTCGGCGCGGGCGAGAGCTACGACGAGGCGGCGCTGCGCGAGGCGGAGGAGGAGCTGGGCGTGCGCGGCCTGCCCCGGCCGACGCCGCTCTTCCGGTTCCTGTACGGGGAGGGCGGCGGGCACGGGTCCTGGTGGTCGGCCGTCTACGAGGTGCGGTGCACGCTCCCTGTGGCGCCGCAGCCGGAGGAGGTGGCCTGGCACGCCTTCCTGCCGGAGGAGGAGGTGCGGGCGCGGCTGGCCGACTGGCCGTGGGTGCCGGACGGCGCCGCCGCGTACGCGCGCCTGCTGGCCCATCGGGCGGCCGACGACCCGGCCCGTTAATGTGATCATGTGAGCGATTTCGTGCGAGGACTGCGGCTGTGGATCTCGCCGCGGCGGATCCGGGACGAGGGCGACACGCCGGACTACCGCTTCTCCCTCGCCAACGAGCGCACCTTCCTCGCCTGGATACGCACCGCGCTCGCGCTCGTCGGCGGCGGCTTCGCCGTCGACCAGTTCCTGCCCGATCTGCGGTGGGGCGTACGGGTCGGGATGGCGCTCGCGCTGCTGGCCGCCGGGGCGCTGTGCGCCCTGCGGGCGGTGAACCACTGGGTGCGGTGCGAGCGGGCGATGCGGCGCGGCGAGGACCTGCCGATGAGCCGGTTCCCGGCACTCCTGAGCATCGCCGTGGGGGTGGTCGCCGGCGCGATGGTGATGGTCGTGCTGTTCGGCTGGCGGGGCTGATGGCGGCGCGCCCCGGGGCGGCGGGTGAGGCCGAGGAGCGGGACCCCGGCCTGCAGCCGGAGCGGACGCGGCTCGCATGGCGGCGTACCACGCTGTCGGCGACGGTCGCCGCGGTGCTGGCCGCCAAGCAGGCGCTGCACGACGACGTCACCGCGGGCGGCCTGGTGGGGGCGGCCCTGTCGCTGCTGGTCTGGCTGGCGTTCCTGGGTGTGGCGCACCGCCGGATGCGGGCCCTGGACGCCGTCCGGCCCCGGTCGCTGGCGCCGCGGGGCGCGGTCGCGGCGGCGGTCTGCACGGTCGCGCTCGCCGCGTTCGCGGTGGCGGTGGTGGTGTGAGGGGCCGCTCCGCCCTGTCGGTCCGGCCGTCCTACTCCGTCCAGTCCACGGTGACGACGACCTTGCCGCCGAGGCCGCCCTCCCTGTTCGCCCGCTGCGCCTCGGCGGCCTGCTCCAGCGGGAACGTCTTGGCGACCCGTACGGCCAGCGCCCCCTGGTCCGCCAGTTCCGCGAGGGCCGCCAGGTCCGCCGGGTCCGGGCGCACCCAGCAGTAGCGGCCGCCCAGGCCGACCACCTCGCCGTCCGCGATGGAGGCGAGGCGCCCTTCGGGGGCCAGCAGGTTCGCCGAGTCCTTGAGGGCCTGGCCGCCGAGGGTGTCGAAGGCCGCGTCGACGCCGTGCGGCGCCAGGGCCTTGACCCGGCGCGTGAAGCCGTCGCCGTACGGCACCGGCTCGGCGCCCAGCTCGCGGACCCGTTCCTCGCCCGGTCCGCGTGCGGCGCCGATGACGCGGGCGCCGAGGTGGCGGGCGATCTGGACGGCCATGGAGCCGACTCCCCCGGAGGCCGCGTGCACCAGCACGGTCTCGCCGGGCCGCACCTGGAGGGCCCTGGTCAGCACCTGGTAGGCGGTCAGTCCGGCCAGCGGGAGGCCCGCCGCCTCTTCGAAGCCCAGGCTGCGGGGCTTGCGCGCCAGGGTCCGTACGGGCGCGGCGACGTACTCGGCGAAGGTGCCGTGCCACAGGACGTCCTCGCGGACGTACCCCATGACCTCGTCGCCGACCCCGAACTCGGTGACGGCGATCCCCGGCTGGACGACCACACCGGACACGTCCCACCCGGGGATCACCGGGAAGACGGCGTCCATGGCCGTGTCCATGTAGCCGGCCTGCACCTTCCAGTCGACCGGGTTCACGGCCGCGGCGCGCACCTTGACGAGCACCATGTCCGGCCCGACCTTGGGGTCGGGATGCTCACCGAACTCCAGGACCTCGGGGCCGCCGTAACGGCTGTAGCTGATCGCCTTCATGATCCGACCCTCGGGTCCGCTCCGCGCCCGCGCAAGCCGAAACAGACCGACTATGACAAAACGGATTAGCCTGGAAGTGTCATCGACCCTCCGCACAGGCTCCCCGGGGGTTCCGCCATGACCGTCCCGCCCCACCACGAACACCTGGTCCACGAGCACGCGCACAGCCCGGCCTGCGGGCACGAGGCCGTCGCGCACAACGACCATCTCGACTACGTCCACGACGGGCATCTGCACCGCGAGCACGCGGGCCACTGGGACGAGTGCGAACCCGGCGAGCACATCGCCCACAGCGGGCACGCCCACGAGCACGGCAGGGGCTGCGGGCACCCGGCCGTCGCGCACGGCGACCACGTCGACTACGTCCACGAGGGGCACCGGCACGCCGCCCACGGCGGGCACTGGGACGACCACTGACGACTACCGAGGGAGCGCCCGGGTTGCCAGGTGCGGGTGGGGTCAGCGGTGGGCGGGGGCCTCGGTGATCCTCACCCGCTGCGGGGCGTCCCGGGGGAACGTCCAGATGCGGCCCGCCGCGCTGGTGGCGGTCACCGAGGCGGCGTCCAGGGCGACTTCGGTGAACGGGTCGGAGGAGCAGGAGACCGCCAGCCACTCCAGGGCGCCCTCGTCGTCGTCCCGCGCCAGGGCCACCCAGCCGATGCTCCCGTGGTCCACCCCCTCGCCGCTCAGGGCACGGCTTCCGCCGTAGGCGCACGAGGCGAGCGTGCTGTCGATGCTCGTCCAGTCCACCGGCGTCCACGCGGTGGCGCGCAGGACCTCCCACCACCGCCAGTCCTCGGCCCGGGGGTCGTCCCGCCGGTCGGGCGGCGAGAACCGCATCAGGGTCATCACCGACAGGGAGCCGTCGGCGAACACGATGAAGTCCCCGTAGGGCGCCTCGCGCGCACTCCAGCGTTCGGGTACCTGGTTGGTGCCGGCCATCGCGTCGAAGGAGCTCACGCCCACCATGATGGCAGCGTGTGGCGGTTCGCCGGACGAGAGGGCTCCGGCCGGGGCTCTCTTCTCCGTGTCCGGGGTCAACTGGCAGGCTCTGTCCGAGAAGTCGGCCACGACCCCTGGAGCGCCCGGTGCCCGCCACCGATCCGTACACCGTCCCACTCGCCCCCGGCGTACACGCCTACGTCCAGCCGGACGGCGGCTGGTGCCTCAACAACGCCGGTTTCGTCAGCGACGGCGAGACCACCGTCCTCGTCGACACCGCCGCCACCGAGCGGCGCGCCCTGTGGTTGCGCGAAGCGCTGCGGGAACACGGTGCCCCGCTGCCGCGGTTCGTGGTCAACACGCACCACCACGGGGACCACACGTACGGCAACTCCGTCTTCACGCCCGGCGCGACGGTCGTCGGCCACGAGGCCTGCCGGCGGGAGGTGCTCGCGGCGGGGAGGCAGCTGCACCTGGTGTGGCCGCAGACCGACTTCGGCGACATCGACGTCACCGCGCCCTCGCTCACGTACGAGGACCGGCTCACGCTGCACGTGGGGTCCACGGAGGTGGAGCTGATCCATCCCGGCGTGGCGCACACGCCCGGGGACACGATCGTGCATCTGCCCGGGCAGTCCGTCGTCTTCACGGGCGACCTCGTCTTCGAGGGCGGTACGCCGTTCCTGGCGTCCGGCTCGCTGCGCGGGTCGCTGCGCGCCGTGGAACTGCTGCGCTCGCTGGGTGCGCGCACCGTGGTGCCCGGGCACGGCCCGCTCACGGATGCGTCGGCGTACGACGCGACCGAGCGCTATCTCCGGTACGTCGCCGAGCTCGCCGAGAAGGGGCGGACGAAGGGGCTGACGCCCCTGGAGGTGGCCCGCGAGGCGGATCTGGGCGAGTTCGCCGCGTGGCGCGAGAGCGAGCGGCTGGTGGCGAACGTGCACCGGGCGTACGCGGAACTCGACGGCGAGCCGGAGGGCTCGCCGCTCGACATAGCCGCCGTCTTCGGGGACATGACGGCGATGAACGGCGGCGTGCCGGTCGCCTGCCACGCCTGAGCGGGGACGGCGCGGGGCCGCCGGTTCACCGGCGCGGCACGGGGGCGTGACCCACATGGGGTCGACTCTCCGCGTCGTCGCGCTCGTGCAGCGTGCCGTCGTCGTCCAGCCGGCGGCGTGTGAAGCGCCGCCGGGCCAGAGGTCAGGCAGGCGCTTTCGGACCCCGACGGGCCCGGCACTGGACGACATACCGACTGGTCGGTCATGCTGCTCCGTACGACACCGGTTCCTTCGCCCCGGAGGTGCGAACGATGAGCGCAGTCCATCCGCCAGGTCTCGACCCCGAGCAGTTGCGCGGCTTCCTCGACCGCGAGCGGCCCGGACTGGTGAGCGGACCGCTCGGCGCCCGCGTCGTGGAGGGAGGCCGGTCGAACCTCACGTACGTCGTCACCGACGGCACCGGCCAGTGGGTCGTGCGCCGACCGCCCCTGGGGCACGTCCTCGCCACCGCGCACGACATGAAGCGCGAACACCGGGTCATCAGCGCCCTGCACCCGACGGCGGTGCCGGTGCCGGAGCCGGTGGTGCTCTGCGAGGACGAGTCGGTGCTCGGAGCGCCGTTCTACGTCATGGAGTTCGTGAGCGGCACGCCGTACCGCACGGCGGAGCAGCTCGCCCCCCTCGGCCCCGAGCGCACGCGCGCCGCGCTCCTCGGGCTCGTCGACACGCTGGTCGAGCTGCACGCCGTGGACCCGGAGGCGGTGGGCCTCGGCGACTTCGGACGTCCCGACGGCTTCCTGGACCGGCAGCTGCGCCGCTGGGGCAAGCAGCTGGACGCCTCGCGCAGCCGCGAGCTGGCCGGGATCGACGAGCTGCACGCCACGCTGGGGCGCCGGCTCCCGGCCTCGCCCGCCGCCACCGTCGTCCACGGCGACTACCGCCTCGACAACGTCCTGCTGGGCGAGGACGACCGCGTCAACGCCGTACTGGACTGGGAGATGTCCACGCTCGGCGACCCGCTCACGGACGTGGGGCTGCTGTCGATGTACAGCGTCCGGCTGGACCTGCCGGGCTCGCCCATCTCCACCACGGCCGCCGCCCCCGGCCACCCCTCGCCCGCCGAGCTGATCGAGCGGTACGCCGAGCGCTCCGGCCGCGACGTCTCCGCCCTCCCCTGGTACACGGCGTTCGCCTGGTTCAAGCTCGCCGTGATCCTGGAGGGCATCCACTACCGCTACACGCTCGGGCAGACCGTCGGGGCCGGCTTCGACCGGATCGGCGAGCTGGTCCCCGTCTTCATCGAGCACGGCCTGACCACCCTCCGCCGCCAGGAAGGCTGACGCACCCCATGGACTTCGCATTCGACACGCGCACCGAGGAGCTGCGGGCCAGGCTGCTGGCCTTCATGGACGAGCACGTGTACCCGGCCGAGGCCGTGGCGCACGCGCAGCGGGCGGAGCTCGCCTCGCCGTGGGACACCCCGCCGGTCGTGGAGGAGCTCAAGGCGGAGGCGCGCAGGCAGGGCCTGTGGAACCTCTTCCTGCCGGACACCGAGTACGGGGCCGGGCTGACGAACCTGCAGTACGCGCCGCTTGCCGAGATCACCGGCCGTTCGCCCCAGCTGGCGCCCACCGCGCTGAACTGCGCGGCGCCCGACACCGGGAACATGGAGGTGCTGGCGCAGTTCGGCGACGAGCGGCAGCGGAAGCAGTGGCTGGAGCCGCTGCTGGCCGGGGAGATCCGTTCCGCGTTCGCGATGACGGAGCCGGAGGTGGCCTCGTCCGACGCGACGAACATCGAGACCCGGATCGAGCGGGCCCCCGACGGAGCGGCCGAGTACGTCGTCACCGGCCGCAAGTGGTACATCTCCGGGGCGATGAACCCGGACTGCAAGATCTTCATCGTCATGGGCAAGACCGACCCGGACGGCGAGGACATCCGGCGTCAGCAGTCCATGATCCTCGTCCCGCGCGACACCCCCGGTGTCCAGGTGCGGCGCGCGATGCAGGTGTACGGGTACGAGGACCACTCCCACGGCGGCCACGCCGAGGTGGTCTTCGACGGCGTCCGCGTCCCGGCCGCGAACCTCATCGGGGAGGAGGGCGGCGGCTTCGCCATCGCCCAGGCGCGGCTCGGGCCCGGCCGGATCCACCACTGCATGCGGCTGATCGGCATGGCCGAGCGGGCCATCGAGCTGATGTGCCGCCGGGCGGTGTCCCGTACGGCCTTCGGCAAGCCACTGGCCGCGCAGGGCCAGGTGGGGGCGTGGATCGCGGACGCCCGGGTGACGGTCGAGCAGCTGCGGCTGCTGGTGCTGAAGACGGCCTGGCTGATGGACACGGTGGGCAACCGGGGGTCGCACACCGAGATCCAGGCCATCAAGATCGCCACCCCGCGCGCGGTGGTGGACATCATCGACAAGGCCGTCCAGCTCCACGGCGCGGGCGGCGTCAGCCAGGACTTCCCGCTCGCCGAACTGTGGGCCGCGGCGCGGACGCTGAAGCTGGCGGACGGGCCGGACGAGGTGCACCAGCGGTCGCTGGCCCGCCGGGAGCTGAAGAAGTACGCCTAGGAGACCCGGTTTACGGCCGCAGGGCCCTCAGCAGGAGGTCGGCCAGGTGGTCGGCCACCTGCTGGGGGGTGAGCGGCCCGTCCGGGCGGTACCAGGTGGACAGGTGGTGGACGGAGCCGAAGTGGTAGTCCACCACCAGGTCCGCCGGGGTGGCGGAGGAGAAGACGCCGGCGGCCTGTCCCTCCTCGATGAGCGCCCGGAACCGCTCGTGGTAGCGGCGCCGCTCGGCCCGTACCTGCTTGTTCTTCTCCGGGCTCAGGTGGTGCATGGAGCGGAAGAAGATGGACGCGTCGTCGAGGTTCTCGATGGTGGTGACCACCACGTCGGCGGCGGCGTCGCGCAGCCGCTCCTCCACGGGCGCGTCGGCGTCCGCGAAGGCGTCCAGCCGCTCCTGCTGCAGCCGCAGCACGCGTGCGTAGACCTCCTGGAGGAGGTCCTCCTTGGAGCCGAAGTAGTGGTAGAGCGCGCCCTTGGTGACGCCGGCCGACTCGACGATCTCCTGGACGGAGGTGCGGTCGTACCCCTGCTCGGCGAAGAGCCGGGTGGCGGTGGCCAGCAGCCTCTGGGGGACGGGGGTGCCGCTCCCGTCCGTCGTCCTGGCCATGTGCCGCCACCTCTCTCGTGTCACTCGGGTCGCTCGGGTCTCTCGGCTCGTCCGTCGGATGTCCGGATCTCGACGGCGCCTACGCGGGTGAACGCAGTTCCCGCCTGAGGATCTTCCCACTCGTCGTCTTGGGCAGCTCCGGCAGGATCTCGACCTCGCGGGGATATTTGTACGCCGCCAGGCGCTGCTCGCAGTAGGCGGAGAGCTCGGCCGGCTCGGCGGCGGCGCCCGGGCGCAGGCTGACGTACGCCTTGACCGTCTCGCCCCGGTACGCGTCGGGGACGCCGACGACGGCAGCCTCGCGCACCGCGGGATGGCCGTAGAGCACGTCCTCGACCTCGCGCGGCCAGACCTTGAAGCCGGACGCGTTGATCATGTCCTTCTTGCGGTCGACGACGTACAGCCAGCCGTCCGGGTCCATGAAGCCGATGTCGCCGGTGCGCAGTTCGCCATCCGGGAAGGCCTCGGCGGTGGCCTCGGGGAGCCGCCAGTAGCCGGGGACCACCTGGGGGCCGCGCACGGCGATCTCGCCGGGCTCCCCGAACGGCACCTCCCGGCCGTTCTCGTCCAGGATGCGGACGACCGTGTCGGGGCCCGGGACGCCGACCGAGAGGGTGCCGGACGCCGGGTCGACGGGGGCCTCCTTCTCGGGGGGTACGGAGGCGCAGGGGGCGGTGCACTCGGTCAGGCCGTAACCGTTGCGGATGTACGGGCCGAAGCCGGCGCGGAACTTCTCGACCAGGGCCGGGGGCAGCGGCGCGCCGCCCGAGGAGATCACCCGGAAGGAGGCGAAGTGGTCCGGCGTGGCCGAGGGGTGGGCGGCCAGCGCCATGAAGGCGGTGGAGGGGCCCACGGTGTAGGCCGGGCGGTGCTCGGCGAAGGCGTCGAGGACGACGCCCGCCTCGAAGCGGTACGTGAGGACGAGGGTGCCGGCGTTGGCGACGCAGGCGCCGAGTTCGCAGACCATGCCGGTGATGTGGAACAGCGGCGCGAGCGCGAAGTAGGCGGCGCCCTCGGCGATGGGGTGGCCGGCGCGCTGCCGTTCGGCGTTGTACGTGATGCCGCCGTGCAGGTTCATGGCGCCCTTGGGCGTGCCGCTGGTGCCGGAGGTGTAGCTGATGAGCGCCACGTCGGCGGCGCCGAGGTCCCGCCCCTCGGGCGCCGGGTGGCCGGCGCGGGCGACGGCGGTGAGGTCGTCGGTGTCGGCGGGCGCGGGGAGCCGCTCGAATCCGAGCACCCGCGGGTCGTCGCGGGTCTGGAGGTCCTTCTCGCACGCGGTGAGGGCGACGCGTACGGAGGAGCCGGCGGCCGTGTCGCGCAGGTACGCCTCCCAGGCGCGGTCCGCGCAGAGCAAGGCGGTGGCCCCGGAGTCCTTCAGGACGTGGGCGACCTCGGCGGACTTGTACATCGGGTTGAGCGGGACGACGGTGGCGCCCGCCTTCCAGGCGCCGAGCAGCGCGAGCACGAAGTGCGGGGTGTTCTGGAGCATGATCGCGACCCGGTCGCCGTGCCGTACGCCGCGGGCGGCGAGGAATCCGGCCACCGAGTCGGAGAGCTCGTCGGTCTCGCGGTAGGTCAGGCGCCCGTCGAAGTAGGCGAGGGCGGTGTGCTCGGGGGCGCGGGCCACGGCCGCGCGGAAGGCGTGTACCACGGTCGGCGCGGGGTCTGTCGGGGCCCGCTGGGCGTCGCTGAGCTGCGCGAGCCACGGCTTGGCCGCGTAGATCGAGGTCGCGGTCACTGTCCGGTGCCCTCCCACTTCTGCTGGATGTGGCTCATATTGTTCAGCCAGCGCTCCGGGTCGCTCGCCCGGGCCCGGTAGTAACCGGCCACCTCGGGGTGGGGCAGGATCAGGAACCGGTCGGCCTCGATGCCGTCGAAGAGCGCGTCGGCGACGTCCTCCGGCTCGATGGCGGTGGGCGCGAGGACGAGTTGGCCGGCCGTTCCGGCGGCGGTGAGCATGTCCGTACGGACGCCCTGCGGGCAGATGGCGTGGACCTTGAGGCCGCGGTGGCGGTAGGTGAGGGAGAGCCATTCGGCGAACGCGTACGCGCCGTGCTTGGAGACGCTGTACGGGGCGGCGCCGACCATGGTGAGCAGCCCGGCCGCGGAGACGGTGGAGACGAAGCGGCCCGCTCCGCGTTCCAGCCAGTCGGGCAGCAGGGCCCGGGCGGCGCGCACGTGGGCCATGACGTTGACGTCCCAGGCGGCCGCCCAGACCTCCTCGTCGGCGAAGGCGTCGCCGGGCGAGGCGAGTCCGGCGTTGGCGCAGTAGACGTCGACGGTGCCGCCGAGCGCCTCGCGGGCCTCGTCGACGATCGCGGAGGCGTCCCCGGGAACGGGCGTGGCACCGATCTCGTCGGCGATGGCCTTGGTGCGGCCCGGGTCGATGTCGTTGACGACGACACGCGCGCCTTCGGCGACGAACCTGCGGGCGAGCGCGGCACCGATGCCGCCGCCCGCTCCGGTGACCACCACGCCCGCGCCCTGGACCGTCGTACTCATCGAGACCCGCCTCTCCGTCGTGATTGTTCGCTGCTCCGAGTCGACAGACTAACCAGTCGGTATGTTCGCTGGGAAGGCCGTGTCGCCCGCCTCGTTCCCTGGGCCGGGTGGGCGCGCTAGCGTGCGAGACCGGATCGGTCGAACGGCACGGAGGTGTGCGGATGAGCGTGTCCAGACGGGGTCTGCTGATCGCCGGCGGCGCGGCGGGGGTGGCGGCGGCCACCGCGCCCGGCAGCGCCACCGCCCACGAGGGCGGCCGCCGGGTGCGGACCGGGTTCGACCGGCTCGCGGCGGACGGGTACGCGGCGCTGGCGGGACAGCGCGTGGGCGTGGTGACCAACCCGACCGGGGTCACGGCCGAGGTGCGGCACATCGTGGACGTGATGCACGCGGACGAACGCGTGGACCTGGTGGCCGTCTTCGGCCCCGAGCACGGCTTCCGGGGGACGGCGCAGGCGGGCGGTTCGGAGGGCCGGTACGACGACCCGGCGACGGGGCTCCCGGTGTACGACACGTACCTGAAGAGCGGGCGGGCGCTGGCGGACGTCTTCGCCGCCTCGGGCGTCGACACGGTGGTGTTCGACATCCAGGACGTGGGCGCGCGCTTCTACACGTACATCTGGACGCTCTACGACTGCATGGTGGCGGCGGAGCTGGCGGGGAAACGTTTCATGGTGCTGGACCGGCCGAACCCGGTGACCGGGCGGGCGGCCCTCGGGCCCGTACTGGACAGGGCGTTCGCGACGTTCGTCGGGCGCGAGCCGATCGCACAGGCGCACGGGATGACGGTGGTGGAGCTGGCGCGGCTGTTCAACGGCGAGTTCCTCGCGCGGCCGGTGGAGCTCGCGACCGTACGGATGGCGGGGTGGCGGCGCAGGGACTTCTTCGGCGCGACGGGCCTGCCGTGGGTGCCGCCGAGCCCCAACATGCCGACGCCGGACACCGCGCTGGTGTACGCGGGGACCTGCCTGTTCGAGGGGACGAACCTCTCCGAGGGGCGGGGCACGACCCGCCCCTTCGAACTGCTCGGCGCGGAGGGCGTCGACCGGCGCTGGGCGGAGGCGGCGAACGCGCTGGAGCTGCCCGGAGTGCGGTTCCGGGAGGCGTACTTCACGCCGACCTTCTCCAAGTTCCAGGGGAAGACGGTGGGCGGGGTGCAGCTGCACGTGGACGACCGGGAGGCGTTCGACCCGGTACGGACGGGGGTCGGACTGCTGGTGACGGCGAAGCGCAGCTGGAGCGGCTTCGCCTGGCGCCCGGACCACTGGATCGACAAGCTCACCGGCTCCGCGAAGGTGCGCACACTGATCGACGCGGGCGCGGGGACGGACGACGTCGTGGCTGCCTGGGAGGCGGACCTGGCGGCCTTCCGGGCGGTACGGCAGCGGTACTTGGCGTACCGCCGGTAGGGGATCCTCCCGTCGGCCGTGCCCCCTGGGCAGCCCCCTGCCCGTCGGCAGGAGCCCTCCGCCCCAGGACGAGGCGGGCGTCGGCAGGTGACCGGCCGTCACCTCGCGGCGCCGAGGCCGCCCCATGCGGCGCGGCGGGCACGTTTCGCGCCAGATGTACCGATGATGGCTCCCATCCGTTTTTCGATGGAGCCGATGCGGGCACTCGTACGTCCATTCATCGACGCCGAAGTACGAGCGACGGAGGTGGCAGTGCGATGGCCGGTTTCCGCAGTCTTGCGAGACAAGTACGCGACCCGGGATGCGATCTGGCGCTGCGGCGGTATTCGCTGCGCAAGTGCCTGGAGCGGTTCGCCCCTTACGGGCACCGCGCCACATGGGACCACCTGTGCAGCAGGCACAGGTTCGGGCCCGAGGACCGGGCGCCGGATCCGGCGCGGCTGGTGGCCGCGCTCGACGAGGTGGAGGAGGCGCGGGCCGTGTGGCTCGCGTACGAGGAGGAGTTCGCGGCGCGCCGCAAGCGCGAGAAGCACGACGGGCTGCGCCGGCCGGGCTGGTTCGACGACTGGCACCGGCGCACCTGGGGCGGTAACGGCATCCTCCGGTGCGACGATCCGTCGCTGCATCCGGTCCTGCCGATGGCGGACGGCCTGCGCCGGCTGATCGCGGCGCTGGAGTCGGCGCCCGGGGACGACTGCCCGGTGTGCGCGGACGACCGGATCGTGTGGCGGCCGGAGCTGAGCGCGGAACCGTGGTTCGGGCCCGTCTGCACGGGCTGCGGGATCGTGGTGCCGCAGCCCGTGCTGACTTCCGAGGCGCTGGCGGCGGCCAAGCGGCGGATGCGGCCGGGGGCACGGACGGAGTCGCGGCCGCGCAGGGAACTCGTGTCGGTGGGGTGAGACGATCGGACACAACGGGGCAACGGGGGATACACGGGGTACGGGGGCGCACGGCCGCGGGGGCGTGGTGCGCCGGGCCGGGGTGGGGTCCCGGCACCGGCGGCGACGCCGGTGCACCGGTCCGTTGTCAGTGGCGGGTGCCACCATCGAGACATGATCCAGGTCTGTCTCAACGGGGCCCGCGGAGCCGGTGATTCCGCGGCCGTGCCCATGTCTCCGGCGTCCATGGCCGAGTCGGCGGCCGGTGCCGTGGCGGCCGGCGCCGCCGAGGTGCACGTGCATCCCAAGACTCCGTGCGGCCACGACACGCTGTCGGCACGCGTGCTGGCGCCCGTCCTCACGGCGATACGGGACGCGGTGGACGTACCGGTCGGGGTGACCACCGGCGCGTGGGCCGAGCCCGACCCGGTGCGCCGCGTGGAGCGGGTGCGCTCGTGGACGGTGCTGCCCGACCACGCTTCGGTCAACTGGGACGAGCCCGGCGCCGAGGAGGTCGCGGCCGCGCTGCTGGAGCGCGGAGTGGGCGTGGAGGCGGGCATCCGGTCGGGTACGGACGCGGCACGCCGCTTCCTGGCCTCTCCCCTGGCGCCCCGCGTGACGCGGGTGCTGGCCGAGGTGGCGGACCCGGACCCCACGACCGCGCCGGCCACGGCCCGGGCCCTGCTGGACGAGCTGGGCGCGGCCCACGGCGTACCGGTGCTGCTGCACGGCGAGGACGGCGGGGCGTGGCCCGTGGCGCGGCTGGCGATACGCCTGAGGCTGGACACCCGCATCGGCCTGGAGGACACCCTGCTCCTGCCGGACGGGCGGCCCGCCCGGTCCAACGCCCAGCTGGTGGAGGCGGTTCGGCGGCTGCGGCTGCGGCTGCCCGGAAGCGCGTGACGCTACCAGCGGGAAAACCGCTGGGCCAGCCGATTCGGCGCCGGAACAGTGTGCGGCGATGCGAAAACACCACTGAACGCACGACGCACCCCGAGGAGCCGCCACCATGTCGACGCTGCGTGTCACCGCCGAACTGCTGACCGTCCACGAGCATCCGAACGCCGACGCCCTGGAGCTGGCCCAAGTGGGCCTGTACCGGGCCGTCGTCGCCAAGGGCGCCTATCGCAGCGGCGACGCCGCCGTGTACATACCGGAGCAGGCCGTGCTGCCGCCCGAGCTCATAGCGGAGCTGGGGCTGACGGGGCGTCTGGCGGGCAAGGCGTCCGACCGCGTCAAGGCGGTGCGGCTGCGCGGGGAGCTGTCGCAGGGCATCGTGTGCCGGCCGCGCGCGCTCGCGGACGTGGACCTGGTGCGTGCCGCCGCCGAGGGGACGGACTTCGCGGAGCTGCTGGGCATCACCAAGTGGGTGCCACCGGTGCCGACGACGATGGACGGCGAGGTGGAGGCGGCGCCCGACCTGCTGCCGTGGGTCGACATCGAGAACGTCCAGCGGTACCCGGACGTCTTCGAGCCGGGCGAACCGGTGGTGCTCACGGAGAAGGTCCACGGCACCGCCTGTCTGGTGACGTACGTCGCCGAGGACGAGCGGGTGTACGTCTCCTCGAAGGGATTCGGCGCCAAGGGGCTGGCGTTGAAGGAGGACCCCGGCAACCTGTACTGGCGGGCCGTGCGCGCGTACGGCGTCCCGGCGGTCGCCGCGCGCCTCGCCGCCCGTCTCGGCGCCACGCGGGTCGGGATCTTCGGCGAGGTGTACGGCGCGGGGGTCCAGGACCTGGCGTACGGCGCGAACGGCCGCGCCGAGCAGGGCGTGGGGTACGCGGTCTTCGACGTGTCGGCCGAGATCGACGGCCGCGTGCGCTGGCTGGGCGCGGACGAGCTGCCGGCCGACGAGCTGCCGCTCGTACCGCGGCTGTACGCGGGGCCGTACGACATCGCGACCGTGCTGGAGCTGGCGACCGGCCGGGAGACGGTGTCGGGGCGGGAACTGCACCTGCGGGAGGGCGTGGTGATCCGGCCGGCCGTGGAGCGGTACAGCCCGGTCGTGGGCGGGCGCGCCATCGCGAAGGCGGTCAGCCCGGCGTACCTGACACGGAAGGGCGGCACCGAATATGAGTGAGGTTTCTTGAGTCTCCTCTTGTCAACTTCGGGATGGCGCGCTATAGAAGGAGATGTAACGGTCAGCACCATCTGTGAGGACATGGAGCAGACAGAGGAGGGACCGATGATGCTGATGCGTACCGACCCCTTCCGTGAGCTCGACCGGCTCACCGAGCGGCTGATGGGCACCGCCGCGCACCCCGCGGCCATGCCGATGGACGCCTACCGCGAGGGAGACGCCTTCGTCGTGCGGCTCGACCTCCCGGGGGTCACACCGGACAGCATCGACCTGGACGTCGAGCGGAACGTCCTCACCGTCCGGGCCGAGCGCCGTACGGCCCCGGAGGAGGGGGCCGAGATGGTGATCGCGGAGCGGCCGGCCGGCACCTTCAGCCGCCAGCTCTTCCTCGGCGAGACCCTGGACACCGACCGTATCGAGGCGTCGTACGACATGGGTGTCCTGACGCTGCGGATCCCGGTCGCCGAACAGGCGAAGCCGCGCAAGATCTCCATCAGCGGCGGCGGCGACCGCAAGGAGATCAGCGGCTGAGCCGGGCGGCGGCCACACCTCACCGTACGGGGGCGGTGGGCCCCTCCCGGCCCCACCGCCCCCGGCCCACCGGTCGAAAGGCCCAGGGAGAACCATGCGCATGCAGTGGGACGCGTTCCTGACGTCGGTGCAGGAACGCGGCGAATACCCGTCACAGCGGGAGGCCGATCGCGCCACCCGCGTCGTCCTCGCCCTGCTGGGCGCACACCTGGTCGGCAACGAGCGGGCCGAGCTGGCCGCCGGGCTGCCGGAGACGTGCGCCCTGGTCCTGCTCAACCCGCTCACCGCTGCGGAGCCCCTCAGCCCGGAGCGGTTCGTCCGCGCGACCGCCGCGTGGATAGAGGGCGCCACCGAGGAGACCGCCACGTGGGACATCGGCGCCGTGCTGAGCGTCGTGGCCGACACGGCGGACGAGGACCTGATGCGGCGGATCCTGCTCCAGCTGCCGCCGGGCTACGACCTGCTCTTCGGCCGGCCCGGCATGACGGAGCGGGAGCCCGACCAGCAGCCGTACCAGGACCGGACCGAGCGGCCCGAGCGGTTCGCGGCTTCCGAGTAGGCGGCCCGCTCCGCGGTCCGGTCAGCCGCCCGATCCCCGGCCGGCACCTTCAGCCGTCCGTTTCAGCCGTCCGTTTCAGCCGGCGCGGGCTTCGGGCGGGCGGCCTCGGGCATGAGGCGGGAGCCGGCCAGGCGCTCACCGAAGACGTCGTCCGGGTTGGACAGCACGCACGTCTTCAGTGACAGGCAGCCGCATCCGATGCAGTCGGTGAGGTGGTCGCGCAACCGGCTCAGCTGTGTGATGCGCTCGTCCAGCTCCGAGCGCCAGGCCTCGGAGAGGCGGGCCCAGTCCTCCCGGGTCGGCGTGCGTTCCTCGGGGAGTTCGGCGAGGGCGTCCCGGATCGTGGCGAGCGGGATGCCGACGCGTTGCGCGGCGCGGACGAAGGCCACGCGGCGCAGCGCGTCCCTGCCGTACCGGCGCTGGTTGCCGCTGGTGCGCCGGCTGCTGATCAGGCCCTTGGACTCGTAGAAGTGCAGGGCGGACACGGCCGCGCCGCTGCGCGCGGACAGCTGTCCGACCGTGAGCTCGTGGATCTTCTCTGGAATCTTCGGCACCCGTCGCACCCTACTGGCCGTGCCGGAGCGTCCGTTGACAGGAGCCCTCTCCCCCGACCATGCTGAGCAAGCGCTTAGACAACCGAGCCAGGTCAGGGGAGCTGGGACATGGCAGAGCCGAGGATCTTCACGTCCGCCGACGAGCTGCGCGCCGCGGTCGGCGAGCAGCTGGGCCACAGCGACTGGCTGGAGGTCGACCAGAAGCGGATCGACCTCTTCGCCGAGGCCACCGGCGACCACCAGTGGATCCACGTGGACCCGGAGCGGGCGGCGACCGGCCCGTTCGGCACGACCATCGCGCACGGCTACCTCACCCTGTCGCTGCTGCCGCTGTTCGTGCCGCAGGTCCTGCGGGTCGAGGGCGTGAGGATGGGCGTCAACTACGGGACCAACAAGGTGCGCTTCCCCGCCCCCGTGCCGGTCGGCTCGCGGCTGCGCGCGACCGCCGCGCTCCAGGGCGTCGAGGAGGCGGGCGGCGGCGTGCAGGTGACCGCGCTGGTGACGGTGGAGCGCGAGGGCGGCGACAAGCCGGTGTGCGTCGCCGAGTCGGTGTCCCGCTACTACTTCTGAGCCCGGGGCGTCCCCGGGGCCCCCACCATGCGCAGGACGAGGTCGGCGTAGAGCGCGCCGACCTCGTCGGGCGTCCGGCGCCCCGTGGTGTTGAACCAGCGGGCCACGTCGATGCAGAGCGAGAGCACGGCGAGGGTGGTGCCGGAGACGTCGGGCACGTCGAACTCACCCGCCGACACGCCGTCGTTGATGATGCGGCGCACCACCGCGTCGCTCTTGCGGCGCAGCTCGTGGATTTCGGCGCGGTGCTCCTCGCTCAGCGAGTCGAGCTCGTACTGGACGACGCGGGCGGTGGTGCGCCGCCCGGCGTGCCAGCGGACGAAAGAGCGCACGGCGTCGGCGAGCCGCTCCGCGGCGGTGCCGGGGCCGCTCTCCGCGGCCTGGAGGATCTTCAGGGCCTTCACGTGGCCGATCCGGCTGATCCGGTGGAGCAGCTCTTCCTTCGTCTTGTAGTGGATGTAGAGCGCGGCCGGGCTCATCCCGGCGCGGCTCGCGATGTCACGCGTGGTGGTGGCGTGGTACCCGCGCTCGGCGAAGGCGTCGACGGCGGCGACCAGCAGCCTCCTGGCCGCCTCCGGTGTGACCTCGTCCCACGGCGTGTCCTCGCCGCCGGCCGTCTCCTCCGCCGTGCTCATCGCGTGCGCCCCTTCCATGACCTCCAGGACGAACACCATACCGCGACGGTGAGCAAGCGCTTAGAGCGCGCCTCAGAGCTTCTGGAAGGGGTCGTGCTCGGCGAGGAGCTTTTCCAGGCGGGCCTGGTCGACGCGGCTGACGATCTGACCGGCCTCCTGGCGGTCGCGGACGACCTTGGCGAGGGTGAACGCGGAGGTCGTCAGGTACAGGACCGCGATGGCCAGGAAGGCGCGGACCCAGGCGTCCGCCTCCAGGTTGAAGATGCCGATGGCCACCGCGCCCAGGGCGAGTGCGAAGGAGGCCACGGCCTGGCCGTAGTAGGCGGCCGTGTTCTGCTGCTTGACCGGTGTGTCACTCATGCGGGAAAGCATGCGCGGGCTGTGGCCGGGGCCACATCCGCTCCCGTACTCAGAAGCCGTACTCAGAAGCCGTACTCAGAAAGCGGAGACGCCCGTCAGCGCCCGCCCGATGATGAGCTTCTGGATCTGGCTGGTGCCCTCGTAGAGCGTCATCACGCGTGCGTCGCGCAGCAGTTTGCCGACCGGGTACTCGTCGATGTAGCCGTAACCGCCGAAGACCTGGAGGGCGTTGTTGGCGCACCGTACGGCGGCCTCGGAGGCGAAGAGCTTCGCCTGGGAGGCGGCGGTGGCGAACTCCTCGCCCCGGTCGACGAGATCGGCCACCCGCCAGGTCAGCAGCCGGGCCGCGTCGACGTCCACGGCGATGTCGCTGATCAGTTCCTGCACGAGCTGGTACGAGGCGATCGGCTTGCCGAACTGCTCGCGCTCGCCCGCGTACCGCACGGCCGCGTCCAGCGCCGCCTGCGCGATGCCGACGCACCCGGCGGCGACCGACATGCGGCCCTTGGCGAGCGCCGACATCGCGATCGAGAAGCCCTTGCCCTCGGGGCCCAGGAGGGCGGAGGCGGGCACCCGCACGTCCTCCAGGATCAGTTCGGCGGTGGCCTGCCCGCGCAGGCCGAGCTTGCCGTGGACGGTGCGGCGGGTCAGGCCGGGGGTGTCGGCCGGTACGAGGAAGGCGGAGACGCCCCGGTGGCCGGGGGTGTCGTTGGTGCGGGCGAAGAGGAGGACCACATCGGCCCAGGTGCCGTTGGTGATGAACATCTTGCTGCCGTTGACGACGTAGTCCTCGCCGTCGCGCACCGCGCGGGTGGTGAGGCTGCCGGCGTCGGAGCCGGTGCCGGGTTCGGTGAGGCCGAAGCAGCCCAGGGCGTCCCCGGCGGTGAGGCGGGGCAGCCAGTGACGCTTCTGCTCCTCGCTGCCCCAGGCGGCGATGGTCTTGGTGACCAGGCCGAGCGAGACCGAGACGATGCCGCGGACGGAGGAGTCGCCGCGCCCCAGCTCCTCGGTGACCAGGCAGTACGCGAGGTGGTCGCCGCCACTGCCGCCGTACTCCTCGGGGATGGTGAGGCCGAGGAAGCCGACCTCGCCGAGCTTCTTCACGATCGACCGGTCGACGCTCTCCGCGCGGTCCCAGGCGACGACGTGCGGGGCGATCTCGCGCCGCACGAACTCCTCGGCGAGCTGCCGGACGACCGCCTGCTCCTCGCTCAGCTCCAGGTCCACGGCGCGACACCCTCCCGTTAACTATCACTGCTAGTTTCTTTTCGGCAGGGCCTACTATGTGCCGCATGGCCCGACCGCGCAAGCCCCTCCTCAGCAGAGAACGCATCGTCACCACGGCGCTCGCGCTCGTGGACGCGGAGGGCCTCGACGCGGTCTCGACCCGCCGCCTCGCCGCCGAACTCGGCGTCAGCGGGCCCTCGCTCTACAACCACTTCCGCAACAAGGACGAGATCCTGGACGCGGTCGCCGACTCCGTCAGCGCCCAGATCGACCTGTCGATGTTCGACGAGGCCGACGGCCGCGACTGGCGCACGGCCCTGCACGACTGGGCGGTCTCCTACCGCGCCGCGCTCGCCGACCATCCGCACATCGTGCCCGTCCTCGCCCGCGGCCCCGGCCGCCGCCCGGCCGGCCTGCGCGTGGCCGACGCCGTCTTCGGTGCGATGGTCCGGGCGGGCTGGCCCCCGGCGCACGCCACCCACATCGGCGCGCTGATGCGGTACTTCATCACCGGCTCGGCCCTCGGCTCCTTCGCGCGCGGCTTCGTCGACGACGAGACGGCGTACGACCCCGCCGACTACCCGCACCTGGGCCAGGCGCACCTGCTCGCCGAGCACCAGAAGCAGGTCGACGAGGGCGCCTTCGAGACGGGGCTGCGGGCGCTGCTGGACGGGCTGGCGGTGCGGTACGAGGGGGTGGCACGCCGATGATCGGCGCGGACCTCGCAACGGCGGTACGGGCCGGGGACGCGGAGGCCGTACGGTCCCTGCTGGAGGCGGGCGCCGACCCGGACACGCCCGGCGAGGACGGCCTGCCGGTGCTGTGCGCGGCCGTGGCGGCATACGACGAGCCGGTCGCCGGTGCGCTCGTGGAGGGTGGGGCCGACCCGGACCGGCCGCTGCCGGACGGGACCACGCCGCTGCTGCGTGCCGTCGACCTCGGCTCACCCGCGGTCTTCCTCGCCGTGCTCGGCCGGGAACCGCGGCTGCGGCTCCCCGAGCCCTCCCGGGAACGGCTGCTCGCACTCGCCCGCAGCTGGTGCGAAACCGGCGCGGTCGCCGAGCTGCGGCTCCGGACCGGTGCGACGAGCCCGGCCCGGATGGTCCGGGTCGAGGACGACGAGTGGGACCACGTCGAGCAGGTCTCGCTGGGAGGGCTCACCGTGCGGGCCGGGCACGGCGCGATCCTGACCCATCTGGAGTGGGCCTTCCGCATCCTGACGCCCGTCGAGGAGTTGGTCGCCCGCGCGCTGAAGCACCGCGACGACCGCCACGTGGACTGGTCGGCGGCCCGTTCCGTCCTCGGCGAGCGGCGCAGCCGGGAGACCAGGAACGCCCTGACGGCCTTCCGGCACCACCCCGACCCGGCCCACCGCCGCTTCGTCGTCGCCGTGCTGTGGCTGAGCTCGGTGCTGGGCGGTTCCGACACGGCGTACGACGAGGAGAACGGTGAACTCCTCGCCGCGTGGGCGCTCGAGGAGACCGACAGCGCTGTCCTCGCCGAGGTGCTGGACGCCTTCACCGCATACGGGCATCGCGACCAGGAGGCCATCGGGCTCCGGTACGCCGACCACCCCGACCCCCGTGTCCGCAGGCACGTTCCCTACGCCTTCGGCCCCTACGGTCCGCCCCTGACGCCGGAGGGCCGCGCCGCCCTGCTCGGCCTCGTACGGGATCCGGACCCACGCGTGCGCATTTCGGCGTGCCAGGTGCTCGGACGGCACGACACCACCCCGGAGGCGATCGAGGCGCTGCGTTCCGTGCTCCGGGACGCGGATTCGGGTGTGCGCGCGAGTGCCGCGGCCGCGATCGCCGCCTCCTCGGACCTTACGCCCGCCGTGGCGGACACGCTGGTGGGCCTGCTCGACGACGAGGAGCAATCGGTGCGCCTGGAGGCCGCCTACGGCCTCGCCGAGCGGGACGATCCGCGTACCGGGGAGGCGTACGGACGAGTGGGCGTCTTGGGTCCCGAGTTCTCGGAGGATCACCGCTGGAACGCGTTCTGGCGCTGGGAGTGGCGCCGGCAGGACGGTTCGGCCGCCGCCGAACAGTAGGTGCCCCATCCTGGGGGCATGGCCCCCCAAGACCTCGCCGCGTTCGCTGCGCTCTTCGCCGATGAGACGCGTGCCGCCTTCTGCCTCGCCCTGCTCGACGGGCGGGCCTGGACCGCCGGGGAGCTGGCCCGGCACGCGCGGGTGGCGGCGTCGACCGCCAGTGAGCACCTGGGGCGGCTCGTCGCGGGTGGGGTGCTCGTGGAGGAGCGGCAGGGGCGGCACCGGTACGTACGGCTGGCCGGGGAGCGGATCGCGCACCTGGTCGAGGACCTGGCGGCGCAGGCGGCGGGCGGGCGGGAGCCGCGGGCGCCGCGCTCGCTGCGGGCGGCGAGCGTGGACAGCGCCATGGCGCGGGGGCGCACGTGTTACGACCACCTCGCCGGGAGGCTCGGCATCGCCGTCACCGAGGCCATGACCGTACGGGGGCTGCTGCGGCAGGACACCGGGTTCGCGCTCACCGACGCGGGGGTGGACTGGTTCGGCGCGAGGGGGATCCCGCTGGAGCCGAAGGGGCGGCGCCCGATGGCGCGCGGCTGCCTGGACTGGACGGAACGCAGGCCCCATCTGGCGGGGGTGGCGGGCGCGGCCCTGTGCCGGCACGCGCTCGACGCCGGCTGGTGCGTACGGATCGGGTCCGAGCGGGCCGTGAAGGTGACGGCGGACGGCGAGCGGGCGCTGCACGCGCTGCTCGGGATCGAGCCCGTGACACTTCGGTGAGCGCCGAACGGTTCCGGCCGTACGGTCGGCCCATGACCGACTCCCCGAAGTCACCGTTCCTTCCGCTCGCCGCCGCCGGTGTCACCGTCGTCTTCTGGGCCTCGGCCTTCGTGTCGATCCGCAGCGCCGGCGCCGCGTACTCCCCCGGCGCCCTCGCCCTGGGGCGGCTGCTCGCCGGCGCGCTCACCCTCGTATGCGTGCTGCTGATCCGGCGTGAAGGGCTGCCGCCGCGCGCCGCCTGGCCCGGGATCCTGGTGTCGGGCCTGCTCTGGTTCGGCGTCTACATGGTGGTGCTCAACTGGGGCGAGCAGGAGGTCGACGCGGGCACCGCCGCGATGATCGTGAACATCGGGCCGATCCTGATCGCCCTGCTCGGCGCGCGCGTGCTGGGCGAGGCGCTGCCGCCGCGCCTGCTGGCCGGGATGGCGGTGTCGTTCGCGGGCGCGGTCGCCGTGGGCCTGCCCATGTCCGGCCGGGCCGGCGCGGGGCACGCCTCCGTCCTCGGAGTGCTGCTGTGCCTGCTGGCGGCGATCGGGTACGCGGCCGGGGTCGTGGCGCAGAAGCCGGCGCTGGCGCACGCGAGCGCCCTCCAGGCGACGGCGTACGGCTGCCTGACCGGCGCGGTGCTGTGCCTGCCGTTCGCCGGACAGCTCGTCGACGAGGCGGGCCGCGCGCCGCTGTCCGCCACACTCAACATGCTCTACCTGGGCGTCTTCCCGACGGCGCTGGCGTTCACGACATGGGCGTACGCGCTGGCCCGTACGACGGCGGGGCGGCTGGGCGCCACGACGTACGCCGTGCCCGCGCTGGTGGTGCTCATGTCGTGGCTGTTCCTCGACGAGCTGCCCGGCGCCCTGACGCTGGCCGGTGGCGCCCTGTGCCTCGCGGGTGTGGCGGTGTCGCGCTCCCGGCCGCGCGGGGCACGGCCGGGAGGTGCGAAGCGGGACCAGTCCCAGGGGCGGGGCTAGAAGACGACCAGCGCCCGGCCGCCCTTGCCCGCGATCATGTTCTCGAAGGCGGCCGGGATGCCGTCCAGCCCGATCCGCTCGGTCACCAGGGCGCCCAGGTCGAGGCGCCCGGCCCGGATGTGCCCGGCGAGGAGGGGCAGGTCCTCGGCGGGGTTGGAGTTGCCGTACACGCAGCCGGACAGGGTGCGGCCCCAGTGGAAGATCTCCAGGGCGTTGAAGGTGACCTGCTGGTCCTTGCCGCCGATGCCGACGACCGTGGTGCGGCCGCCGCGCCGGGTGGAGTCCCAGGCGGTACGGATGGCGGTGGCGCGACCGGCGCACTCGATGGCCACGTCGGCGCCGTGCCCGCCGGTGAGCTTGCGGATCTCCTTGGCGGTGGTCTCGGAGACGACCACGTACTCCGTGGCGCCGGCCCGGCGGGCGAGCTCCTCCTTCTCCGGCGACACGTCGACGGCGATGAGGGGTCCCGCACCCGCGATCCGGGCCGCCTGGAGGGTGGCGAGGCCCACGCCGCCGATGCCGAACACGACCACCGACTCGCCCGCGCGGACGCGGGCGGAGTGGTGGACCGCGCCCCAGCCGGTGAGGACCGCGCAGCCGAGCAGGGCGGCGTCGACGAGCGGGACGCCGTCCGGCACCGGCAGGACGCAGTTGGCGGCGACGACGGTCTCCTCGGCGAACGCGGCGACGTTCAGGCCCGGGTGGAGCTCCGTGCCGTCCTCGGTGACGGCGTAGACGCTGCCCGCGCCGGTGAGGGCGTCGGCGCAGAGCCACACCTCGCCGAGTGAGCAGGGGTGGCAGGAGCCGCAGGACGGCGCCCAGTTGAGGACGACGCCGTCGCCGGGGGCGACATGGGCGACGCCCTCGCCGACGGCCAGGACGGTGCCGGCGCCCTCGTGGCCGAGGACGGCGGGGACGGGCACGCGCATGGTGCCGTTGGACAGGGACAGGTCCGAGTGGCAGACACCGGCGGCGGCGAGGCGGACCCTCACCTGGCCGGGGCCGGGCTCGGGGAGCTCGATGCCGGTGATCTCCAGCGGAGCACCTATGGCGGGCAGGACGGCGGCGCGGACCACGATCTTCTTCTCCCGGGCGGTCAGAACTGGAGGGACTTGGTCTGGAGGTACTCGGCGAGGCCGTGGGTCCCGAGCTCGCGCCCGACGCCCGACTGCTTGTAACCGCCGAAGGGGGCCAGCGGGTTGAACCGGCCGCCGTTGATGTCGACCTGGCCCGCCTCCATGCGGCGCGCGAAGGCGACGGCCTCCGCCTCGTCGCCGGCCCACACCGCACCCGCGAGGCCGTAGACCGTGCCGTTGGCGATGCGCAGGGCGTCGTCCTCGTCCTCGTACCGCAGGATCGACACGACGGGGCCGAAGATCTCCTCCTGGGCGATGGTCATCTCCGGGGTGACGTCCGCGAAGACGGTCGGGCTGACGTAGTAGCCCCGGTCGAGGGGCGCGTCGGCGCCGCCCGTGACGAGCCGTGCGCCCTCTTCGACGCCCTTCTCGATGTAACCGCGCACGCGCTGGAGCTGCTTGGCGTTGACCATCGGCCCCAGCCGGTCGCCGGGGGTGTACTTGGCGACGGCCTCCGCCGCGATGGCGACGGCCTCGTCGTACTGGTCCTTGTGCACCAGGACGCGCGTGAGGGCGCTGCACCGCTGGCCGGAGTTGGACAGGGCGTTGGCGATGCCGACGGTCACCGCCTTGGCGAGGTCGGCGGAGGGCAGGATGACGTTGGCGGACTTGCCGCCGAGCTCCAGCGCGACCTTCTTGACGGCGGCGCCCGCGATGGCGCCGATCTTCCGGCCGACGGCGGTCGAGCCGGTGAAGGAGACCAGGTCCACCCCGTCGTGCTCGGCCAGGGCCTGGCCGGCGACCGGGCCGAGACCCGTCACCAGGTTGAACACCCCGGCGGGGAAACCGGCGTCGTGGACGGCCTCGGCGAACAGCTGGGCGGTCAGCGGGGTGTCCTCGGCGGGCTTGAGGACGACGGTGCACCCGGCGGCCAGGGCGGGCGCCACCTTGGCGACGAGCTGGTGCAGCGGGTAGTTCCAGGGCGTGATCGCGCCCACCACACCGACCGGTTCGAGCAGCACGGTGGAGTTGCCCACCTTCTCCTCGAACGGGTACGAGGCCGCCATCTCGGCGTACGTGCCGGTGACCAGGACCGGCAGGCCGACGTGCACCTGCTGGGCGAGCTGCGGGGGCGCGCCCAGCTCCGCCGTCACGGTCTCGGCGATCTCCTCCGCGCGCGCGGTGAGCGCGTCGCGCAGGGCGGTGAGCCGGGCGGCCCGCTCGGCGGGCGCGGTCGCGGCCCAGGCCGGGAAGGCCGCGCGGGCGGCCCGTACCGCGGCGTCGACGTCCTCGGCCGTGCCGGCCGGGACGTGGGCGATGACCTGCTCGTCCGCCGGGTTCACCACGGCGATGGTGTCGGTGCCGGCGGCGGGCCGCCACGCCCCGCCGATGTACATCCCGTCGTGGGCCTTCATCCGCTTCTCCTTATGTGGGCCTTCGGAGCTGTGCCACTGGGCTGTGCCACTGGGTCGTCCGACACCCAAACTAGCGGTGGTAGTTTTCTGGCGCCAGAGGATGCCGGACCGACCACATCACATCAGAAGTCCACGGAGGTGCGTTCGTCGAGGCGGGCCACCGACTCCTGGCCGAAGGCGAGCCGGTAGGCGTCGCGGATGCGCTCGATCCTCGGATCGCGGGCCTTGGCCTCCGCCACCGGGTACAGCAGGATCAGCTCGTACGACCGCTCCCGCTCGATCCGGCCGCTCGCGTCCCGCCACTGCCCGCGCCCGTCCTGCACGGTCAGCCCCTCCGGGAAGGCGGGCGTGACCTCGCGGTCGACGAACGCCGTGAACTGCTGGTCCGTGACGTCCGGGCCGCCGTCGGGCCGCTCGGTCCCGAAGAGCAGGCGCGTCTCCAGATAGGCCGCACCCCGGGTGGTGGCCGCGCCACCGGCGTCGCGCCCGGAGACGGTGTCGAGGTTCGCGTACGCGGCGGGGGCGCCGGCCGCGAGCAGGACGGTCGCCGTGGTGACGGCCAGGCGGGCGCGGGTGCGGGTGGCGGCGGCGAGGATCGGCATGGCGGGCCCTTTCGTACGGGGGGGGCGAGCGCCGATCACTCTGGCAGTCCGCCGTCGCGCGATCCGGTCGAAACTCCGAACTCGACCGGATCCGCGCGTCGGTGGCGACGTCTTACAGCTCCCGGTGCGTCACCCGCCCCGCCGCGACCGTGAGCCGGACCGGCGCCTCGGCGACCTCGCCGGCCGGCGCCTGCACCGGGTCCACCGCGAACGCCGTCAGGTCGGCGCGCAGGCCCGGCGCGACGCGGCCCGCCACGGACTGCTCGCCCGCCGCGACCGCCGCGTGCGTGGTGCACCCCTCCAGGGCCATCAGCCCGGTGAGCCCGCGGCCCGCCGAAGCGGCCCCGCGCGGCGCGCGGGCGGTGGCGAGCACCTGCCGGGCGTCGTAGTGGGCGATCGGCCAGTCGGAGCCGAGCGCGAGGTACGCCCCCACGTCCCGCAGGTCGCGGCAGCGCCAGGCGCGCGAGGCCCGCTCGTCGCCGAGGCGCCTGGACCACTCGTCGGTGTGGTCGGCGCGCGTGTACGCGGTGTGCGGCGGCTGCATGGAGGCGATGACGCCGAGGTCGGCGAAGCGGGCGAGCTGATCGGCGGGGAGCGTCTCGATGTGCTCGATCCGGTGCCTGAGGCGCCCGCTCTCCCCCAGTGCCTCGACGGTGTCGAGGACGTGCCGTACGGCGGCGTCACCGATCGCGTGGGTGGCGGTCCGTACGCCCGCCGCGTGGAGCCGGCGTACGGCGGCGCTGTACGCGGCCGGGTCCGGCCAGAAGGCGTCCGTGCCCTGGCCGTGGCAGTCGGCGTGCTCCAGCCAGGCCGTGCCGCCCTCGACGGTGCCGTCCATGAAGAACTTCACGCCGCCGACGAGCCAGTCCCGCCCGCGCAGCCGCTGCAGGGCCACGAGCTCGTCCAGCGCCTCCTCGTCGGCGCCGGGCATGCACCACGGGGCCAGCCGCAGGCGCAGCGGCAGGTCGGTCGCCTCCTCGACGGAGGCCAGCAGTTCCGGTACGTCGCCGTCGCCGAGGTCCATGACGTGGGCGCCGGTCAGGCCGGTCGCGGCCATGGCGGACAGCAGCTCGACGAGCCGGGCGCGCCGCTCGGCCCGGGAGGGCTTCGGCACCACCGCGGTGACCAGCGCCATGGCGGCGTGCTCGATCAGATGGCCGGTGGGCCGCCCGTCCGCGTCGCACACGATCTCGGAGCGCTGGTCGAACGAGCGGGGCCCGTCGACGCCCGCGGCCCGCAGCGCGGCCCCGTTGGCGAGCGCGGAGTGGCCGTCGTACAGGCGGATGAAGACGGGGACGCCGGGCAGCGCCTCCTCGATGAGCGCCCGGTCGACCGGGCGGCCGCCGAAGGTGTTGTGGTCGAGGCCGTACGCGACGACCCAGCCGCCGGTGCGCTCGGCGCCGCGCAGCGCCGCCCGCAGGCCGTCCAGGTCGGTGACGGCGGAGAGGTCGAGTCCGGTCGCCATCTCCAGGCCCCAGACGGGGTGGCTGTGGGAGTCGGTGAGGCCGGGGGTGAGGGTGGCTCCGGCGAGGTCGACGGTCTCGGTGCCGGGGCCGGTCCACTCCGGTACGTCGGCGGCGTCGCCGACGGCGGCGATGAGGCCGTCCCGTACGGCCACGGCGGTGGCGTGCGGGCGGGTGGGGTCGAGGGTGCGGACCCGGGCGCCGGTGAGGACGAGGTCGGCTGCGGTCACGTGCGTACTCCCTGCTCGATGTCGGTGGTGTCCGCCGGGTCGGTGGTGTCCGCCGGGCCCTCCGGCTCCTCGGCGAAGCGCGCGTACACCTCCGGGCGGGTGCGCCGCAGCCGGAAGGCGAGCAGCACACCGAGGACGAAGACGGCCGGTACGAGCGCGACCAGGATGGTGTTGACGGTGGTGGAGGCCCCGGTGAACACGTCGATCTTCGAGACGACCAGTCCGATCGCGGCGGTGAGCAGCACGGCCGCGGCGACGGGCGCGATCACCGTCCGTACGACGCCCTCGGTGTGGCGGACGCGGCGGAAGTAGAACGGGATGGCGAGGGCGGCGAGCAGCTGGAGCGCCATCAGGCCGAGGCCGCCGGGGGTGTTGAGCCAGAGCAGGAGCTGGGTGTACGGGTCGGCGCCGGCGAGCGCGAAGGCGAGGACCAGGGCCAGGCCGAGGACGGTCTGGGCGGCGCCGACGACGTACGGCGAGCGGTGGCGCGGCTGCACCGTGGCGAAGGCGCGGGGCAGGACGCCCTCCTCGGCGAGGGCGAGGCCGTAGCGGTTGATGGCGTTGTGGAAGGCCAGCAGGGAGGCGAGGATGCTGGTCACGATGAAGACGTGCATCAGGTCCGCGGCCCAGCCGCCCACGAAGGTGGTGATGGCGGCGAAGAACAGCCCGCCGGGGTCGTCGCCCGCCGCCTCGACGACCTGCGCGTCGCCGAAGGCCTGGATCACGGTCCAGACGATGAAGGCGTAGAAGAGCCCGAGGAAGCACACGGCGATGTACGTCGCCCGGGGGATGGTGCGGCCGGGGTCGCGGGCCTCGCGGCGGTAGATCACCGTGGACTCGAATCCGGTGAAGGCGGTGAACGCGAAGGCGAGGACGGCGGCCGTGCCGGGCACCAGGAAGCTGTCCGGCGCGAAGGACGCGAGCGAGAGCCCGTGCGCGCCCCCCTTGAGGAGTACGCCGCCCGCGAGGAGGACGAGTATGCCGGTCTCGGCGACGAGCAGGACGCCGAGGACCTTGGCGCCGAAGTCGATGGAGCGGTAGCCGCCGTACCAGATGAGCAGCAGCCCGGCGAGGGAGACCGGCAGCCACGGGACGTCGACGCCCCACAGGGCGTGGGCGGTGTCGGCGGTGGCGGTGCCGAGGAGCCCGTAGACCCCGATCTCCATGCCGTTGTAGCCGATCAGGGCGAGGAGGGCGGCGCCGACGCCGGCGGGTTTGCCGAGGCCCTGGCTGATGTACGCGTAGAAGGCGCCACCGCTGCGGACGTGGCGGCTCATGGTGGTGAAGCCGACGGCGAAGACCGCGAGGGTGACGCCGGCGATCAGGTATCCGACGGGGGCGCCGATCCCGCCGAGCACGATGGCGATGGGTGCGACGCCCGCCATGACGGTGAGCGGGGCGGCGGCGGAGATGACGAAGAAGGCGATGTCGGAGGTTCCGAGCGTGCCGGTACGGAGCCGGACGGCGGGCGACGCGGGGCCGCCGGCTCTCTCCGGGGACGCCTGGTCGGAGGTCACGGACATGGGTGTGCTGAGCCCTTCTGCGTACGGGAGCGGGGGCTACGGCCTGGGGGAACCGGAAACCTAAAGGCTTTCGGTTGCGGCAATGTAGCCTCCGTGGGGGCATCCGGGAAGACCTCACGAAGGGGACGCGACGATGGGACGGCCGCGCACGCCACTGCTCGACCGGGCGCGCATCACCACGACGGCGCTCGAACTCGTCGCGGAACAAGGGGAGTTCAGCGTTCCGCAGATCGCCCGGCGACTCGGCGTGCAGACGGCCTCGGTGTACCACCATGTGGACGGCCGGGACGGCATCGTCGAGCTGATGCGTGAACGGGTGTGCGCGGCCGTCGACACGGCGACCCTCGAAGCGGCCCCGTGGGACGAGGCCCTGATCGCCTGGGCCCGCTCCTACCGCGCCGCCTTCGCCACGCATCCGCGCGTCATCCCGCTGCTCATGACGTCACCGGTGCGCGCGCCCAAGGTGCTGGAGCAGTACGAGCAGGCCGTCGGGCTGCTGCTGGGCGCGGGCTTCGCGGCGAAGGACGTCATGCCGCTGCTGACCGGCCTGGAGAACCTGGTCCTGGGCTCGGCGCTCGACCTGTCGGCGCCCGAGGCGATGTGGGAGCTGCCCGACGAGACGAGCACGCCCCGGCTGGCGCTCGCCCTGGCGGCGGTGGGCGCGGGGCGCGCCGAGGCGGCCTTCGAGGCGGCGTTGGAGGGGCTGGTGGCGCACTGCCGGAAGGTGCTGGCGGCGACGAAGGCGGCGGCCGCGGAGGGGGGCGGGGCCTAGGAGCGTGGCGGGGCGGGGCTCGGGGGCCTGACGGGGCCTCGGAGCCGCGCGGTGCCCGGGAGCCGAACGGAGCTCCGGAGCCGCGCGGTGCCCGGGAGCCTGACGAGGCCCAGGATCCGCGCGGTGCCCGGGATCCGCGCGGGCCTCAGCGGGACGGTTGACGTACGCCGCGGCGGCGGGCGGCCCGTGCCGGCTCGGCCTCCGCCGGTTCGCCCTCCGCCGCGCCGGGCTGCCGCCCGACCCGTACCCCCAGGGCCGCCGCCACCAGCAGCAGCCCGCCGAGCACCACGAACGGCGCGGCCGGGCCCGCCACGCCCGCCACCAGGCCCGCCGAGGCGGGCGCGGCGACCTGGCCGAGGCGGTTGCCGGTCAGGCGCAGGGCCAGCGCGGTGGACCGGGCCCGGTCGGGGGCGGCCCGCACCACGGTCGTCATCGACAGCGGCTGGCCCACGCCGAGGCAGAAGCCCAGCACCGCCAGCATCGCCGCGAGCACGGACACCGGGACGGGCAGCGCGATCGCCGCGCACAGCAGCCCGGCGAGCAGACAGGTGACGGTCAGCAGCACCGTGCGGCCCAGCAGCCGGATCATCGGCGTCATGACCAGGCGGCAGGCGATCGTGGCGGCGGCGCGCAGGCTCAGCAGCAGCCCGATGGTGGCGGGGGCGATGGAGCGGTGCTCGCCGATGACCGGCAGGTAGGCGGTGAGGATGTCCGTCGCCGACAGGACGGCGAGGCTGATGAAGATCCCGGCGGGCACGCCGCGCGTCCGCAGGATCCGGTGCACGGGGACCTTGTCCGCCGCGTCGCGCGCCCGCGGCCGTTCCGTACGGTGCTCGATGCGCCAGAGCGACGCCAGCGACACCGCTCCGACGGCCGCCGACACGACGAGGGCGAGGGCGCTCGTACGGCCCAGGGCGCCGTCCTCGCCGGAGATCAGCAGGCCCGCGGCGACCGGCCCGACGAGCTGGCCCAGCGAGGCGCCGATGGTGAAGTACCCGAAGTTCCGGTCCTGTTCGGCGGCGGCGGGCGGGGACTGGCGGGCGACGATCGACTGGGCGCCGATGACGAAGCACAGGTGCCCGAGCCCCATGACGCCGCTCCACGCCGCCATCGCGGGCAGGGACCCCGCCGTACCGCTGAGCGCGCAGCCGCCCGCTATCAGCACCACCCCGGCGGGCAGCAGCGGCGCGCACCGCCCCCGGTCGGTCCTGCGCCCGAGCGGTACGGCCGCAAAGAGCGGCAGCAGGGCGTACCCGCCCGCGATGACGCCGACCGCGCGCTCGTCCGCGCCCAGGGAGAGGGCGCGGTACGAGACGGCTGGCCGCGCCATCGACACCGCCGCCTGCGCGAAGCCGAAGGCGATGACGAGGCGCAGCAGCCAGTACCGGTGGGGCCGCGTGGGCTGGGGCCGCATCAGATGATGCCGAAGAGGATCCCGGCGCCGAGCACCACCAGCGAGGTGAGCGCGGCCCACTTCACGGTGAAGCGGGTGTGGTCGCCGAACTCGACCTTCGCCATGCCGACCAGGACGTACACCGCCGGCACCAGCGGGCTCGACATGTGGAGGGCCTGGCCGACGAGCGAGGCGCGGGCGATCTCCAGCGGCGACACGCCGTGCGCGGCACCGGCCTCGGCGAGGACCGGCAGGACGCCGAAGTAGAAGCCGTCGTTCGACATGAAGTACGTCAGCGGGAGGCTGAGCAGGCCGGTGACGAACGCCATGTGCGGGCCCATGCCGTCGGGGATGGCGCCGACGAGCCAGTCGGCCATGTGCTTGACCATGCCGGTGCCGGTGAGGACGCCGGTGAAGACGGCCGCGGCGAAGACCATGCCCGAGACGTTGAGGACGTTGTCGGCGTGGGCGGCGATACGGGCCTTCTGGTCGGGCATGTGGGGGAAGTTGACCGTGAGGGCGAGGGCCGCGCCGATGAGGAAGAGCACCGGGATCGGCAGCAGCTCCATGATCATGGCGGCGAGGAGGGCCACCGTGAGGGCCGCGTTGAACCAGTACAGCCTGGGCCGGAGGGTGGGCCGGTTCGGGTCGAGCCCCTGGAAGCCGTCCTCGGCCTGCGGCACGTCCGCCTCCGGCCCGTCGCCGGTGCCGCCGCCGGTGCCGCCGCCGGCGGCCGTCGTGGGCCGGCCCTCTCCGCCGCCGGTGGCGACCAGCACGGTCTCGGCCTGCGGCTCCAGCGCCTCGTCCAGCGTCAGGTAGCCCAGCCGCTTCCGCTCGCGCCGCCCGAGGACGTACGCCAGGGCGAAGACGAAGAGCAGACCGACGCCGAGGGCCGGGATCATCGGTACGAAGATGTCGCCGGCGTCCAGCTTGAGGGCGGTGGCGGCGCGGGCGGTGGGGCCGCCCCAGGGGAGGGTGTTCATGACGCCGTTGGCGGTGGCGGCGATACCGGTCATGACGACGAGGCTCATCTTCAGGCGCTTGTAGAGCGGGTACATCGCCGAGACCGTGATCATGAAGGTGGTGGAGCCGTCGCCGTCGAGCGACACGATCGCGGCGAGCACCGCCGTGCCGACCACCACGCGCATCGGGTCGGCCTTGCAGAAGCGCAGGATGCCCCGGACGATCGGGTCGAAGAGGCCGACGTCGATCATCACGCCGAAGTAGACGATGGCGAACATCAGCATCGCGGCGGTGGGCGCGAGGTTGCCGACCCCTTCGATGACGTAGTCGCCGAGCTGCGCGCCTTGTCCGACGAGGACGCAGAAGAGTGCGGGGATGAGGACGAGCGCCGCGATCGGCGACATCTTCTTCAGCATGATCAGGACCAGGAAGGTCGCGATCATGGCGAAGCCGAGGATTGTCAGCATGGAGGACACCTAACGTTCACCCTTGAACTCCACCGGGGGGAGCGGCGGTCCGGATGACGTTAGGTGGCCCGTTCTGCCGTTAACAAGGTGTTGACGCGTGAGCAATACGAGCAAAACCCCAGGTCACCGGCCGGGTGTCACCTCCACGGGGAAGCCGTTGAGCACGGCGGTGCCGGACAGCGGGTCGAGCAGGGTGCCGTCGAGGAGCTGGTTGACGTTGACGCCGGGGCGCGCCCCGGCGACCGCCATGCGGGTGCCGGGCCGGTCGTGGCCCCAGCCGTGCGGCAGGCTCACCACTCCCCTGCGTACCGCGTCGGTGATCTCCACCGGGACCTGAAGCTCGCCGCCGGCGCCCTTGACGCGGGCGGGGGCGCCGTCGGTGAGGCCGAGGCGGGCGGCGTCGTCGGGATGGACCTGGAGGGTGCAGGTGTTGCTGCCGCCGTTGAGGGCGGGGATGTTGTGCAGCCAGCTGTTGTTGGAGCGCAGGTGGCGGCGGCCGACCAGGACGAGGGAGTCGCCGCGCGGCTCCAGGGCGGCGCGCAGCCGGGGGAGGTCGGCGGCGATCGGTTCCGGCAGGAGCTCGACGCGTCCGCTGCGGGTCTTGAGGACCTGCGGGAGGCGCGGCTTGAGCGGGCCCAGGTCGATGCCGTGCGGGTGCTCCCGGAGCCGGTCGAGGGTGAGGCCGTCGTACGGGCCGAGGCGCAGCATCAGGTCCAGCCGCCGCTCCGGGCCCGTGCGGCCGCCGAGCCGGGCCGCGTACTCCTCGGGGTCCTCGCCGTACGCGGGCGAATGGGGCTCGGTCACGGCCTTGGCGAGGGTGCGCCGTATGGCCATGTCGTCGACGGCGCCGGGCTCGGCGCCGTGCATGCCGGTGACGGCGAGGATCAGCCGGGCGTGGATCTCGCACTCGTCCATGCGGCCGGGCTCCAGCGGGACGGCCGCCGGGGTGTAGCGGACCTGGTCGCGAACGGCGAAACCGTTGAAGGCGAAGTCGAAGTGGGCGCTCTGCGCGGGCGGCGGCGGGGGCAGGATCACGTGCGCGTGCCGGGAGGTCTCGTTGAGGTACGGGTCCACGCTGACCATGAAGTCCAGCTCGGCGAGCGCATGGTCGAGGCGGTCGCCGTCGGGCGCGGAGAGCACCGGATTGGCGGCGATGGAGATCAGCGCGCGGACACGGCCGTCGCCCGGGGTCGTGATCTCCTCCGCGAGGGCGGCGAGCGGCAGTTCGCCCTTGGCCTCCGGGTGCCCGGAGACCCGGCTCGCCCAGCGGCCCAGTGCGAAGCCCTTGCCGGGCCCGGCGGGGCGGGGCGCGGGCGCGGTGGCGGAGAGCGGGAAGAGGGCGCCGCCGGGCCGGTCGAGGTTGCCGGTGAGGACGTTGAGGACGTCGACGAGCCAGTTGGTGAGGGTGCCGTACGCGACGGTGCTGCCGCCGATCCGCCCGTACACGGCGGCCGAGGGCGCCGCCGCCAGCTCGCGGGCGAGCTCCCGGATGGTGGCGGCGTCCACGTCGCACGCGGCGGCGACGGCCTCGGGCGTGAACTCACCTACGGCCGCCTCGACTTCCTCGACCCCCTCGACCTGCCCGGCGAGCGGTCCCGGGTCGGTGAGCCCCTCGGCGAAGAGCACCTGGGCGACGGCGGCGAGCAGCAGGGCGTCCGTGCCGGGGCGGATGGCGACGTGCCGGTCGGCGAGGCGCGCGGTGCGGGTGCGGCGCGGGTCGACGACCGTGAGGGTGCCGCCGCGCCGGCGCAGGGCCCTCAGCCTGCCGGGGAAGTCGGGGGCGGTGCACAGACTGCCGTTGGACTCCACGGGGTTGGCGCCGATCACCAGCAGGTGCGCGGTGCGGTCCAGGTCCGGGACGGGGATGGCGAAGGCGTCACCGAAGAGCAGCCCGCTGGAGACGTGCTTGGGCATCTGGTCGAGCGTGGAGGCGGTGAAGAGGTTGCGGGTGCGCACCGCGCCGAGCAGCACGGGCGGGTAGAGCGCGCCGGCCATGGTGTGGACGTTGGGGTTGCCGAGGACGACCCCGAGCGCGTCGGAGCCGTACCGCTCGATGAGCGGCGGCAGGCGGCGGGCGATGGTGTCGAACGCCTCGTCCCAGCTCGCTTCCCGCAGGACGCCGTCCTCGCGGAGCAGCGGTGTGCGGAGCCGGTCCGGGTCGGCGTCGATCTCGCCGAAGGACGCGCCCTTGGGGCAGATGAAGCCCTCGCTGAACACGTCGTCCCGGTCGCCTCGGGCGCCGGTGACGCGGGGGCCGTCGAGGGTGAGGGTGAGCCCGCAGGTGGCTTCGCAGAGCGGGCAGATGCGCAGGGCGGTGGGCATGGAGGCCTCCGGGACAGCGGCGGTGACGCGCGGGTGCCGCGAGCATACCGACCGGTAGGCACGGTGGCGATGGCCTTGCCGCCGCACCGGGGCGGCGGGGCGGCGGGGCGGCCGGCTCACGGCCAGGCGCTCGGCGCTGCGCCGCTGGACGGGCGTGCGGCGGAGGGAGCCGGTCCGGCCGGGCTGGGGCACGCGCCCCGTCATGCCGCCGCCCCCCGGGCCGCGTCCGCCGGGAAGCGCACCCGGCTCCACAACCGCGCCGGACACCGCGCGGCCGCACCGGAACCGTGCTCGCGCCGGAGCCGTCCAAGCCGCACCTCTCCGGCCATTGCACCGTTGACGGGGGGCGCCATGGAATCCTACGGTCTTACATAGGATTCCGGATTCCCTCTGAGCAGGAGCGGGCGATGACGATCAACGACACCGAACGGGCGGCCCGGGCGCGAAAGCTCGCCGACGCCCTGGAGTACTCCCCCGGCTTCGGCAACGAGCACAGCTCCGAGGCCCTGCCCGGCGCGCTGCCGCTCGGACGGAACTCCCCGCAGCGCGCGCCCCTCGGCCTGTACGCCGAGCAGCTGAGCGGCACCGCGTTCACCGAGCCCCGCGCCCACAACCGCCGCTCGTGGCTCTACCGCATCCGCCCCTCGGCCGCGCACCCGCCGTTCGTACGCACCGACAACGGCGCCCTGCGCACGGCCCCCTTCACCGAGACCGTCCCCGACCCCAACCGGCTGCGCTGGAACCCGCTGCCGGACCCGGCCCCCGGCACGGACTGGCTGGCCGGCCTGTGGACCCTGGGCGGCAACGGCGACGTGACGCAGCGCACCGGCATGGCCGTGCACCTCTACCACGCGAACGCACCCATGGACCGGGTGTTCAGCGACGCCGACGGCGAGCTGCTGATCGTCCCCGAGCGCGGCGGCCTGCTGCTGCGCACGGAGTTCGGCGTCCTCGCCGCCCGCCCCGGCGACGTGGCCCTGATCCCGCGCGGCGTCCGCTTCCGCGTGGAGCTGCTGGACGAGACCGCGCGCGGGTACGTGTGCGAGAACTACGGCCAGCCCTTCCAACTCCCCGACCTCGGCCCCATCGGCGCCAACGGCCTGGCCAACCCCAGGGACTTCCGCGCGCCGGTCGCGGCGTACGAGGACGTCGAGGGCGACGTCGAGGTGGTGAACAAGTACTGCGGCAACCTCTGGACCGCGACGTACGGCCACTCCCCGCTGGACGTCGTCGCCTGGCACGGCAACCACGTGCCGTACGTCTACGACCTGCGCACCTTCAACGTCCTCGGGACGATCTCGTACGACCACCCCGACCCGTCGATCTTCACCGTGCTCACCTCGCCCTCCGACACCCCCGGCCTCGCGGGCGTCGACTTCGTCGTCTTCGCACCGCGCTGGCTGGTCGGCGAGGACACCTTCCGCCCGCCGTACTTCCACCGCAACGTGATGAGCGAGTACATGGGCCTGATCGAGGGCGCGTACGACGCCAAGGCCGAGGGCTTCGTGCCCGGGGGCGGCTCGCTGCACAACATGATGTCCGCGCACGGCCCGGACCGGGAGACCTTCGACAGGGCGAGCGCCGCCGAGCTGAAGCCGCAGAAGATCGACGACGGTCTCGCCTTCATGTTCGAGACGCGCTGGCCGGTCACCACCACCGCCCAGGCGGCGAACGCCGACCACCTTCAGCGGGGCTACGACGACGTGTGGCAGGGTCTTGAGCGCCACTTTCGGCCGTAGTACGGAGTACACGTGACCGCCTTCGCCCCCGACTCGCTCGTCCTGAACCGGAAGCTCCCGCTCTGGTACCAGGTCTCGCAGTCCCTGCGCGCCTCCATACTCGGGCGCGCGCCGGACGCCTCCCTGCGCCTGCCCACGGAGGAGCAGCTCGCCGCGCACTACGGCGTGAGCGTGCTGACCATGCGGCAGGCGCTCAAGGAGCTGGAGGCGGAGGGCCTGATCAGCAGGCACCGGCGGCGCGGCACCTTCATCGAGCCGGGCGCCCGGCGCAGCAGTCCGCGCCGGCTGCTCGGCTCGATCGACGCCATCGTGGCGCAGCAGTCGGGCGAGCTGACCACGATCCTCGGCCACGGTGAGGCTAAGGTCCCCGTCGAACTCGCCGAGCACTTCCCCGACCTGACGGAGGTCGTCACGTACAAGCGGCTGCGCCGCGACGGCGAGAGCGGCGAGCCGACGAACTGGGCGGAGAACGCCGTCCGCCCCGAGGTGGCGGCCGGCATCGACCTCGCCGACCTGGAGCGCTGGCCGATGACGAAGGTGCTGCGCGACGCGGTCGGCGTGCGCATCAGCCGGATCACCGACACCGTCGAGGCGCGGCTCGCGGACCCGGAGACGGCGGAGCTGCTCCAGGTCCCGCTGCTGTCGCCGATCCTGCACTACACGGGTGTGACGTACGACGACGAGGGCCGGGTGGTGGACGTGGCGCGCATCCGCTACCGCGGCGACCGGTTCTCCTTCACGGTCACGGTGGAGGCGGACTGAGCGCGGTCACTAGCATGCGGGCCGTGACCGATGACGTGCCGCTGCTCGACGACCTGATGCCCTGGTCCGTGGCGCCCCTGCGCCTGGGCCGGTCCTGGGTCGTCGCCCCGGACGTACGTACGCTGCGGGCCCGCTGGGACGCGCTGGTACGGGCCGAGGGCGGTGACCGGGAGGCCCTGTTCCGGCCCAGCCGGGCGCGGACGCTCACGACGGCGGTCCCCGCGCTGCCGGGGCAGCGGACCGGTACGGCCCGGTTCGCGCGGGAGACGGGTCCGTGCCCGGAGCCGGTGCGGCTGGCCCACGGGCCCTTCGACGAGCAGTGGCTGCTGCCGGACCACCGCCTGCTGGACGCGGCCCGCCCGGAGCTGTGGCGGGTGGCGGACGACCGGCAGCTCTTCGCGGTCGAGCAGGGGTACGTGCCCCAGGGCCACGGGGCTCCGGCGCCGGGCCCGGCGCTGCTGGTCACGGCCGCACTGCCCGACGGCCGCTCCCCGGCGGGCCGCCCCGGCCGCATCAGGCCGCTGTACCGGCGGCCCGGCGGCCGCGAGCCGAACGTCGCGCCGGGGCTCCTCGCGGTGCTGAGCGCCCGGTACGGCTCCGAGGTCACCGCCGCGGACCTCCTGGCCTGGGCGCTGGCCGCTGCCCGCCCCTCGCCCGCCGGGTCCGCCGTCCCGCTCCCCGCCGACCCGGCCGTGTGGGCGTCCGGCACGGCGCTGGGCCGTCGCATGGCGGAGGTCCAGCTGCGCGGCGCCCGGGGTGGCGAACGCCCCCGCCTGCCCGGCGGCCGCCGGCCCTACGTCCGCGCCGCGCTGCCGCCGCGCCCGACGACGCTGGCGTACGACGCGGAGGGCGAGGCCCTGCTCGTCGGCGACGGCGGCCGCATCGCGCCCGTACCGGCCGAGGCGTGGGAGTACCGGGTGGGCGGGGTCCGGATGCTGGAGCTCTGGTTCGAGCAGCGCACCGCCCCGGCCGCCGAGCCGGGCTCCCTGGAGGCGATCCGCCCTCCCGCGTGGCCGCAGGAGTGGACGTCCGAGCTGCTGGAGCTGATCACGGTGCTGGCGCTCCAGGCCGGGCTGGAGGCGCGGCGGCCGGACCTGTCCGGCGCGGACCTCATCTCCCGGGCCGAGCTCCGCGCGGCCGGGGTGCTCCCCGTTCCGGCCCCGGCGCGCCGTCCCGCGTCCGTACTGGACCGGGAGGAAGAGGGCCCCGAGGGCCAGCTGGCGCTGCTGTAGCCGCCCGGCCTCAGCCGAAGGAGTCCAGCACCCGCCGCAGCGTGCGCTCGAAGACGGCGTCCGCGTCGCCCGGCGCCTCCGCCTCCGCGAGGAGCGCGGCGAGGCGCGGATACGCGCCGCTCGACGCCTCCCGCACCAGGTACGCCGTGCGGACGGCCTGCTCCCGCTCCTGGGACCAGGGCAGTCCGCGGCTGCGCTCCGCCATGGCGAGCTCGTTCGCGACGGTGGCCATCACCGTGCCGTTGACCATCGCGATGAGCTCCATCTTGGTGCCGCCCGGCGCGTCGAGCGGGGCCAGGACGCCCAGGCAGTGCTCCAGGTACCGCAGGGCGTTGGGGCCGAACGCGTACACCGACGACATCACCCGGGTCAGCCAGGGGTGCCGGTACATGATGGCCCGGGCCTGCCAGCCCAGTGCCAGCATGTCGGCCTTCCAGTCCCCGCTCGGCGTGCCGGGCAGTTCGTACTCGCCGCTGACCGCGTCGACCATCAGCTCGTACAGGTCCTCCTTGCGCGGCACGTAGTTGTACAGCGACATCGTCCCGCAGCCCAGCTCGGCCGCCACGCGCCGCATGGACACCCCGTCGATGCCGTCGGCGTCCGCGATGCGCACCGCCGCCGCCGCGATGTCCGCGCGGCTGTACGCCGGTCTGGGGCCGCGGCCCGTGCGCTCGGGGCGCGCCCAGATCACTTCGGGTTCGGCCGCTCGGCCCGCCATGGATCATCACCTCGCCCCCATCCTAGTTACGTACACCGTACGTAGTGCGCTATGGTCGCGCCATGACGACTACGTACGCTGTACTTAGTGAGGGCCTGGAGAAGCGCTACGGCGAGGTGCGCGCACTGCGCGGGCTCGACCTGGCGGTCCGGGAGGGCACGGTCTGCGGGGTCCTCGGACGGAACGGCGCGGGCAAGACCACCGCCGTACGGGTCCTCACCACGCTCACCGCGCCCGACTCCGGCAGCGCCCGGGTCGCCGGCCACGACGTGGTGCGCGAGCCCGCCGCCGTACGCCGCCGCATCGGCGTGACCGGCCAGTACGCCTCCGTCGACGGGGACCTGACGGGCGCCGAGAACCTGCGGCTGTTCGCCCGGCTGCTGCGCGCCCCGCGCGCACGCGCCGACGAGCTGCTGGAGCGATTCGGGCTGGCGGCGGCGGCCGGGCGTCCGGCGCGCACCTACTCCGGCGGCATGCGCCGCCGCCTCGACCTGGCCGCGAGCCTGCTCGTCCGGCCCGCGGTCCTCTTCCTCGACGAGCCGACCACCGGCCTCGACCCGCACAGCCGCAACGCCATCTGGGACGCCGTACGGGGGTTGGCGTCCCAGGGCACGACCGTGCTGCTCACCACGCAGTACCTGGAGGAGGCCGACCGGCTCGCCGACGACATCGTCCTCGTCGAGGGCGGCCGGGCCGCCCACCGCGGCACACCGGCCGAGCTCAAGGCGATGATCGGCGGTTACGCCGAGGTCGTCGTCGGCGACCCGTCCGGGCTGCACGCCGCCGCGGCCGTCCTGGACCGGCTCACCGGCCACGAGCCGGTCCTCGACGCGGAGGCCCGCACCGCGGGGGCCGTCACGAAGGACCCCACGCTCACGCTGCCCCGGATCGTCCGCGAGCTGGACGCCGCGGGCGTCCTGATCGTCGACGCGGCCCTGCGCCCGCCCACCCTCGACGAGGTCTTCCTCCGCCTGACCGACCGCAAGGAGCCCGCCGCATGACCGCGCTCGTCCACGACGGGGCCGCCGTCCTCGGCCGCCACCTCCAGCGGATCAGGCACGCGCCCGCGATGCTGGTGATGACCCAGACGATGCCGATCGTCTTCCTGCTCTTCTTCGGGTACGTCTTCGGCAGCGCGCTCGCCATGCCGGGCACCGAATACCGCGCCTACCTCGTGCCGGGGCTGCTGGTGGCCACGGCCGCGAACGGCATCATGACCGGGATGTTCACCGCCGCCCAGGACGCGCACCGGGGCGTGATGGACCGGTTCCGCACGCTGCCCATGAGCCGGGCCGCCGTACCCCTGGGCCAGGCCGCGGCCGACCTGCTGACGACGGCCGTCGGGCTGGTGCCGCTGCTGCTGGTGGGGTTCGCGATGGGGTGGCGCGTCGAGAGCGGCGCGCTTCGGGCGGCGGGCGCGTTCGGACTGCTGCTGCTGTTCCGGTTCGCGACGACCTGGGTCGGGATCCTGCTGGGGCTCGCCTCGCGCAGCGAGGAGGCGGCGGGCCAGCTGGGCAGCGCCACGTTCATGCTGCCGCTGCTGTCCAACGCGTACATCCCGACCGACGGGATGCCCGGCTGGCTGCGGACGGCCGCCGAGTGGAACCCGATCTCGGCGGTGACGACGGCGGTGCGGCACCTGTTCGGCAACGCCCCCGTCCCGGAAGGCGCCGCCTGGCCGGTGGCCCACCCGGTCGCGGGCGCGGTGTGCTGGTCGCTGCTGCTGGTGGCGGTGTGCGCGCCGGCGGCCGTGCGGAGCTACGCCTCCCCCAAGGGGTGACAAAGGTGGTACGTACACGATAGGTACGGCTGTCATGAGCACTCAGCCGCTGCCCCTGCCCCTCGAAGGCGTCACCGTCGTCGCCGTCGAGCAGGCCGTCTCCGCCCCCTTCGCCACCCGCCAGCTCGCCGACCTCGGCGCCCGTGTCATCAAGATCGAGCGCCCCGACGGCGGTGACTTCGCGCGCGGCTACGACACGGCGGCGGCGGGCCTCGCCTCGCACTTCGTCTGGTGCAACCGGGGGAAGGAGTCGGTGGCCCTCGACCTGAAGGACCCGCGCGGCCTGGAGGTGGCACGCAAGCTCGTGGCCGGTGCCGACGTGTTCGTGCAGAACCTGGCGCACGGTGCGGCGGCGCGGCTCGGCCTCGACGCGGCGACGCTCTGCGCGGCGGACCCCCGGCTGATCGCGGTGGACATCTCCGGGTACGGGGCGGGCGGGCCGTACGCGCACAAGCGGGCGTACGACATGCTCGTGCAGTGCGAGGCGGGCCTGGTGTCGGTCACCGGCACGCCGGAGCAGCCGGTGAAGGCGGGCATCCCGGCGGCCGACATCTCGGCGGCGATGTACGCCTTCTCGGGGGTGCTGGCGGCGCTGCTGCGGCGGGCGGCGACGGGGCGCGGCGGGCCGGTGGAGATCTCCATGCTGGAGTCGCTCGCGGAGTGGATGGGGCATCCGCTGCACCACGGGATGCACGGGGGCGAGGCCCCCGCGCGCACCGGGGTCGCGCACGCCGTCATCGCGCCGTACGACGCGTACGCGACGGCCGACGGTGGCCAGGTGCTGCTGTCGGTGCAGAACGACCGCGAGTGGCGGCGGCTGGCCGAGCGGGTGCTGGGGCGGCCGGAGCTGGGCGACGACCCGGCGTTCGCGACGAACACGGCGCGGGTCGCGCACCGCGAGAAGACGGACGCGGTGGTGGCGGAGGCGCTGGCGGGGCTGGGGACGGCGGAGGCGGTCGCCCGGCTGGAGGCGGCGGGCATCGCCTGCGCCCGCCTGAACACGGTCGCCGACGTGGCGGCCCACCCCCAGCTCGCGGCCCGCGACCGCTGGCGCGAGGTCCCCACCCCGGTGGGCCCCCTGCGGGCCATGCTGCCGCCGATCACCCTCGCGGACGGCCCGGAGCCCCGCATGGGCGCGGTCCCGGACCTGGGCGAACACACCGACGCGGTGCTGGCGGAGCTGGGCCTCACAGAGGAGACCCGGGCCCTGCTGCGGCGGGAGGGCGTGGTGGCCTGAGGCCGGGCGGGCCGGGCGGGGACGGGCCGGTGGCCGTGGGGTGCGGACAAATGTTCCGCAGGGCGGAACGTTTGGGCACGACGGGCCACCGGGCCGCGGGCGGACGGGAGTTCGGGGCGAAGCCCCGACGTGGGACCTGGGACGCCGGGGGCGGGGCTACGGGGCCTGCGGGCCGGGGCTCAGCCGTGGTTGCCGAAGAGCGAGCGCCGCAGTCGGCGCAGCGGCGCGAAGAGGCGCACACGCGCGCTCTTGCTCGCGCGGGTGTGCACGACGTCACGCGTCGTCAGCTCCCGCATGAGCAACGTCGCCTCGGCCGCCTCCCGCCGCGGCACCGCCGGGCCGCCGAGCACCGAGAGATGGCGGTCGAGGCGCGAACTCGTCGCGCTGCTCCCGCAGGTGATGGCAGGCACACGCGGCCTGCTGCGCACTGTTATCCGTTCCATGACACTCCCCACCCGTACGAAGGCACCCGGCCCGGGCAGGTTAACCCTATCGTTCCCGCAACTCACGCGTGTATCCCGGTGGCGTGATTCACCACCCATGTACGGGTGTTGACGATTACTCTCCGAATACGTGTGATTCCAGGGCGAGTTGGACACATTCCCAGAGGGGCCGACTTCGGCTAGCTTGGAGTGGTTTCCGCCGCATCGTCTGAAGGGGGCGCCGGTGACCGAACAGACGGGCGGGGAAAGGCTGGTGGCGGGCCGTTACCGGCTCGCGGGTCCGCTCGGTGAAGGCGGCATGGGCGTCGTGTGGCGGGCCCGTGACGAGGTGCTGGGGCGCGAGGTCGCCGTCAAGGAGGTGCGCGCGCCCGCCGGCCTCGGCGCGGCGGAGGTGCGGCGGCTGTACGCGCGGCTGGAGCGGGAGGCGTGGGCGGCGGCCCGCGTGACGCACCACAACGTGGTGACGGTCTACGACGTGGCCACCGAGGACGACCGGCCCTGGATCGTGATGGAGCTGGTCCGCGGGGTGACGCTCGCCGAGGCCCTGGACGCCGACGGCCCGATGCCACCCCGGCGGGCCGCGCGCGTCGGGGCGGAAGTGCTGGCGGCCCTGCGCGCCGCGCACGCGGCGGGGGTGCTGCACCGGGACGTCAAGCCGGCCAACGTACTCCTGGCCAACGACGGCCGCGTGGTGCTGACGGACTTCGGCATCGCGGTGGTGGAGGGCGCGTCGAACCTCACCATGACGGGTGAGCTGATCGGCTCGCCGGAGTTCCTCGCGCCGGAGCGCGCCCTGGGGCAGACGCCCGGGCCGGCGTCGGACCTGTGGTCGCTGGGGGTGCTGCTGTACGCGGCGGTCGAGGGCAATTCGCCGTTCCGGCAGAACACGCCGCTCAGCACCTTGCGCGCGGTGGTCGACGAGGAGCTTCCGCCGCCGCGCCGCGCGGGGGCGCTGGAGCCGGTGATCGAGGGACTGCTGCGCAAGGACCCCGCCGAGCGGCTTCCGGCCGAGGAGGCCGAGCACCTGTTGCGGGTCGTGGCCGCGGGCGGCAGCGCGGCACGGACGGTTCCGTTCGCGCCGTCGGAGCCGTACGCGCCGACGGCCGTGGGCGGCGCGGGCGAGGGGCCCGGAGGGCAGCCGGTCCCGGCGGCGGAACCGGAGGAGCGCCGGGAGCCTGGGGAGCGGCACGCGCGGTCCGCGGTCGGCTTCCTCGCGGTCGGCGTCGCCGTACTGCTGCTTGCGGTGGCGGGGCTCACGTACGCACTGCTGCGCGACAGCGGCAGGGACGGGAACGGGAACGGCAAAGGCGGCCCGGGTGCCGCCACCGGCACGACCAGCGCGTCAGCGGGCGTCCCCACGCGTACGGCGCCGAGTCCGACGCCGTCCACGGAGAAGCCGACAGCCACACCCACGCCCCAGCAGTCGGTGCTGGTGTACGCGCGTGCCGTACGCGGTGCTTACAGCGGGCCCTGCCCGCCGCCGGCCGCCGAGGCTCCGGCGGTCTCGGGGACGGTGACGGTGGGGCGTACGCCCGCGCGCGTCGAGTACCGCTGGGTCACCGAGGGCGGTGAGGGCTCCGGCTGGACGTCGCTGGAGTTCGCCGCGGGCGGCCGCGAGGAGCAGCAGGTCCGCCACACCGTGGAGGCGCACCGGGAGGGCGCGACGTACCGCGACCGGGTCCGGATGGAGGTCCGGAGCCCGGTCGTGGCACGGTCGAACTGGGTGGGGTTCTCGGTCACGTGCCACGACACGAGCCCCACGGACGGCGGGTCTCCGAGCGGTCCCGGCGGATCACCGAGCGGATCGCCGGGCGGGTCACCGAGCGGATCGCCGCCGTCCGGTCAGAGCGTCACGCCTTCGCCCTGAAGACGGGCAGGTAACCGCTGGACTGGCCGGTGGCGGTGGGGTGGTACGACTCGCCGATGTTGAGCCAGTTGACGCTGTGCAGCCAGGACGCTCCCGAGCAGATCTCATGGCCGGTGAAGGCCCCGGTGACGCTCGCGAAGGTGTAGCCGTGGTCGGCGGCGCGCTTGGCGATGGCCGCGTTGAGGTGGTCCGAGCCGCCGTTGATGGCGCGGCGCTCGTTCTCGGTGAGGCCGGCGATGCAGCTGCCGCTCAGTTGGTAGAAGCGGGGGTAGCCGAGGACGACGACGCGCGCCGACGGAGCCTTGGCGCGGATCGCCCGGTACAGGGTGTCGAGGCGGCCCGGGAGCGTGCTGTCGACGTATCTCTTGGCTTCGTCGACGCGGGCGATGCAGGTGGCTTCGGACTGGAGGACGCAGGTGGTCATGACGTCGGCGAAGCCGGCGTCGTTGCCGCCCACGGTGAGGGAGACGAGGTCGGTGGCGGCGGAGAGCGGGCCGAGCTGGCTCGCGGACACGTCGGTCGTGCGGGCGCCGGAACAGGCGGTGAACGCGAACGACGAGGGGGAGTTGGCGGTCGCCCACAGCGCGGGGTAGGCGCGGGGGGTGCGCTTGCAGTCGCCGCTGGCGCTGTCGTAGTTGCCGGCGCCGACTCCGGAGGAGTACGAGTCGCCGAGTGCCACGTAGTCGACGGCTGAGGACGAGGCGGCCGATGCCGCCCCCGCTCCGGTCAGGGCGAGGACGGCGCTCAGGAGGAGTGAGGACGAGAATGCCGCGGCTCGGGACAGTTTCATGGAACCTCCCTTGAGCAGTGTTTCTGCCTGACTTGGTGGTAGCAGCCTGGAGTGTCCATGCCAAGACATGCGGGAGGCTCCCGGGTGGCCGGCGGACGGCGCACAGAAGCACGGGAGTTGGCGAGCGGGCCTCCGTCAGCCGTCACCGGGCGGCATGAACCGCGCGGAATCCCATTTCGCCCACGGAAGGATCTCCACCCGTTTTTACGGGTGTTACGGCTGTTACGGTCAAGGCACATTTCTCTCGACAAAGAAGCGAAAAGGTGAGCCTCAACCCAGGCCTTGCCATACAGTCCACATCATCAATACCGTCGTACATCCACCCGCAACGGACCATCACGTATATCGGCTCTGGGGAGGGCTCGTGGCCGCGATGGATCCCGGGGCGGGCGTGGGGGGGCTTTCGTAAAAGGCCCTCTGGGGGGGAGTGCCATGCTCGGTGATGCCCTTGTGCCGAGGCGCATTGCCGCGCGCGGCCGGAAAGACCGACTCATCCATTCCGTACGGAGATCCATTCCGTGCCGGCCGGGGTGAGAACCCCCCTTTCGCACCGGACATTCAGCCGGGCCGCCCGGGGGCGGGCGGTCCACCGGACGAGAGGGAAACGACTCATGAGCGACTCCTTGGTCGCGTCCGCCGATCACGACCGGCGTGCGGCGGGCCGAATACCCGTCCGCTACCGGGCGATCACCTCCCACCTGGCCATCGCGCCACCGGTGAGCGTCGTCATCCCCGCCATGAACGAGGCGGAGAACCTTCCGTACGTCTTCGAGAGCCTGCCCGAGTGGATCCACGAAGTCGTCCTCGTCGACGGCAACTCGACGGACGGCACGGTCGCCGTCGCACGCGCCCTGCGACCGGACGTCAAGGTCGTCCGGCAGGCCGGCAAGGGCAAGGGCGACGCCCTGATCAGCGGCTTCGCCGCCTGCACCGGCGACATCATCGTGATGGTCGACGCGGACGGCTCGGCCGACGGCCAGGAGATCGTCAGCTATGTCTCCGCCCTCGTCGGCGGCGCCGACTTCGCCAAGGGCTCCCGCTTCGCCAACGGCGGCGGCACCGACGACATGACCCTGGTCCGCCGGCTCGGCAACCGCGTCCTGTGCGCCGTCGTCAACGCCAAGTTCGGCGCCCGCTACACCGACCTCTGCTACGGCTACAACGCCTTCTGGCGTCACTGCCTCGACGAGATCGACCTGGACTGCACCGGCTTCGAGATCGAGACGCTGATCAACATCCGGGTCGTCAAGGCGGGCCTGCGGGTCCAGGAGGTGCCCAGCCACGAGTACCTGCGCATCCACGGCGTCAGCAACCTCAACGCCCTGCGCGACGGCCTGCGCGTCCTGAAGGTGATCCTCCGGGAGAAGGGGGCCCGGCGTGCCGCTCGCCGTCGCACCGCGAGCTTCTCGGTTAGTGTGCCCCGAGGTGAGATTTCTTGAGTGACCGTCAGTTCTCCGTGGTGATCTGCGCGTACACCGAGGACCGCTGGGAGGACATCCTCGCGGCGGTCGCCTCGGTGCGGCGGCAGTCCCGGCCGGCCCTGGAGACGCTGCTCGTGGTGGACCACAACGCGGCGCTGCTGGAGCGGCTCGGCCAGGAGTACGAGGACGCCGGGGAGAAGGTGCGGGTGCTCGCGAACGCGGGCCCCCGCGGCCTCTCGGCCGGCCGCAACACCGGCATCGCCGCCGCCCGCGGCGACATCGTCGCCTTCCTCGACGACGACGCCGTGGCCGAGCCCGACTGGCTGCGGTGGTTCGACGAGGGGTTCGACGACCCCCGGGTGATGGCCGTCGGCGGGCGGACGGTGCCGGCGTGGGCATCGGGGCGGCGGCCGGTGTGGTTCCCGGAGGAGTTCGACTGGGTCGTCGGCTGCACCTACCGGGGGCTGCCCTCCGGGCGGGTGCGGGTGCGCAACATCCACGGCGGCAACGCCTCCTTCCGGCGTACCGCCTTCGACGCCGCGGGGGGCTTCGCCACCGGCATCGGGCGGGGCGGCGACAAGCGGCCGCTCGGCGGGGAGGAGACCGAGCTGTGCATCCGGCTCGGCCGGGCCCTGCCGGACGCGGTCCTGCTCATGGACGACCGGGCGGTGATCCACCACAAGGTGCCGCCCGCGCGCGAGCGGTTCGGCTACTTCCGCACTCGTACGTACGCCGAGGGGCTGTCCAAAGCGCTGGTGGCCCGGAGCGTGGGCGCGGGCAAGGGGCTCGAAACGGAGCGCCGCTACACCACCCGCGTGCTGCCCGCCGGAGTGGCACGCGGCCTGCGCGACCTCGTACGCGGCCGGCCCGGCGGCGCGGGGCGCGCCGGCGCCATCGTGACCGGGGTGTCGGCCGCGGCGCTCGGGTACGCCCGGGGGACGTGGCGGGCGCGGCGCGGCGGCGGTGCGGCGTTCGCGTACGGGCCGATCGGAGAGAGTCCCCTCGGAGGCCGGCCGACCGGAGACGGACGGTCCGGAGACCGGTCGGCCGGAGACGGACGGACCGGAGACCGGCCGACCGGAGACGGACGGTCCGGAGACCGGTCGGCCGGAGACGGACGGACCGGAGACCGGTCGGCCGGAGACGGACGGACCGGAGACCGGTCGGCCGGAAACGGACCGACCGGAGGCGCGTCGTGACCGAGCCCGTGCCGATCCTGATGTACCACGCCGTCGGGCACCGGCCCGCGCAGGCGGCGTACGGGCTGTCCGTCGCGCCCGAGGCGTTCGCGGCGCAGATGGCGCTGCTCTCCGAGCGCGGGTTCACCCCGGTCACGGCCGCGGAGCTGGGTGCGGCCTGGCGGGGCGGCGTGCGGCTGCCGCCGCGGCCCGTACTGATCACCTTCGACGACGGCTACGAGGGCGTGCACCGGTACGCCCTCCCCGTCCTCGCCTCGCACGGGTTCGCCGCCACGCTGTTCGTCACGACGGGCTGGCTGCGGGGCGCGTACGAGGAGGGCGGCGCCCTGGACACCATGCTCGACTGGAGCCAGGTGCGCGAACTGGCCGCCGCGGGCACGGAGATCGGCGGCCACACCCACACGCATCCCCAACTGGACCAGCTCGACGACGCGCGGCTGCGGTCGGAGACCGTACGGTGCCGGGAGATCATCGCCGCGGAGCTGGGGGCCGCGCCGGTGTCCTTCGCCTACCCGTACGGCTACTCCACCCGGCGCGTGCGAAGTGCGGTGCGCGAGGCCGGCTTCGCGCAGTCGCTCGCCGTGGGCAACGCGCTGGCCCGGCGGTCGCAGGGGCCGTACGCGCTGCGCAGGGTGACCGTACGGCGCGGCACCCGCATCGAGACGTTCGAGCGGCTCGTGGAAGGGCGGGCGATCGGGCGGACGTTCGCGAAGGACCGGGCGCTCACGAAGGGGTACGCGGTGGTGCGCGCGGTACGGCGCGCCGGGACGGCCTTGGGGGGCGGCCGCGGGATCCGTGGCATCCGTGGCATCCATACATAAACGCCGTGCGGCGCGGCCGCGTGTGCCGGATCATGGGGGGCATGTCTGCCAACCCGCACGAGGCCCTGCCGATCCGGCTCAACGTCGACGACAGCGACTCCCCCGCCGACGTCGTCGACGCGCTGTTCCTGGGGCGCTTCGCGACGGGCGAGCAGCCGTACGCGCGGAGCACCACCATCGACCGGGTCAAGCCCGGCGCGGAGCTGTTCCCGCCGGGTGGTGCGGTGCTGCGCGCGGCGCGCGACGACGACCGCAGCGCGACCCTCGCCGAGGGCGACGGCTGGACGCTGCTGGTCTCCCGCTGGAACCGCGGCGCCGACGTCACCGTCACGGCGACCGACGCCGAGCTGGCCGAGCGGATCCTCCAGCAGGCGACCGACGGCGCGCAGGACGAGCCGGAACCGCAGCCCGACAACGTCACCATGGGCTTCTGGTACGTGTCGCCGCGGCGCGGCCCGCACCGTACGACGCGCCGGATCGCGGCGGGCACGTGGGAGGAGGTGCGGCCCAACTACACGGCGCCGGTGGCCGAGGCGATGGACCGGCTGATGAAGGTCACGCCGGACGACATCGCGGGCCGGCTGCTGCTCCTGCACGGCCCGCCGGGCACGGGCAAGACGTCCGCGCTGCGCACGCTGGCCCGGTCGTGGCGGGACTGGTGCCAGGTGGACTGCGTGCTGGATCCGGAGCGGCTGTTCAACGACGTCGGCTACCTGATGGACATCGCGATCGGCGAGGACGAGGGCACCGCCAACGGCCGCTGGCGGCTGCTGCTCCTGGAGGACTGCGACGAACTGATCCGGGGCGAGGCCCGGCACACGGCGGGCCAGGCCCTGTCCCGGTTGCTGAACCTGACGGACGGTCTGCTGGGCCAGGGCCGCAACGTCCTGGTGGGCGTGACCACCAACGAGGACCTGGAGCGCCTCCACCCCGCGGTGGTCCGCCCGGGCCGCTGCCTCGCCCGCATCGAGGTGGGGCCGCTCACGCGCGAGGAGTCGGTGGCCTGGCTCGGCACCGAGGAGGGCGTCGGACGCGACGGCGCGACCCTGGCCGAGCTGTACGCCCTGCGCCGCGGCACGGGCCCGGCCTCGGTCCCGGACCAGCCGAAGGGCCGCGACGCGGGGCTGTACCTGTAGCGGCCGGTAGCCTCGGCCGCCATGGGGATACAGACCGAAGTAGTGGCGGCTTACCCGATCAACGACGAGGTGGAGAGGGTGCTCGGGCTGGCCGAGGCGGTCGGCGAGCCCGTCACCGTCACGTTCGTGTGGGAGGGGCCTGGAGAGCCGGAGCACGCCGTGCTCGTGCCCGCGGCCACGCTGGCGCTCTGGGAGCATTGGGCGCCCGCGGCGTACCCGATGAGTGACACCGGGGACGAGAGCGGGGCCGGAGCGGAACGGCCGGAACTGGCCCACCCGGCGGAATTCGGGCCGTTCACGCTCTTTCGCCGTCGCGTGGGAGGGCGCACGGCGGTCGCTCGCGGAGGCGTGGTGGTCGCCGAGCTCCTGGACCCCGCCGAGGCGCGGTGGCTCGAAGAGCAGGCCCGCGATGTCCGCCAGGGCTTCATGGACCCGAAGCAGAGGGCGGCGTTCGAGGAGTTCCTCGCCCGGCAGCGGCCCGGCGCCTGACGGAGAAGCACCAGTTCCTACGGATGGCGGTACTGGTCGCCGTACGCCGCCCGCAGCGCGTCCGTGATCGCCGCGATGGCCTCGGCGTGGGTGAGGCCCAGGCGGTGGGCCTCCGTCGCGTACGCGGTGGCGGCCGTGGCGGCCTGGCGGGCGGCGGCGTCGGCCGCCGGGGCGATGAACGTGCCGCCGCGGCCGCGGGTTTCGATCACGCCGTCGGCCTCCAGCACCCGGTACGCCTTGGCGACCGTGTTCGCGGCGAGGCCCAGCTCCTCCGCCAGGCCGCGGACGGTCGGCAGCCTGTAGCCGACCGGGAGGCGGCCGGAGCGGGCCTGCTCGGAGATCTGGGCGCGGAGCTGTTCGTACGGGGCGGTGGAGGAACCCGCGTCGATGGAGATCGTCAAGGTCACGGGGCCGATTGTCCCCCACCTCTCCCCCGGGGCGCGGAAATGGGGAGGCGGCCGTCGCCGGACCGCGCGTAGCGTCGGCCCCATGACTGTGATCGTGCGCGATTTCCGACCCGAGGACGCCGAGGCCGTGAGCCGGTCGCGGCGCGTGACCGTGCCTTTCATGGCGGTGACGCCCCGCTCCGTGCTCTTCGACGTCGAGACGGCGAACCCGGCCGAGAAGATGCGGCTGCTGGTCGCCGAGAAGGACGGCGAGATCATCGGCACGGCCTATGCCGGCATCGCGTACGACAGCAGCGACCCCGGCCAGTCCCATGCCACTCCGCAGGTCCATCCCGGTCACCGGGGCCAGGGCGCGGGCGCGATGCTGCTGCGGGCGGCCGAGGAGCACCTGGCCGCCGAGGGCGCCACGGCGGTCTACAGCTGGGTGCTGGACGAGCCCGGGAGCCGGGCGTTCGCCGAGAAGCGCGGCTACCGCCCCACCCGGACCGCGCACTTCCAGCACCTGGACCTGGCCCGCGCGGCCCTGCCCGAGCTGCCGGGCGCCCTCCCGCCGGGTGTCGAGCTGCGCACCGCCGCGGACTACGAGGCCGACCCGCGCCCGATGTTCGAGGCGGACGCGGAGGCGACGTCGGACGAGCCGAGCGACATCGACACCGACCTCGACGACTACGAGGACTGGCTGGCGACGATCTGGAACAACCCGCTGCTGCACCGCGGTCTGTCGACCGTCGTGACCGTGGACGGCCGGGTGGCGTCGTACACGGCCGCCTACACGGACGAGGAGACGCGGTACGTCTCCGGTATGACCGGCACCCTGCGCGCGTTCCGCGGCCGGGGCCTGGCCAAGCTGGCCAAGACGGACTCGCTGCGCCGCGCCCGCGCGGCCGGCTTCACCGACGCGTACACCAGCAACGACGGCGAGAACGGGCCGATGCTGGCCATCAACAAGTGGTTCGGGTACGAGATCTGCGCGACGGAGGTCCGGCATGTCCGCACGCTCGGTTGACATCCGCCTCGTCAAGGCGGGCCGTACGAAGATCCGTTACCCGGCGGAGCTCGTCACCGACGACGGCACCAGGCTCACCGTCCGCGCGCCCTGGGCCGTGGACGGGGTGCGGGACTTCGGCTTCGTACGGTTCGAGCCGGGCGACGTCTTCACGGAGCACTACTGGCGGGACCGGTGGTACGCGGTGAAGGAGGTCCGGGACGGGACGGGCGCCCTCAAGGGCTGGTACTGCGACATCACGCGGCCCGCCGTCGTCGACGGCGGCGAGGTGGTGGTGGAGGACCTGGACCTCGACCTGTGGGTGTCGGGGGACGGAGCCGAGGTCCTGCGCCTGGACGAGGACGAGTTCGAGGCGAGCGGCCTGGCGGAGCGGGACCCGGAGGCGGCGGCCGCCGCCCGTGAGGCGCTGGACGCGCTGGAGGTCCTGGCCCGCGAAGGCCGCCTGCCGGGCGGGGGCCGGGGACCCGGGCGGGGGCCGGCGCCGGGGGCGTAGGTCAGGAGACGGGCTTGCGGTAGTGGATGCGGTCGTACGGGCCGTCCAGGCGCCGTTCGACGACCTCGTAGCCGTACCGCTCGTACATCTTCTGGTTCTCCCACATCATCGCGTTCGTGAGGAGCCGCACCTCGGGCAGGCCGAGCTCGCGGGCGCGCTCCTCCACGAAGGCGAGCAGGCGCCGGCCGAGGCCGGTGCCCTGCGCGTCGGGGTGGACGGCGAGGTTGTCCAGGTACAGGTGGTCGGCCTCGGTCCGCACCACGGCGAGGCCGGCCACGGGGGCACCGGTGACGAACACCCTGCCCGCCGCGACGTCGGCCGCGTGGTCCGCCTCCATCGGGGCCGGTACGAGACCGATCCGCGCGATGTAGTGGTGGTAGGCCGCGTCGGTGACGGCCTTCACGCGGCCGGTGTCGGCGGGGGTCGCGAGCCGGATTTCAAGATCGTTCATGCCCGTACGTTACGGCGGCGGAAGATCACCTTCCTCAGCAGGGGCCAGGCGAGCAGGAGCACGATCACGGCGTAGACGGCTACCGAGAACGGCGTGTCGACCAGGCCGGTGACGCTGCCGTCGCTGATCTGGAGCGCGCGGCGCAGCTGCTGTTCGGCGGCCGGGCCGAGGATGACGCCGATGACGGCGGGCAGCACGGGCAGGCCGTAGCGGCGCATGCCGAATCCGATGAGCCCGATGACCAGCAGGACGACCAGGTCCAGGGCCTCGCCGCCGACCGCGTACGCGCCGACCGCCGCGAAGAAGAGGATCCCTGCGTACAGGTAGGGGCGCGGGATGCGCAGCAGCTTGGCCCACAGGGGTGCGAGGGGCAGGTTCAGCGCGAGCAGCAGCACCATGCCGACGAAGAGCGAGGCGATCAGGCCCCACACCAGCTCCGGTTCGCGCTCGAAGAGCAGCGGTCCGGGCTGGATGCCGTACTGCTGGAAGGCGGCGAGCATCACGGCGGCGACGGCCGTGGTCGGCAGCCCGAGGGTGAGCATCGAGACCAGGGTGCCGGCCGCCGAGGCGGACGCCGCCGACTCCGGTCCGGCGACGCCCTCGATGGCGCCGCGCCCGAACTCGTCCTTGTGCTTGGACAGCCGCTTCTCGGTGACGTACGACAGGAAGGTCGGGATCTCGGCGCCGCCGGCCGGGATCGCGCCGAACGGGAAGCCGATCAGCGGTCCGCGCAGCCACGGCTTCCAGGTGCGCCGGAGGTCCGCGCGGCCGAGCCAGGGCCGGCCGACGGGGATCGCGTTGCCGCCGGTACGCCGCAGGTGGGCGGCGACCCACAGCGCCTCGCCGATCGCGAAGAGGCCGACCGCGACGATGACGACGTCGATGCCGTCGGCCAGTTGGAGCGAGCCGAAGGTGAGCCGCTGCTGGCCGGTCATCTGGTCCAGGCCGACCAGGCCGAGGGTGAGGCCGATGAGGAGGGAGGCCAGGCCCCGGATCCGGGACGAGCCGAGGACCGACGTCACGGCGATGAACGCCAGCACCATGAGGGCGAAGTAGTCGGGCGCGCCGATGTCCACCGCCAGGTCGGCGACGGTCGGGGCGAGGGCGACGAGCAGGATCGTGCCGATCATGCCGCCGGCGAAGTGGCCGCCCGCGGCGGCCGCGAGCGCCTGCGCGCCGCGCCCGGCCTTGGCCATCGGGTTGCCCTCGATGGCGGCGACGACGGCGGCGCTCTCGCCCGGGGTGTTGAGCAGGATGGAGGTGGTCGAGCCGCCGAACATCGCGCCGTAGTAGATGCCCGCGAACATGATGAACGCGCCGGTGGGCTCCAGCCCGTACGTCACGGGCAGCAGCAGCGCGACGGCCATGGCCGGGCCGATGCCGGGCAGGACGCCGATGGCGGTGCCGAGCAGGACCCCGATCGCCGCCCAGAGCAGGTTCATGGGGGTGAGGGCGGTGGAGAAGCCGCCGAGGAGGGAGTTCAGGGCATCCATCAGAGCACTCCCATCAGCGGTCCGCCGGGGAGCGGGACGCCGAGCAGGTGGGTGAAGACGAGGTGGGTGAGGACGGAGAGGACGGCCGCGACGAGCGGGTCCCGGTCGAGGCGCCGGCTGCCGAGCGCGTACGCGGAGCCCCAGAAGAGCAGCGCGCCCGCGAGGGGGAAGCCGAGCGGGTCGATGAGGACGGCGGCCGCGAGGAAGACTCCGGCGAGGAGGAGGACCGTGCGCCAGTCGCTCGGCTCGGACAGGTCGACGTCCTCGCCGCCCTCGGCTTCGCCGCGCCCGCCGCGCAGGACGTCGACGGCGAGGAGGACGGCGACGGCGAGGAGGCCCGCGCCGACGACGAGGGGGACGGTGGTGGGGCCGACGGGCCCGCGCTGCGCGAGGTCGACGTCCATCGTCAGGGCGTCGGTCAGGACGAGTACGCCGATGACGGCGAGCAGCAGGCCGACGCCGAGCTCGGAGTGCTCGCGCAGCCAGGAGCGGCGGTCGGTGGGCGTGGTCACAGTCCCAGCTCCTTCAGGACGGAGTCGACCCGGCGGTCCTGCTCGTCGAGGAAGGCGCCGAACCGGTCCCCGGCGAGGAAGGCGTCCGTCCAGCCGTTCTTCTCGAGGGAGGCGCGCCACTGCGGGGAGTCGTGCAGCGCGGTGACGAGACCGATGAGCTTGTCGCGCTCGGCGGCGGAGAGGCCGGGCGGTGCGACGATGCCGCGCCAGTTGGTGAACTCGGTGTCGAGTCCCGCCTCGCGGAGGGTCGGCGCGTCGAGGCCGGGGACGCGCTGGGGGCCGGTGACGGCCAGCAGCCGCAGTTCGCCCGCCTTGATCTGGTCGAGGTACTCGCCGACGCCGGAGACACCGAAGGCGACCTTGTCGCCGAGGATGGAGGCGAGCAGCTCGCCACCGCCGTCGAACGGGACGTAGTTCACGGATTTCGGGGCGATCCCGGCGGCCTGCGCCATCAGCATCGGCGCGAGGTGGTCGGGCCCGCCGGGCGACGACCCGCCGCCGACGGGCAGCTTGCCGGGGTTTGCGCGCCAGGCCGCCAGCAGGTCCTGGATGGTCTTGTACGGGGAGTCCTTGCCGACGACCACGATGTCCTGCTCCTCGGTGAGCCGGGCGATGGGCGTGGTGTCGGCGAGGGTCGCCGGGGTCTTGTTGGTGTGGACGGCTCCGACGACGCCGAGGCCCATGGACATGGCGAGCTTGCCGTTGCCGTGCTCGCCGACGAGCCGGGTCAGGCCGACGGTGCCGCCGGCGCCGGGCAGGTTGAAGACCTCGATGTCCTGGGTGAGGCCCGCGTCCTCGGCGTTCTTGGCCGCGGTGCGCGCGGTGATGTCGTACCCGCCGCCGGGGGTGTTGGGCACCATGAGGCGCAGGCCGGGGATCCGGGTGCCGGTGTCGGAGCCGCTGCCCGGGGTGAGCAGCGGCGGTCCCAGGAGGACCAGCAGCGCCGCGCCGAGCAGGGCGAGCGGGGTGCGCGATCGCAACGGAGCCGCCTTTCGTGTCGGAAGGGTGTGAGGTGGCCCACATGTTGCCCGTGCGTGAAGAAGCTGTCTCCCTTCCGCAACCAACGGACGTTGTGGTCGTTGTGGTCACGACCTAGCGTGTCGCCGTGACGAAGGTGCTGGTGGTCGACGACGACTTCATGGTCGCCAAGCTGCACTGCCGCTATGTCTCCGCCGTGGAGGGCTTCACGGTCGTGGGGGCCGCGCACACCGGCGCGGAGGCGCTGCGGGCGGCCGATGCCCTGCGCCCGGACGTGGTGCTGCTGGACGTCTACCTGCCCGACATGGACGGGATCGCCGTGCTGCGCGCGCTGCGGGCGGCGGGGCACGGCGTGGACGCGCTGTTCATCACGGCGGCGCGGGACGCGGGCACGGTCCGCTCGGCGCTGCGCGCCGGGGCCCTGCACTATCTGATCAAGCCCTTCAGCCAGGCGGCGCTGCGCGATCAGCTGCTGCACGTGGCGGCGGTGCGGAGCCGTCTGGACGCGTTGGACGAGGCGCGCCAGGAGGACGTGGACCAGATCTTCGGCACGCGCCCGCCGGGCTCGCGCGAACTCCCGAAGGGCCTGGCGCCGCACACGGCGGAGCTGGTGGACCGCATCCTGCGGGCCCATCCGGGAGGCCTGTCGGCCGCGGAGTGCGCGGAGGCGGGCTCGCTGTCGCGCGTGAGCGCCCGCCGGTACCTGGAGTACTTCGCGGAGACGGGCCGCGCGGAGGTGACCCTGCGGTACGGCGGCACGGGCCGGCCGGAACGGCGGTACCGGAGGGTGGGCTGAGACACGACGAGGCCCGTCTCGCCCACGGTGGGCGGGACGGGCCTCGTGACGGGGTCCGGCGGGGAGGTCGGCCGGGCGGGGCCTCAGCCGCCGAGCTTCTCCGCGTCGATCACCTCGTCGGCGGGCGGCGCGGTGATGGTGAGGGGCTTGTCGAAGTCGCTGAGCTCGATCGGCCCGGGGTCCTCGCCCCCCTCGGTGACGCCCTTCAGCAGGTACGGCTGTCCCGTGGTGGCGACGTAGAGCGTGATCGTCTCGTCGCCTTCCTTCTTGGACAGGACGGCTGCGGGCTGGCCGTTGACGGTGCTGTCGGCGCCCCTGGCGAAGCCCGTGCCAGCCTCGTCGGCCGGCGCCAGCATGGCGTCGATGTCACACATCGCCGCCATCTCGTCCCCCTCCATCTCCGAAGCCGGCACCTTCATCCAGCGGCCCTTGGTCAGCTCGACCACGGCATCGATCTCCTCCTGGGAGGAGCCGTCCTCCTTGAGCGACTGCCCCCAGAACTTCGCGTCGCCCTTGATGTAGTACGCCTTGCCGACCTTGCGGAGCTGGGCGGTCGCCCCCGCCTCGGTCGTCGTCCCTTCGCAGTCACCCGTCTTGCCGATGGTGACGCCGACCACCGTGGGCGGCTTCTGCGAAGCGTCCGTGAGCTTCACCTTGACGGAATCGACGGTCTTGGTGACGTCCAGCGACTTGTCGGCGATCTGGTCGGCCGTCATCCCCGCGAAGGGGTCGACCGGCTTCGCCGGCGACGGCGACGCGCTCGGGGTCGCCTTGCCGGCCTTGTCGGACGTGCCGCCGTCGCTCTTCGAGCAACCCGTCAGGGTCAGGGCCACGGCGGCGCAGACGGCCGCGCTCACCAGCGTCTTGTTGATCGCCATACTTGTCTCCTCATTCGCGTGCGCTTCAGCGCGTCATGCCAGACCCCCGAGGTCGTGCGAGGGATGTACGCGTCGAAACGTGATGTCCGCCACTCGTCTGCCACTCGACCTGCCAGGCCGGGCGCATGGCTGAGCGGGATCCGGAAGGCCGCTTCCTGATCGTCTTCTTAGCGCTCCCTTAAGCGGAGCATAAGAATCCCCATCCACCGCTCCCTGCAGGCCTTTTCGGGGTTTCGAGGGGCTAGCTTGCTGATCACCGGGCTGGTCCGGGCCGTCGGCGCCGAGCTCATCGGGGGGCTGCGCCGCCCGTCCGGATCCGGTTTCCGTAGCCACCCCCCACAACGCCGTCCCTCGAAGGAGTACGTCACCATGAGCTCTCGCCGCCGTACGGCCGCCGCAGCCGCCGTCCTCGGAGCCGCGCCGCTCGCGCTGGCAGGACTGGCCGCCGCCCCGGCCGCCGCGCACGGGACGTTGACGGACCCCGTCAGCCGGGTGTCCGCCTGTTACGCCGAGGGGCCCGAGAGCCCCGACTCCGCGGCGTGCAAGGCGGCGGTCGCGGCGAGCGGGGCGCAGGCGTTCTACGACTGGAACGAGGTCAACATCGCCAACGCCGCCGGGAACCACCAGCGGCTGATCCCCGACGGCAAGCTGTGCAGCGCCAACCGCGACAAGTACAAGGGGCTCGACCTGCCCCGCGCGGACTGGCCGTCCTCGCCGCTCGCCGCCGGCAAGCACACCTTCCACTACAAGGCGACCGCGCCGCACAAGGGCTCCTTCGAGCTGTACATCACCAAGGACGGCTACGACCCGTCCAAGCCGCTGAAGTGGTCGGACCTGGAGGCCAAGCCGTTCGCGAAGGTGACCAACCCGAAGCTGGAGAACGGCGCGTACGTCTTCGACGGCGTCGTCCCGGCGAAGTCCGGGCGCCACCTGGTCTACTCGATCTGGCAGCGCTCCGACTCCCCCGAGGCGTTCTACACCTGCTCCGACGTGGTCTTCGGCAAGGACAGCGGCGGCTCCGCCCCGGCGCCGACCGCCTCGGCCCCCTCCGACCAGCAGATCGAGGACGGCGCCGACCAGTCGACGGTCGACCACGGCGGCCACGGGGGCGACGAGCACCGCACCCCGCAGCCGTCCGCCCCTGCGTCGGCCGCCCAGCCGCCGAAGGACACGAAGACGCCCGGGGCCGAGGCGCCCGGGGCCAACGCTCCCCAGGCGAACGACGCGAGCACCCCGTCGCCCGCCGCCGCGCCCGCGACCGCGGCCGGCGGGGACAACCTCGCCGAGACCGGTGCCGACGGCACGACCACGTACGTGGCGGTCGGCGGCGCGGCCGTCCTGGCCCTCGGGGCCGCGGTGCTGTTCGGTGCCGCGCGCCGCAAGTCCGCCCCGGCGGGGCGGCACGGCCGCTGACGGCGGCGTACAGACCGACGGTGCCGGGGTCCGCGCGGAGGCGGGCCCCGGCACCGTCATGCCACGCTCACTCCCACACCGGCATGAGGTGGTCGTGGATCAGGCGCAGCTGCGTGTCCACGTCCGCGACGCCCTCCAGGTCCCGACCGGTGAAGGCCCGCACCAGCGCCCGGTCCGTGACGGCGCAGATCATGTGGTTGACCCCGCTCGGCTCGATCTCGCGGCGGATCTTCTCCAGGCACTCCTCGGGCGTGCCCGACACCGACAGCTTCTCCGCGATCTCCGGCGAGGTCAGCTCGATGCCCCGGGCGAGGTCGCCGGCGCCGATGGCGTCGATCACCGGCTTGAGCTCGGCCGGGTCGACGCCGTTGCGGCGCAACTGCTCCTCCGGCATGGCGGAGGCGTAGATGCCGACCATGGAGCGGGCGGCCTCCTTGGCCTTCGCCCCGTCGGGTCCGGTGGCGAAGACCACCCACGCCCCGATGTCGAGGGACCGCCAGTCCTTGCCCGCGCGCTCGGCGCCGGCGCGGATGCGGCCGACGGCGTAGTCGTACGCCTCGCGCGTGTAGCTGAGCGCGTGGTGGCAGCCGTCCGACAGCTCGCCCGCCGCCTCGAAGGACCTGGGTCCGCGCATCGCGCCCAGTTTGACCGGCAGGTGGTCCTGTACCGGCCGGGCGAAGGTGAACAGCCCGTCGTACCGGAAGAACTCGCCGTCGTACGTGAGGGTGCCCTCGTCCAGCAGGGTGCGGATGACGTGCAGCGCCTCCTTGGTGCGGGACAGCGGGCGCTGCGCGGCCCAGTCGATGCCGTACTGGGCGAGGAGGCCGAAGTTCCCGCTGGAGATCACGCCTTCGGCGCGTCCGCCGGACAGTTCGTCGAGGGTGGCGAGGGACTGCGCGATGAGGGTGGGTTCGCGCAGGACGACGGAGGAGAGGCTGGGCCCGAAGCGGATGCGGCTGGTCTGTCCGGCCGCCGCCGCGAAGAGCAGCCACATGTCCTTGTGCCAGGTCTCGTCGGCGGCGTAGCAGGCGTGGAAGCCGAGTTCGTCGGCGAGCCTGATGGAGGCCAGGGAGTCGGTCAGCGGGTAGTCGGGAAGGAGCACGTAGCTGAACTTCACTTCAGTCCCTTCAGTTGACGACTGACGCGCACGTGGTCGGTGTCGCGTGCGCCGGATCCAGCGCGTTCACGACCTCGTGGAACACGATCCGGTCGGTCAGCCCTATCGCCACGTGCTCGGAGAAGTCCAGGGGGCACAGGTCCTGGAGGAGCACGTTTCGGACACGCGGGCCGTCGAGGAACTGGGAGCGGTACGGCGTGACGACCTGGTCGTACCTGGTGGCGATGACGGTGTAGTCGACGCCGGGGACGGTGTCGCCGCCCTCGTTGAGCTTCGTCAGGAACGGCGAGCCGGCCACCTGGTCGGCGAGGGCCGGGGTCTTCTCGTTCAGCAGGTGGGCCACGCCGGGGAAGTACGGCAGCAGCGCGGTCAGGCCGAGCAGCGTGGTGCCGTGGTTGTCGGGGGCGATGCCGACGAGGGCGTTCACCTTGTCGGCGCCGCCGAGGAACTTGAGGTAGTGGCGGGGCATCATGCCGCCCTGCGAGTGGCCGACGAGGTCGGCCTCGGCGGCGCCGGTCGCGGCGAGGACCTCGTCGACGTACGCGTCGAGCTGTTCGGCCGACTTCTCGATGGGGCCGAGGCCGTGGACGAACGGCACGCCGGGCAGCTGCCCGTAGTCGAGCGAGAAGACGCAGTAGCCGCGCCGCACCAGGTACGGCGCGAGGCCGAGCCAGTTGTCGACGGAGTTGGCGAACGTGCCGTGGACGAGCACGACGGGCCGGGGGTGGGCCGCGGACGGCTTGCAGGAGTAGTCGTTCCAGCCGCTGCTGGGCGCGGTGGCGGCGTGGGCGGTTCCCGTGGCCGGGGTGAGGGTCGCGGCGACGGTGAGGGCGAGGGCGGCCAGCGCCGCTCTGAACGCGCGGCGGAGGGGTGAGGGCAGCATCGAGTGGTCTCCCTGCGGCTCGAGGAATGGGTGGGGCGTCGGCGGGACGCCCCGTGGCCCGGACCACTGATGGGGGACGCGGCATGGGGATTGCCGCGTTCATGCCAAGTTACGCAGGGGTGGCGGGGCAGGGGAAGTTACGCGTCGGTAAAAAAGCGGCCGCGTGACGCCGCGCCGCGTTACGTGCGACTGGGCCCCGTTACGCCGCGCCGCGTTACGCACCCTTTCGGCCACGCCACGCGGCCTGTTACGCGCGACCCGGCCGCGCCACTCGGCCCCGTTACGCGCGCCTCGGCCGCGTTACGCCGCCAGCGAGCCCGGGCCGATGATGCCCGGCCCGAACCGGGCGCGCGCCTTGTCCGCCACCGCCTCCAGCCGCCGCGCCTTCTCGTCCGCCGCGTCGAAGGAGAGCTGGTGCGCGGCGTGTTCGGCGGGCATCAGCCCCTCCGCGCGCAGCCCGACGGCCCGCACCCGGGCCCGCTGCAGCCCGAGCGCCTCGTGCATCGCGTACGCGGTGGCCGCCAGGTCCGCCGAGTGGGCGCTCGGTTCGCGCAGGGTACGCGTCCGCGTGGTCGCGGTCCGGTCGGCGTACCGCACGGTCAGCGTCAGCGAGCGGCACACCTGTCCCTCGCCCCGCATCCGCGCGCCCAGCTCCCCGGCGAGCGACAGCAGGGCGCGCCGGTGCCGCTCCCGGTCCAGCTCGTCGCGGTCGAAGGCCCGCTCGGCCCCGACGGAGCGGGAGGCGGCGTTCGGGACGACGGCCGTGCGGTCGACGCCCCGGGCCCGCTCCCACAGTTCGCGCCCGGCCCGCGCGCCGACGATCCGCTGGAGCACGGCGAGCGGCGCGGCGGCGACGCGCCCGATGGAGTCGAGCCCGTACGCGCAGAGCGTGCGCGCGGTGGCGGGGCCGACGCCGTACAGCGCGGCGACCGGCTTGTCGCGCAGGAACGCCTCGGCGTCCTCCACCACCAGCGTCGTGCCGGGTGCCGCGTCCCGCGCCGCCATGCGGGCGAGCATCGGGTTGGGCCCGGCGCCGATGGCGCACTCGACGCCGTACAGGGCGAGCGCCCGGACCCGGATCACGGCGGCGAGTTCGGCGGGGCCGCGCCCGAAGTACCGTACGGCTCCGCGGACGTCGGCGAGCGCGGCGTCGGGCGGGGCCGCCTCGACGACGGGCGTGAACTGGCCGAGCATGCCGACCAGTTGCGGCAGCATCGCTTCGTACATCGGCTCCAACCGGAATCGTACGTAGAGGATCATCCCGCGCTCCCCTGACTCTGGTGCCACAGCTTCTTCGGGACCTTCGCCGCCCCCTCGCCCGCCGGGCGCAGGTCGGCCCAGGGGTTCATCTCGTAGCCCGTCGGCATCGTGATGCGCCGCCCGCTGTCGGAGGACGACGGCGGGACGCCGTCCGGCGCCGGCTCGGCCAGCCGCGCCGCGACCGCGTCCAGGCCGCCCTCGCGCCGCAGCTCCACCAGTTCGGCGAGGTTCCAGGCGGCGGAGGCCACCACGCTGAAGCTGCGCGGGCCGCGGCGCTGCACCACGCCGCGTACGAGCAGCAGCCAGGAGTGGAAGACGGTGTGCGCGCACCGCTCGTGGCTGTCGTCGAAGAAGGCGAGGTCGACCAGGCCGGTGCCGTCGTCGAGCGTGGTGAAGATGACGCGCTTGCCGGACCTGATGGGCGGGGTCTGGGTGGCCGCCTTGGCGCCCGCGACGAGCACGGTCTGCCCGTGCGGGGCCGCGCGCAGCCGCTGCGCGGAGACGACGCCCAGCTCGGCGAGGAAGGCGTGGTGATCGCTCATCAGGTTCCGTGAGGCGTCCATGGACAGCACGCCCAGTTCGGCGCTGAGCCGCTCCTCCTCGGTGAGGTCCGGCAGCCCGATCGGCGCGGACTTCCGGCCGCCCGCGAGCGGCAGTTGGTCGCCGTAGGAGCCGGAGCCCCGCTGCATGCGGTGGAGTTCGGAGAGGTGCAGCAGCAGGTCACGGCGGTTGCCGCCGAAGGCGTCCAACGCGCCGACCTGGGCGAGCCGTTCGGCGACGGGACGGCTGGGCCGGGCCCGCTCCCAGAAGTCGAGCAGGGAGGCGTACGGCTGCCCGGCCTCGATGCGCGCCGCCTCCGCCTCGCTCATCCCGTGGACGTCCGCGAGGGCGAGCCGCAGGCCCCACTTCCCCAAAGAACCAGACACCAGTTCGATACAGTGGGCGACCGCCGACCGGTTCACATCCACCGGCAGCACCGGCACCCCGCGCCGCCGCGCGTCCGCCAGCAGCAGCCGCTTGGGATACATACCGGGATCATGCGTGAGCAACCCGGCGTAGAAGGCGGCCGGGTAATGCGCCTTCAGCCACGCCGACTGGTACGTCGGTACGGCGAAGGCCACCGCGTGCGCCTTGCAGAAGCCGTACGACCCGAAGGCCTCGACGATCTCCCAGGTCCGGGCGACCACGTCGTCCGCGTACCCCCTCTCCTTGGCGTGCCGCTCGAACCAGACCTTGATGCGGCCCTGCGACTCGGGGTCGGACAGCCCGCGCCGCACCGCGTCGGCCTCCTCGCGGCCGCAGCCGGTCATGATGTCGAGGATCTTGATGATCTGCTCGTGGAAGACGACGACCCCGTACGTCTCCTTCAGCGCGTCCTCCAGGTCCGGGTGCGGATAGCGCACGGGCACCCGGCCGTGCCGCGCCTCGATGAACGGCCGGACCATGTCGGCCGCGACCGGCCCGGGCCGGAAGAGCGAGATGTCCACGACCAGGTCGTGGAAGGTGGACGGCTGGAGCCGCCCGACCAGGTCGCGCTGGCCCGGTGACTCGATCTGGAAGCAGCCGAGCGTCTCCGCCGACTGGATGAGCCGGTACGTGGCCGGGTCGCCGGGCCGCACCCGCTCCGGGTCGTCGATGTCGACGACCTCGCCGCTCGCCCGCTCGACCTCGGCGACGGCGTGCGCCATCGCCGACTGCATCCGCACGCCGAGCACGTCGAGCTTGAGCAGGCCGAGCTCCTCCACGTCGTCCTTGTCGAACTGGGACATGGGGAAGCCCTCGCCGCTGGTCGGCACCACCGGCGTGCGCCGCAGCAGCGAGGCGTCCGAGAGCAGCACCCCGCACGGGTGCATGGCGACGCCGCGCGGCAGCGCGTCCAGCGCCTCGACCAGCTCCCACAGCCTGCCGTACCTCTCCTTCTCCCCCGCCAGCGCGCGCAGCTCGGGCAGCTCGTCCAGCGCGGCGCGGGCGTCGCGGGCGCGGATGTGCGGAAATGCCTTGGCGATCCGGTCGATGTCGGCCGGGTCCATCGAGAGCGCGGCGCCCACGTCGCGTACGGCGTGGCGCACCCGGTACGTCTCGGGCATGGCGACGGCGGCGACCCGCTCCGGGCCGAAGCGGTCGAGGATCGCGCGGTAGACCTCCAGGCGGCGCGCGGACTCCACGTCGATGTCGATGTCGGGCAGCGCGGGCCGCCGCACGGAGAGGAACCGCTCCATCAGCAGGTCCTGCTCCACGGGGTCGGCGTGGGCGATGCCGAGGACGTGGTTGACGAGCGACCCGGCGCCGGAGCCGCGCGCGGCCACCCGGATGCCCATCTTCCGGGTGTCCTCGACGACCTGGGCGACGGTGAGGAAGTACGTGGCGAAGCCGAGCCGCTCGATCGTGCGCAGCTCGTCGTCCAGGCGGGTCCAGTACGCGCGCTTCCGGTCGTGGCCACGCAGCACCATCCCGGCGGCGCAGCGCGAGCGCAGCACCCGCTCGGCGGTGCGCCGGTCCGCGCCGACGAGGTGCGCCTCGGGGAAGTGCACGCTGCCGATGCCGAGGTCGTCCTCGGGGTCGACGAGGCACGCGGCGGCGGTCTCCTCGGTGAGGGCGAGCAGCCGGTGCGCGGTGTCGCGGCGGAAGCCGGCGGCCTCGGCGACGCGCTCGGCGGTGGCGGCCATCGCGGCCGGATCCTTGAGCCAGCGCTCCCCGCTGTCGAGGCCCTTGCGCGGGTCGATCGGCACCAGGCGGCGGGCCGCGTCGAGGACGTCGGCGACCGGACCGAGGCCGGGGTCGGCGTACCGCACGGCGTTGCTGAGCACGGCGCGGACGCCCTGCTCGGCGGCGAGGCCGAGGGTGCGGGCGGCGTGCCGCAGCGAGCCGGGGCCGGTTCCGGTGCGGCCGTGGTGGACGACCTCCAGGCGCAGGGCGTCGCCGTACGCCTCGCGCCAGGGGGCGAGGAGCCGGGCGGCGCGGTCGGGCCGTCCGGCGGCGAGGGCGCGGCCGACCTCGGAGTCGGGTCCGAGCAGGACGGTCACGTCGTCGCCGTGGTTGTCCCGCCACGGCAGCAGCGGCGTGGGGCCTTCGGCGGCGTGCGCGGCGGTGATCAGCCGGCACACGGTGGCCCAGCCCGCCCGGGAGCGGGCGAGGAAGAGGGCGCGGGGCGCGGACTCGTCGACGAAGGCGCCGCCGCGCACGGGGGTGCGGCGCCGCTCGGTCGGCGACCCGCCCTGCGGCCCGTCCTCCCGTGCCGGCGCGCCGGTTGCGAGGTCGACGCCGAACAGGGGGCGGACGCCCTCCTTGGCGCAGGCCAGGGCGAAGCGGACCGCGCCCGCGACGGTGTCGCGGTCGGTCAGGGCGACGGCGTCCATGCCGCGCTCGGCGGCGCGCGCCGCGAGCCGCTCCGGGTGGGAGGCCCCGTACCGCAGGGAGAAGCCCGAAACGGTGTGCAGATGCGTGAAGCCTGGCACCCGCACCTCCTGGATCGATCCGCTCTCACCTCCCCCACTCACCACCATAGACCAATTTCGAACGTCTGTACGACACGCTTTCCGAACGCCTCACCGAACGCCCCCGCCGGGCGCCCCCGCCCCGCCGGGTCCGCCATTCAGCCCACCCCACCTGCGAAGACGCGGGCCGCCCCGGAGCGTGGGGGCATGAAGTTCGCCGACGAGGTCAAGAACGCCGTCACCCCGCGGGCCGCGCTGCTGGTCATCGGCGTCCTCGCCCTGCAGCTGCTCTTCATCGCCTCCTACGTGGGCGCCCTGCACCATCCGAAACCCCGGGACGTGCCCTTCGGCGTGGTGGCCCCCGGCCCCGCCGCCGCCCAGGCCGCCGACCGCCTGGGCCGGCTGCCGGGGGACCCGCTCGACCCCCGGGTGGTCCGCGACGCGGCGGAGGCGCGCCGGCAGATCATGGACCGGAAGATCGACGGCGCGCTGATCGTCGACCCGCGGGGCAGCACCGACACCCTGCTGGTCGCCTCCGGCGGTGGCGCCGCCCTCGCCAACGCGCTCACCCGGATCACCACCGACGTCGAACAGCACCAGCGGCGCACCGTCCGCACCGTGGACGTCGCCCCCGCGTCCCCCGGGGACTTCAACGGCCTCTCGGCCTTCTACCTCGTCGTCGGCTGGTGCGTGGGCGGCTACCTGTGCGCGTCGATCGTCGCGATCAGCGCCGGCTCCCGCCCCTCGAACCCCCAGCGGGCGATCATCCGCCTCGGCGTCGTCGCGCTCTCCGGAATCGCCGGCGGCCTCGGCGGGGCGCTCATCGTCGGGCCCGTGCTCGACGCGCTACCAGGCAGCATCCTGGGCCTGTGGGGTCTGGGCGCCCTGGTGGTCTTCGCGGTCGGCGCGGCCACCCTCGCGCTCCAGGCGGTCACCGGTGTCGTGGGCATCGGCCTGGCGGTCCTGCTCATCGTGATCGCCGGGAACCCGAGCGCGGGCGGCGCCTTCCCGGCCCCGATGCTGCCGGACTTCTGGCGCGCGATCGGCCCGGGCCTGCCGCCGGGCGCCGGTACGTGGGCGGCGCGCTCGATCGCGTACTTCCGCGGCAACGCGGTCTCCGGCCCGGCGCAGGTGCTCGCGATCTGGGCGCTGATCGGCACCGTGATCACACTGGTGGCGTCGGCGGTACGCAAGGAGCCCGGCCAACCTGCGTGAGCGGCATGACAAGGCCCCGGGCCTCCACCAAGAGGGCCCGGGGCCTTGTGCCCGTGTCGGCCGAACCGCGCCGGCCGTCCCGCGTCAGCCGATCCGCGCGCCGTACGCCGTCAGCGCCTCCGTCACCGGCTGGAAGAAGGTCGTCCCGCCGGAGGAGCAGTTGCCGCTGCCGCCGGAGGTCAGACCGATCGCGGTGTCGCCCGCGAAGAGCGAGCCGCCGCTGTCGCCCGGCTCGGCGCAGACGTTGGTCTGGATGAGGCCGTGCACGATCTGGCCGTTGCCGTAGTTGACCGTGGCGTTGAGGCCGGTGACCTCGCCCTCGTGCACCTGGGTGGTCGAGCCGCTGCGGGTCACCTTCATCCCGACGGTCGCCTCGCCCGCCTTGGTGATCTTCTGCACGCCGCCGTTGTAGAGGTTCACCTCGCTCGGCTCCGGGGTCATGCTGTGGTACCTGACCAGCGAGAAGTCGTCGCCTGGGAAGCGCGAGTCGACCATCGTGCCGATCGCGGGACCGCCCGCGGTCGCCGACCAGCGGCTGCCGGCCTCGCCGCAGTGGCCCGCGGTGAGGAAGTGCGGCTGGCCGTCCTTCACCACGTTGAAGCCCAGCGAGCAGCGCCCGCCCCCGCTGTGGATGGCGTCACCGCCCCGGAGGAACGGCGTGAACACACCCGGGGTGCGCCGCAGTTCCGCCTTCGAACCCAGGCTCCGCACCACGCCCTTCAGCTTCTCCCACGACGCGCCCTTCACGGTCCCGTCCGCCGTGACGACCACCTTGTTCGTCACCGGGTCCAGGGCCCAGGAGGTCCCCGGCATGGTCGCCCGGTCCGTCAGGGTCCGCCGGGCGTCGGCGAGCTCGGCCAGGCTGTGTTCGACGACTCTCGCCTTGCCGCCCGCCTCGCGCACGGTGTCGGCCGCGTCCTCGTCGACCACGTTGACCACGAGCGCCCGGGACTTCGCGTCGTAGTACGCGCCGGCCGCGTCACCGCCGAGCCGCTCGGTGAGCGTCGAGGCGAGGTTTCCGGCCGCCGTCACGGACAGCGGCCTCACCTCCGCGTCACTGGCGTTCGCCGTCTGGAACGTGATGCCCGCGCCCAGCAGGGCCACCGCGGCTCCGCCGGCCAGCGCCGCACGCCTTTTGGGTATGCGTCGATGCTTCAACTTGGACCTCCTGTGGGGGGCCGTACCAGGACAAGTGGGGTGACCTGGCACGGAGGATGGGAGTCCACTATCCCGACGCAAACAGGTAGCACACAAGGTCGACTTCGGGACGCGCACGCGATTTTCACTATGCGCCCCCGGCGCTCCCACGCCGGTAAGGCGACAATGCGTCCCCCGCGCGCCCCCTCTGATGGGTCATCATCAGACCTGGGACCCAGCGGAGGAGGCGGGGGCTTGCGACGTCGCATACGCACGGCGGACGGCCGGCATCTCATGGTGGAGCGCCTAGGGGACCCTCGGGGCCGTCCCGTCTTCCTGCTCCACGGCACACCGGGCAGCAGACTCGGTCCGGCACCCCGCGGCATGGTGCTCTACCAGCGCGGCATGCAACTCATCGCGTACGACCGGCCGGGCTACGGCGGCTCGGACCGCCTGCCCGGCCGGAGTGTGGCGGACGTGGTCCAGGACGTGACGGCCATCGCCGACGCGCTGGACCTGGAACGGTTCGCGGTGGTGGGCCGTTCCGGCGGCGCCCCGCACGCGCTGGCCTGCGCGGCGCTCATCCCCGAGCGGGTGACGCGCACCGCGGCGCTGGTGACGCTGGCGCCGCGTGACGCGGACGGGCTCGACTGGTTCGAGGGCATGGCCGCGTCGAACGTCATCGAGTACACGGCCGCCACCATCGACCCCGACGGCGTCGCCGCCCGCCTCACCCCCCGCGCCGACGCGATCCGCCAGGACCCGGTCCGGCTCCTGGACGACCTGCGCCGTGAGCTGACCGCCTCCGACCGGATGGTCGTCTCCGACGCGGGCGTCCGCTCGATGCTGCTGCGCAACTACCAGGAGGCGCTGCGGACGTCCGCGTACGGCTGGATCGACGACGCCCTGGCCTTCTGCAGCCCGTGGGGCTTCGACCCGGCGGACATCCCGGGCGAGGTGCTCCTCTGGCACGGCGAGCAGGACGTCTTCTCACCGGTGGGCCACTCGCGCTGGCTGGCCCAGCGCATCCCGGGCGCGACGGCGGTGCTGGAGCCGTCGGCCGCGCACTTCGACGCGCTGCACGCGCTGCCCCGCGTGCTGACCTGGCTCCTGGAGGAGCCCCCGGCCCGGCCGGTGCCCTGACGGGCCGGGGGTCACGGGGCCGCCGGGCTCCGCGGCGACCTGGGCAGCAGCACGATCAGCGCCATGCTCAGCACGATGGCCACCCCGGACCCGAAGAATGCTCTCGCATAGCCCGAGGTCAGCGCCTCCAGGCTGGTCCCGGCCGGGCCGGTGCGGCTCGCGGCGAGGGACGACAGGACCGACAGTCCGAGTGCGCCGCCCATGGTGCGCGAGGTGTTGACGAGACCTGCCACCACCCCCGCCTGCTGCGGGGGCACGCCCGTGGTGGCGAAGACGGACTGGAGGGTCATCATCACACCGGCGCCGAAGGAGAACGCGATGCCGGGGCCGAGCAGGGTGACCAGGAAGGTGCCGTCGGCCTTCATGGCCGCCTGCCAGAAGAAGCCCGCCGCTGTCAGCACGCCGGCGAGCGTGAGGAGCGCGCGTCCGCCGATCCAGCGCGTCATCCGGGGCGCGAGCTGGGCGGAGAGGATGACGGCGAGGGTGTGCGGCAACAGGGCGAGCCCGGTTTCCACAGCCGAGTACTTCAGCACGTTCTGCATGTACAGCGACAGGAAGAACCACATCGCGTAGAAGGCCATGCCGCTGACCAAGGTGATGACGTTGGCCACGGACACCGACCGCACGCGGAAGACCCCGAGGGGGGTCAGCGGTTCGGGCGCACGGCGCTCCACGGCGATGAACGCCCCGAGCGTGACGACACCGAGGAGCAGGAACGCGAGGGCCGGTGTGGAGCCCCAGCCGTGCGACTCCGTCTGGGAGATGCCGTACGCCAGGCAGCCCGCGCCGAGCGTCGCGAGGGCGGCTCCGGGAACGTCGAGCCGGCGGCGGCCCGCCTGCCCGGTCCTGCCCTCGGCGAGCCACAGCGCCGCCGCCGCGATCACGATCAGCCCCAGCGGAACGTTGATCAGCAGGACCCAGCGCCAGGAGAGGTAGTCGGTGAGCACGCCGCCGATGACCCCGCCGGCCGCGCCGCCTCCCGTTCCCACGGCCGTCCACGTCGCAATCGCACGGACGCGTCCGGTGCCCTCCGGGAAGCTCGTGGTGAGGATCGTGAGGGTGGCGGGCGACAACACGGCCGCGCCGAACCCTTGCAAGGCGCGGGCCACGATGAGCATCCACGGCGAGGTCGCCAGCCCGCCCAACAGGCTGGCCGCCGTGAAGACCCCGAGCCCGAAGACGAACACACTCTTGCGCCCGAAGAGGTCTGATGCGCGGCCGCCCAGTAACAGGAACCCGGCGAAGGTGATCACATAGGCGTTGACCACCCACTGCAGGCTTCCGGCCCCGATGCCGAGGCCCCCGCGGATGGACGGCAACGCCACGTTGATCACCGAGATGTCGAGGACGACGACGAACTGTCCCACGCACGCGGCGAACACGGCGATCCACGTGGCTCCGCCATCACGCTGCTCGCCCCGGGCGGAATCCGGTTCGGAAATCATGTGTGACATGACTCGCCATCCTGCCGGTGCCTCCGGAGCGGGCGACTGCATCCCGCCATCTCAGCGAACGGGCCGCACGGCCACGACGAGCAGATGACCGAACTCCTTGACGTCCGTCATGTCCGCCGGATTGAACTGCTCGACCAGCTCTCCCCCGTAGTCGGCGGCCAGTTGCTGTGCGGAGCTGCTGATCCGCGCGGACAGCTCGATGAAGGTGCGGCGCAGGGTGGGCTCACTGATGTCGGTCAGCTCCTCGAACCACAGCCCGGCCTGGCGCAGCAAGGGCGGGTAGTCCTCCGCCTGGACCATCGTCATCATGAACTCGCGCAGATACCGCTCGACGGCGGGCCGCCCTGTGTCGGGGATCGGCGCGCGTTCGAAGAAGTCGGTGAGCACCAGCCGCCCGCCCGGCCGCAGCACCCGGGCCACCTGGCGCAGGACGTGGGCGCGGTCGGGCATGTGGATGATGGATTCCAGGGCGATGACGGCGTCGAAGGACTCTTCGGTGAACGGCAGGTCCATCGCGTCGGCCCGTTCGAAGCGGACCCGGCCCCCCAGGTCGTGTTCGGCTGCCAGCGCCGTGGCCCGCTCGACCTGTTTGTGGCTGATGGAGATGCCGGTGACGTCCGCCCCGGTGCGGCCGGCGATCCGGAGGGCGGGGCGTCCCGTGCCGCAGCCGAGGTCCAGCACCCGGGAGCCGGGGCCGATGCGCAAGCGGTCCGTCATGAGGTCGGTCAGCCGGTCGGTCGCCTCCTCCAGCGGGACGGGGCTGTCCGGGGTGTCCCAGTATCCGAAGTGCAGATTCTCGCCCAGTGTGGCACTACCGAGGTCGGTATAGCGGTCGTAGAGGCGGCCGACCTCGTCGGGGACGGGAAGGGTGGGCGGAGCGGGCTGCTGTGCCATCGGACGCCTTTCTGGAGTGACGGGAAGCCGGGGCTGTGGAGGGTTGCTGTGGTCTCAGGTGAGTTTGAGGTCCTGGTAGACGGCGTCGGCGATCCGCAGGATGCGTTCGCGGTGGCGCTCGTGCTCCACCTTGCCGTTGAGGTGGACGGCCACGGTGAGGCGGGCCTCCGGGTCGGCGAAGACGACGGCGGTCCACAGCCCGTCGTGGCCGAAGGCGCGCGGGGAGGCATGACGCGAGAAGCTCGTGTACTCGGGGCCGAGCGAGCGGCATTCGAGACGGAGACCGAAGCCCCAGTCGGCGTTGCCGTACCGGTCCGTCAGTCCGGTGCGGTGACGGGCGGTGAGAGCGGCCACGGTCGCCGGTGCCAGGACGCGTCCGCCGGGGGCGGTCCCGCCGTCCAGCAGCATCTCGAACAGGTGGCCGAGGTCGCTGAGGGGGCCTCGGGTGTTCACTCCGGGGACGCAGCGGGTGGTGGCGCCGCGCGTCGACCAGAAGTAGGTGGGTTGCGGTGCGTCACCCAGATTGGAGACATGGATGAGCGGGAGCCGGTCGCCGTACGCGGCATAGTCCTCGGGGGTCAGACACACCCGGGTGTGCTCCATGCCGCAGGGGCGCAGGATCTGCTGTTCGACGTAGGGGACGTAGTCGCGGCCGTCGATGGCGGGAAGCAGGCGGGCCAGCACGAACCAGGCCCACCACTGGCTGTAGTTGATGCCCGGACGGTCCCCGGGGGGCCTGGGCGGGACCTGCACGGCGAGGGCGCGCCGCAGCCGTTCCGCTTCCGGGCCCGTCACCACCCCGTGCAGCGGGTCCAGGCCCGTGGGCACCGGTCCGGTGTGGCAGAGCAACTCCATCGAGGTGATGCGGGACTTGCCCCCGGTGCCGAACTCCGGCAGGTAGTGGGCGACCGGGCGATAGGGGTCGAAGTCCCCGGCCTCCCACAGCCGGCCGAGCGCGACCGACAGCAGGGGCTTGGCACAGCAGTACCACAGGGGTGCGGACCGCGCGGTCATGGCGACGCCGGGCCTGGCCAGGCCGAGGCCGACGTCGGCCAGGACCCTGCCGTCCTGGGAGGCGTAGAACTGTGCTCCCGGGGTGGACGTGCCCACCTCGCGGCGCAGCTCCCGCAGGGTGCCGGGGAGGGTGTCGGCGGCCCGGGCGAGGGCCTCGCGGCCGGTCTGGGATGTGCCGGTCCCCGCCTCCTCGGTCTTCGGTTCGTCCCACGGCACGTGTCCCGGGGGTGCGGCGGTGCCGGCGCGCAGGGCGGCGACATGGCCGCTGCGGTCGCGTTGCAGCGCCGCGTCGATGAAGAACAGCAGGCTGAAGTTGCCGGTGATCGTGACGTCGCCGCCTTCCAGCAACTCCGCGCGGGGCCGAGCGGCACCGAGGAGAAGGATGTACGCGGCTGTGTACGGGAGGGTGAGCAGCAGCCCGGGTGGCTCTCCGGTGGCCGGGGTGACCGCGAGCCGGCCGGCCTCGAGGTCGACGCGCACGTCGACCGTGGCGTGGACGCCGGGGGGCGGGTCGGTGACCGTCAGGCGGAGGGCGACGGTGCTGCGCCGGCCGGGGTCGGGTGCGGGTTGCAGCCCGGCGGCCAGGGATAGCCAGGCGTTCGTCAGATAGCCGGCGGTCGCGGTGGGCGTCGGCACGTCTACGCCTCCTCGGTGTCCGTGCCGTGGGCCGGCGCCGGCAGCCGCGGTGCGACGTCCTCGGCGAACCGGCGCAGGCTCTCGGTTTCCGGATAGTCGCGGAACCACAGGACGAACTCCGTCACCCCGGCGGCGGTGTAGCGCCCGGCGCGTTCGAGGATCTGCTCGACGGTCCCGTACAGACTGCGCCGGGCCAGCAGGTCGGGGTGGTGGCTCCAGAACGCCACCACGTGCGGGGTGGCGAGCCACCGGTCCCGGCTCAGCCGGTCCTCGAAGACCCGGCACTCGGCCACCAGCGCATGCTGCGTCCCGGCGGGGTCCAAGCCGAGCTTCTCCCGTCGCAGCCGGAACTCCCGGACGGCACGCGCCACTTCACCGGGCTCGCCCTGCCACTGCACGGCGGCGCACTGGCGGACCACCTCCTCCGGCAGCAGGCCGGTGGCGTCGGGGTGGGCCGCGTCCACCCGGATCACCAGGGGCAGTCGGGGCTGGACCGGGACGGGCACCGCGTGGGCACCCGCGAGCGTGAACGTTTCGCCGACGACGCTGGTGCGGGTGCCGGACCACAGGGCCCGCAGCGCCTCGATCGTCTCGGCGAGGGCGGGCCTGGTCTCGGCCCCGGAGCGGGCGGTGCCCGCGGCGACGTGTTCCGGCAGGTGGGGGGAGGTGGGCAGTCCCAGGGTGAAGCGGCCGCCGGAGATGATGTCGACGCCTGCCGCCTGCTTGGCGAGCAGGAGGGCGTTGCGGTGCGGCGGAGCCGCGCTGAGCAGTCCCAGGCCGATGTCCGGGACGGTCGCCGCGAGGGCGCCGAGCGCGGTCCAGCACTCGGTCACCGGCTGCAGTTCCCGGCGCGGCAGGGTGTCCGTGCGGTCTTCCAGCCACAGCGTGTCGTATCCGCAGGTGCGGGCCAGCGCCGCGGTGTCGGCCAGGGTCCGCCAGGCGGCGGCTCCGTCGAGCCCGGCCAGTTCGAGGTTGGTGCCCTGCGGGGCGACGACGCTGAAGCGCGGACGTGGGGCTTCGGTGCTCATCGGGCCGCCCCGCCGGGGACGAGCGCCAGCAGATCGGTGGGACGCTCCAGGACGAAGTCGGGGCGCTCCGCGCGCAGGGGATCCGGTGCGGTCTCCCCCCACAGCGCCGCCGCGGTGGCCGTTCCGGCGGCCCGGCCGCTCTGGATGTCGATGACGGCGTCCCCCACCATCACGGCGTCCTCGGGCCCGGCGCCGAGTCGGCGCAACGCCTCGCGGACGATGTCGGGCGCGGGCTTGGGCCGTGGAACCTCGTCGCTGCCGACGACCGTGTCCAGCAGCGGGAGCAGGCCCACCACCTCGAGGACGGTGCGCGCCCGTGCCCCGGACTTCCCGGTGGCGATGCCGGTGCGGATGTCGCACTCCCGCAGCCGTTTGAGCAACAGGGGTACGTCCGGGTACACCTCGACCTCGGCGATGAGCCGGTGGCTGGCCTCGACGAAGGGCTGCTCCATCTGCGGGGGCAGACCCATCAGGCGCATGATGTCCGGGAAGTAACGCCCTTGGTGGGTGCGGTACTCCGCGAACGGCGGCTCTCCCTCGCCCACGACCTCCCGGTAGGCGATGGCGAACGCCTGGCGCATGACCGCGAAGCTGTCGATGAGCACGCCGTCCAGGTCGAAGACCACCGTGCCGAACTCACGCTGAGCCGTCATCTGCTCCCCGTTCCGTGATAGGCCTGACAGAAGCGTCCATGTGCGCGGCGGATCGAGCCGCCGCGCCTCAGGTCCGGGCCACGACCTCGGCGAACACCTCGGCGAGCCGGTCCACGGTGGCGGCGTCGGCGAGCAGCACCCGGTGGTGCAGCCACACACAGTCGCCGCCGATCTCCTCGGCCACCGGGCAGCGCTTGCCGATCTCGTCGGCGTCGCCGGAGTACGGGCCCTGCCAGTAGCCGGCGGTGCGGTAGACCGGGGGGAAGCCGATGAACGCGGGGACGCCGTGCGCGTTCAGCGCGTCCACCACGGCGGTGCGGCGCTCGGGCGTCACGCCGGGGAGCCGCACCATGGCCATGTAGTGCGACTTCACGTCACACCGGTCGTCCCGGCCCTGCGGCACCACGCCGGGGATCCGTGCGAGCGCCGCCGTCAGTTGGCGGGAGCGCTGCTCGCGTACGGCGATCTGCGCCTCCAGACGGGTCAGTTGCGCCCGCAGGACGGCCGCCGAGAACTCGTTCATGCGGTAGTTGGAGCCCTGGGTGAGGTGAGCGTAGACCCGGTCGCCCGGCGGGCGTCCGCAGCCGTGCCGCAGATACGCCTGCCGGTGGCTCTCCTCGTCCGGCAGCAGCAGGGCGCCCCCCTCACCGGCCGTCATCAGCTTGCCGTTCTGGAAGCTGAACGCCGCCATCCAGCCGAACTCGCCCATGCGGCGGCCCTGCCAGCGGGCCGCGTGCGCATGTGCCGCGTCCTGGAGGACGGTGACTCCGGTCGCCTCGGCGAGTTTCGCCAGCGCGTCGAGATCCGCGACCTGGCCCGCCATGTGCACCGGCATGACGGCTTTGGTACGCGGGGTGATGAGCCGTGCCGTGGCCTCGACGTCGAGGCAGTAGGTGTCGGGGTGGACGTCGGCGGGCACCGGGACCGCCCCGAGCCGCTGGACGGCGAGCGAGGAGGCTATGAACGTGAAGGCGGGCACGACGACCTCGTCGCCGGGGCCCACGCCGAGGACGGACAGCGCCAGTTCGAGGGCGTGCGTGCCGTTGGTGGTGGCGACCGCGTACGGCGCCCCGTGCAGCTCGGCGAACTCCCGCTCGAAGGTGTCCACTTCGCTGCCGCCGTTGCGCCACCAGCCCTCCTGGTTCAAGGCGCGCAACAGACCCTCGCGTTCCTCGGCACCGGCTTGCGGCCACGCGGGGAACGTCAGGGTGGGCTGGGCCGGATCGGATGACATAGGTGTGCCTCTCGTCGTCTCGGTCGGTGTGCAGCGCGCACGGTCCGGCGACGACTCCCCGGGCGGCGTACCGGTCCGGCGGTGCACACGAGTCCCGGGCCGGGGGGCGAGCCCGTCGTTCGCGGCGCTGAGGCGGGGCCTCTCGTGGCGTCGCGCTGACGAAGGAGTCCGGGTCGGATTCCGACCCGTCGAGCTGCGCTGACGGAAACGGGCAGACGGTGGAGGGCGATCGGGGTCGCCCGGCGGTCCAAATCCTGCAAGCTCCACTGAACGGCGTCAACACCACGATGGAAGGGGCGAGTCCGCCGCGGTCCGCACGGTTGCTTTTCTGCCACCCCCACGGCCGCCGGACCCCGCCCGGGACGCCGCTGCACACCGGGGCGGGGCCGGTGTTCCCCGCCGTCGTACCCGCGTCGGAGGAATGGCCAGAATGCACACCTGATCCGAAATGCAAATCGCCTATCGTGGTGCCCCACCAGGAAAGCCGACGATGCCCCGGGCACATTTCCATGCCGCCTGCTCGCCGTTCCCCCAGGCCGGCCATTGTTCCGGGCCGGTCGACGGCTCGCACCGAGGGCGGCGCCCGCGCGGGCATCCCTGCTGCTCTCCTTCTGCCCGCCTTCCCCCGCACTCCGCTCGTCCGGTTCGCGTTTCCCCGAAAGGACGCTCCGAAGTGGAAGAGACAAAGGCCCGGTTGCGCAAGGTGCTCGTGGACTCCCTGGAACTGTCCGTCGAGCCGTCCGACATCCCCGACCACGGGCTCGTACAAGCGCTGGGACTGGACTCGATCAACACGATCGAGTTCCTGATCTGGGTCGAGAGCGAATTCGGGGTGGAGATCGCCGACGAAGACCTCTCGATCAAGCTGATCGACGACCTCGACCTGCTGGCCGCCTACGTCAACGACCGCGTGGACCGCAGCGGCACGCCCACCGCCTGACGAACGGAGACAGCAGACATGGCCGAGCGCGCCCTGATCATCGGGCTCGACGGAATGCCGCGCACCCTGCTGACCGAGCTCGCGGCGGAGGGGACCCTGCCTCGTATCGGCGAGCTGCTGGGCGAGGGGCACTGTGCCGAGCTACGGGCTCCGGTGCCGGAGATCAGCTCCACCTCCTGGGCCACCTTCCTCACCGGGACCAACCCCGGCCGGCACGGCATCTTCGGCTTCACCGACCTCGTGCCCGACGGGGACTACCGGGTCCACTTCTCGAATCTGCTGCAGCTGCGCCAGCCCCCGCTGTGGGCGCTGACCGCCGCGGCGGGCGGCCGTACGGTGTGCCTCAACGTGCCCGGCACCTACCCCGCGCCGGTCGCCGACTGCGTCGTGGTCTCCGGCTTCGTGGCGCCCCGGATGGAGAACGCGGTCACCCCGGCCCGGCTGCTTCCGGTGCTGCGCGGCTTCGGCTACGAGCTGGACGTCGAGGTCGGTGATGTGGCCCAGGACCCCGCAGGGTTCCTCGCCCGGGCGGTACGGGCGCTGCGGGCCCGCACCGACGCGATGGAGCACCTGCTCACCCACGAGCCGTGGGACCTGGGGGTGGCGGTCATCACCGAGACCGACCGGGTGCACCACTTCCTGTGGCGGGCCGTGGCCGACCCCGCCGACCCGCTGCACGGAGCCGTGCGGGACTTCTACCGGCTGGTCGACTCCTGCGTCGGCCGGCTCGTCGACCTGTGCCGGAACGAGGACGAGCTGTTCCTCGTCAGCGACCACGGATTCGGCCCCGTCGACCGGCAGTTCTACGTCAACTCCTGGCTGCGGGAGGCCGGTCACCTGGCCCCGCCGAGCGCCGCGCCCAAGCTCGCCGACGGACTCGACGCCCGCACCGGAGCCTTCGCCCTCGACCCCGCGCGGATCTACCTGCACCGCAAGAGGCGGTTCCCGGGAGGGGGGCTCACCGACTCGGAGGCGGACGAACTGGCCGAGGAGATCGCCGCCGAACTGACCGCGCTGCGCTGCGACGGGGAACGGGTCGGTGCCGATGTGGACGGGCCCCTGCTGGTCTCCGCGGTCTACCGGTCCGAGGAGCTGTACCACGGCCCGCTGACCGGCCATGCGCCGGATCTGCTGGCGCTGCCCGCGCCGGGCGTGCAGCTGCGCGGCGGCTGGGAGGGCACGGCCCAGGTGCGCACCGACACGCTGACGGGCACCCACACCCGCGACGACGCGGTGTTCTACCGGCGCGGCGCCCATGCCCCGCAGGCCGCCGACGGTGTGCCGCAGGAGCCGTACGACATGGTCGACGTGGCGCCGACCGTGCTCGCCTCGATCGGCATCCGGCCGCTGGGGCTCGACGGCGCGGTCGTCCTCGGCGTCGGCGAGGGGGAACGGAAATGAGCCATGTGCTGTTGCTCAACGGTCCCAACCTCGGCACGCTCGGCACCCGTCAGCCGGAGATCTACGGCACGACCACGCTGGCCCAGATCGAGGCCGAGGTGGCCAAGGAGGTCTCCGCCCGCGGCTGGGAGCTGGTCGCCGAACAACGCAACGGGGAAGGCGAGTTGATCGAGCTGCTCCAGCAGCACGGCGACGCGGTCGGCGCCCTGGTCAACCCCGGGGCGCTGATGATCGCCGGCTGGGGCCTGCGGGATGCGCTGGCCGACTTCACGCCGCCCTGGATCGAGGTGCACCTGTCCAACGTCTGGGCGCGCGAGAACTTCCGCCACGTGTCCGTCACCGCCCCGCTCGCCGCAGGCGTGGTCATGGGCATGGGCGCGCTCGGCTACCGCGTCGCCGCTCAGGCCCTCACCCAGCTCGTGCCCTCGGCGGGCGAGCCGGACTGACCCGCTGCCCCCGCCCCGACCCCGTCCCCCAGAGAGGGAGGAATGGATGCCCCAGCCCGGCAGGGTGGCCGTGATCGGACTCGACTCGGCGACGCCCCAGCTCGTGTTCGACCGGTTCGCCGAGGACATGCCCGTCCTCAGTGCCTTGCGGCAGCGCTCACTGTGGGGCCCGATGCGCAGCGTCGACCCGCCCATCACCATGCCGGCCTGGTCGTGCATGATGTCCGGCCGCACGCCGGGCGAACTGGGGGTGTACGGCTTCCGCGACCGCGCCGCCCACGACTACGGGCCGCTCGCCTTCGCCACTTCGCACAGCATCAGGGCGCCGCGGATCTGGGACGAGATGACGGCCGCGGGCCGGGACAGCGTGGTGCTGGGCGTGCCCGGCACCTACCCGCCGACCCCGATCCGCGGCGCGATGGTGTCCTGCTTCCTGGCTCCGTCGACCCGCGCCGAATACACCTCGCCGCCCGCGCTGCGTGACGAGTTGGAGAAGCTGACCGGCGGCTACGCACTCGACGTGGAGAACTTCCGCTCGCCCGAGCTGGAACGGGTCTCCCAGCAGATCTTCGACATGAGCGAGCAGCGCTTCCGGGTGGCCCGGCATCTGGCCACCCGCCAGGACTGGGAGTTCCTGTCCTTCGTCGACATGGGACCGGACCGGCTGCACCACGGCTTCTGGAAGTACTGCGATCCGGCGCACCCCCGCCATGAGCCGGGCAACCCCTACGAGAACCTGTTCCGCGACTACTACCGTGCGCTGGACCGGCACATCGGCGACTTCCTGGAGTGCCTGCCGGAGAACACCTCCGTCCTGGTGGTCTCGGATCACGGAGCTCAGCCCATGGTCGGCGGGCTGTTCATCAACGAGTGGCTGCGGCGCGAGGGGCTGCTCGTCCTGGCGAAGGAACCGGACGGGCCGACGCCGATGGCCAAGGCACACGTTGACTGGAAACGAACCACGGCATGGGCGGAGGGCGGCTACTACGGCCGAATCTTCCTCAACGTGGAGGGCCGCGAGCCCGAGGGCGTGGTTCCGGCGAGGGAGTACGACGACACCCTGGACCGCATCGCGAGCGCGCTGGAGCGGCTGCCCGACGACCAGGGCAACCCCATGGGCACCCGGGCCCTGCGCCCCCAGCAGCTCTACCCGGAGGTCAACGGCATCGCCCCCGACCTGCTGGTCTACGTGGGCAACCTGCGCTGGCGCGCGCTGGCCACCCTCGGCATGGGCGAGGGGCTGTACACCACCGAGAACGACACCGGCCCCGACCACGCCAACCACGGCGACACCGGCATCTTCGTCCTCGACTCCCCCGGCGTCACCCCGGGCCGGGCGGACGGGCTGTCGCTGTACGACGTGGCTCCGGCGCTACGGGAGCTGCTGGGCCTGCCGGGAGGCGGACGGCTGCCCGGGTGAGCCGGAAGGGCCAGGACCGGGAAGGGCCCGGGCCCGTCAGGACGACGGCCGGCCGGCACGGGAGCCGGCCGGCTGCGCCGTCCCTCCGGTGCGGGCCAGCAGGACGGCTCCGTGCAGGGAGGCGTCGGCGCCGTGGGCGGCGCGGCGGATCGCAGGGGGGTCGACGCCGGGGCGGGCCAGCCGCCGGGTCTCCGCACGGATGCGACCGAGCAGGCCCGGTGTGCCGTGGCCGAAGCCGCCGCCTATGCGGATCTGGCGGCACTGGAGGAGTTCGCCGAGGTTGACTGCCGCGACCGCCAGCGCCTCCGCCGTCCGCCGCAGCGGTTCGGTGGCCCAGGGGCGGTCCTCGGCGAGCCCGGTGCGGAAGGCCGCCGCGTCCACCGGGGCGCCGCGCAGGGCGGCGGCCCGGGCGAGGGTCGCGGTGCCCGAGGCCACGGCCTGCAGGCAGCCGGCCCGCCCGCAGACGCAGGCGGCGCCGCCGGGATCGATCACCATGTGCCCGATCTCGGCGGCGCCGCCGAACGGGCCGGTGTGCAGCCGTCCCCCGAGGACGATGCCGCCGCCCACTCCGGTGCCCAGGCCCAGATAGGCCAGGTCGGGCACGCCGGTGCGGGCGGCCTCCGCGAGGGCGGCCAGGTTTCCGTCGTCCTCGTGGAGCACGGGGATCCCCGGCAGCACCCGCCCCAGCAACGCGTCGAGGCGCAGCCCGGTCCAGCTGGGCCGGGAGGGCCAGGCGGTGATCCTGCCCTCCCGCACGGTGGCCGGCAGCGCGAGACCGGCCGCCCGTATCCCGGCGAGCCCCTCGGATGCGGCGTCGGTCGCGATCCGGGACACCGCGGAGGCGAGCGCGTCCAGATCGTCGTCGGCGCCGCCGTGCCGGGGCCAGGTGAACCTGAGCCGTGCCGGGGGCGCGGAGCCGGACCGCTCCAGGAGCAGCGCGACCTTCGTGCCGCCGATGTCGATCCCGAGGTAGGGCACCGACCGGCTCCCGCGGTGGCGGACGGTCAGCCGGCCAGCGGTGCGAACAGGTCGACCGCTGTGCCGTCGGGGTCGAGGACGATGGCGTAACGCTGGCCCCAGACGGCGTCCCAGGGCGCGACGTGCCCGACGTAGCCCGCGTCGACCAGCTCGGCGTACTTCGCGTCGACGGCCTGCGCGTCGGGGAACTCGAAGGCGACGGCGAACCGGTGGCTGCCGTTGGGCGCCTTCCACTCGGGGTCGTAGCTGCGGACCGTGTCCACGGTGTCCCAGGCGAGCCGCACCCCGCCGGGCAGCACGGTCTCGACGTGCGGCTGCGCGTCGGCCTCGGCGGGGATGTCCATCCCGAGGCGGCGGTAGAACGCCAGGGCCTTGGGCATGTCGTCGACGACGATTCCGAAGAGGGACAGCTGAGGGACTGCCATGAGTGGTGCTCTTTCCTTTGGAGTCGGGCGAGTGGGGTGGGCGCGGGCGTTCCGGCGGTCAGCCGCGCTGGAGCCGCAGGCGCTCGCGCACCGCCTTCGGCAGGCCGGACACCACACGGTCGTAGGAGTGCTCCACCATCTCCTTGAGTTCGGGCGTCGGGACGGTGGAGTCGAGCAGGACCGTGTTCCAGTGCCGCTTGTTGACGTGGTAGCCGGGCCCCACGGCGGGGTACTGGTCGCGCAGGTGCAGTGCCAGGTCGGGTTCGCACTTCAGGGTGACCTGTGCGGGCCGCGCGTCCGTGGCGTCCTGAAGGATGGCGAACACCTTGTCCTCGACCTTGAACACCGTGGCGCCGGGGCCGAAGGCCTCGTCGTCCTTGGCACTCGGCAGGTCCAGGGCGAAGTCCGACAGTTCTTCAGGCGTCATGCCCGTCCTCTCGTCGCGGATGGGGTCGGCGACGTGCCGGGGCGCACGCAGCCGACGGAGTCCGGCACTCCGGTGGCGTCCGCCAGCCTAGGCCTTCCCCGCGGCCGTCGCGCCCAACGCGCCTGCGGTCCGAGCACGATGACCGAAAAAGACCGGCACTGCGCCGGGAGTCCGCGATCCTTCGCCCGGACGCCGCCGCACCCGGCCCGGTCAGTCGGTCCGTTCCGTCGGCAGTGACACCTGCGCCCAGATGCCACCGTGGCTCACCACCTTGGTGAAGCGGCCGGTGAGGCGGTGGAAGAGGGCGCCGGGGGTGTCGTCGGGAGGGAAGGCACCCGGGTCCAGTCCGGCCCACTGGTTCAGGGCCCGGACGAGGAGTGGGTCGACCGGCACCCAGACCCCGTCGATGCGGAACTCCGCCCAGCAGTGCGGCGTGGAGTACGGGGTGGCCACCAGCAGGCCGAAGGAGAACCGGGTCTCCAGGCCGCGCCGGCCGCCCTCGTGGACCAGCCAGGCCGCGGCGCCACCGCAGTCCGACATGCGGGTGCGCCACATGAACTCGGGGTCCCAGCGCACCGCCTCGGGCAGCAGGAAGAACCCGATGTCCGCCACCTCGCGGAGCAACTCCTGTACATCCGCCGGAAATGCGGGCCAGGCGCGGGTGGCGGGGGCCGCATGGAGCTCCCCGAGCCGGGCCTCCGCCGCGGGCCCTACGACCTGGCGCCGCCGGCCGTCGAGCAGGACGCCGTAGCGGCAGGTGCCGGGGTGGCCCGGGGCCGGGCAGGCGGAGACCACCTGGACGCGGTGGCCCGGCGTCTGGTCGAGCGCGGTCTGCCAGGCCTTGGCCCACGCGCGCATGGACCGGCGCTGCACCGAGAGCCGACCCAGGTGCAGGGCCGCGTTGCCGAGGTCGTAGGCGTCGTAGAGCCGTTCCTCGCCCACGCCGACGTGCGGGACGCCGGCGGCGGTGAGGGCGGCCAGCAGGTCGGGGCGGATGCCGTGCACACGTCGGGCCTGCGCGGGCGTGACCGAAAAGCGCCGCTGCCGGTCGGGCACCTGGCGCAGGCGCCGCACGAGGTCCTCGATGCGCTCGGGTTCGGGGAGCTGCCGCTCGCGCGGATCGCTGCTGACGGGCGTCACCATGGGCCGGCCTCGGTCAGTCGATGTAGCCGAGGGCTTCGAGACGGCGGGCCACCTCGTCCTCCTCGTCGGGGCTGTAGGGGGCGGCGGGTGCCGGCGGCAGCCCGTGCCGCTCCAGCTCCCTCAGGAGGCGGTCCAGCGGATCCGGCTCGCCGGGCGGGACGACGATCGGCTCGGCGCCGCGCGGCCCGCCGGTCACCTCGACGACGAGGCCGGCGGCGTCCGGGCCGAGGGCGGCGCGCAGTTCGGCGGGCACGGCCGGGCCGGTGAGGACGGTCGCCCGGGCACCGCGCTGCGCGACGACGTCGGTGAGGCGCCGGGCGAGCGCCTGGCGGGCGGCGGTGTCACCGTCGGCGAAACCGACCAGGACACCGTCGCGTTCGGTCATGGAGGGCAAGGCTGATCCCTGGGGTTCAGGAGACGGCGACGCTCGGTTCGGCCGTCTCGGTGGGCTGGTACGGGGAGAACGCGGCCAGCTGCGGGACGACGTCCCGGGCGAACAGCTCCATGGAGCCGATCGCCACGTCGCCGGTGATGTCACCGAAGACGAATTCGCCGAAGAGCGTGTTGAAATGCCCCTCGCGGGCGGCCTCGGCGAGGCGGTCGGCGACCGTGCGCGGGGAACCGACGAAGATCAGGTTGTGGTCCATCAGGAACCGGAAGTCGTGGCAGCCGGCGAGGATGTCGGCGGTGCTCAGGCCGCTCGCCGGGGCGGGCCGGTCGGCCGAGCGGCGCACCGCGCCGTAGCGCAGGGTCTCGACGAAGGTGCGGGTCGCCTGCTCGGCCGCCCGGGCCTCGGCCTCGGCGTCCGTCTCGGCCACGTGCACGAGGCTCCAGTAGCCGATGTTCGGCACACCCGGTTGCCCCTCCTTGCGCCACCAGTCGACGTAGTGGCGGTAGACGACGCCCATGGCCGCCCGCGGCACGATCATGGTCGAGCAGGTGTGGCCTCCGGTCTTCGCCAGGTAGCGCAGGGTCGCGCGGTCCGTGGTGGGGATCCACAGCGGCGGGTGGGGGCTCTGCTCGGCGCCGAACGACAGGTTGACGTCGCGCAGGCGGTGCACCGGCCCGTCGAAGTCGAAGGCACCCTTGCTGGTGAACGCGGCGCGCAGCAGGTCGGCGCACTCCCGGGTGCGCTCCTTGCGGCCGGCGAAGTCGGCGCCGAAGGGCCTGAACGGCTGATCGCTGACCCCGGAGGCGAGTCCCACCTCCAGCCGGCCGCCGAGCAGGTGGTCGAGGGTGGCGGCCTGCTCCACGATGTGCAGCGGGTGGTGCAGCGGCGGCACCCAGCCCATCGGCCCCACCCGGATGCGCTCGGTGCGCAACGCCGCGCCGGTGCAGAACACCGCGGGCGAGGACATCCAGCTCTCCTCCGGGGTGCAGTGGTGTTCGACGGAGAAGGCGTAGTCGAAGCCGAGCCGGTCCGCCGCCTCGACCTCCTGCCACAGTTCCTCGTACCGCTGACGGACGGTGAGGTTCTCCCGTCCCCATACGTGGGTGAAGTACGCGAATTTCATGAGGCACTCCGGGTTTCCGGGGTCGTCGGGGCAGGGCCAGTGCGGCCGGCCGCCGCGTAGAGCCGGTCGACGCAGTGGGCGAGTACGCCGATCTCGGCGAGCGAGCCGCCCGCCCCGGTCGCGGAGCGCGCGGGGTCGGTGAGCCGCCGGGCCAGGTCGTCGACGAGTCGTTCGTACTCGATGCCGACGGGTTCGTCCGGCAGCGGTACCTCGGTGCGTTCGCCGCGCCGCAGCACGGTCAGAGAGGAGCGCGGGACGCGGTGCGGGCTGAAGCCGAAGGTGCCGCGCAGGACGGCGACGCCCTTGGTGCCCTCGACGGTGAGGGTGGTGCTGTCCACCGCCTGGTGCGAGGCCCAGCGTGCCAGGACGGAGACGGCGACGCCGGTGTCGGTGAGCAGGAACCCGCGCGCGGTGTCCTCCACCGGGTCACCCGCCGTGCGGGCCGAGGTGTCGCGGTCCCGGCCGCGCGGGCTCCAGTCGGCGGTGGCGCCGGTGTCCCCGAGCCAGTCGCCGGAGACGGCACCCAAGGCGGCCGTCACCCCCGGCCGTCCGAGCAGGTCGAGGCCGACGTCCAGCAGATGCCAGCCGAGGTCGAGCAGGGCGCCGCCGCCGGCCAGCCGGCGGTCGGTGAACCAGCCGTCGCGCTGCGGGATCCCGGACGCCCGGGTCCAGTCGAGGCCGAGGGCGCGCAGATCGCCGAGCGAGGGCAGCAGCGCCGCGAGTGCCTGCACGTCGGCGCGATGGCGGGCCGCGCTCCCGGCGTACACGCCCGCACCGCCTCGGGCGGCCTCGGCCAGGGCCCGCGCCTCGGCGGCGGTGCGACAGACCGGCTTCTCCACGAACACCGGGACACCGCGGCCGAGCAGGGTGCGGGCGACGGGCACATGGAGGTGGTTGGGCAGGGCGACGACGGCGAGGTCCAGGGGCAGGCCGATCAGGTCGTCCGGGCCGGTGCCGACGACGACGGCGCGTCCGGGCGGTACCAGGGCACGGGCCGCGGCCGGGTCGGCGTCCACGAGCGCCGTCACCTCGAACGCGGGGTGCGCCTCGAGCAGCGGCACCCAGACCGTGCGCGACACCCAGCCCGCGCCGAGGACGGCCGTGCGCAGGCGCGGTGCATCGGCCGTGCGCGGCTGGGGACGTTCGGTGGCCACGGTGGGGCCGGAGGGTGCGTGGGCCGTGCCGGACATCAGAAGCGTGCACCGCCGTCCACGACGAGGGTGTTGCCGTTCACGTACGAGGCCGCCGGGGAGAGCAGGAACGAGACCGCCGCGGCGACCTCCTCGGGTTCACCGAGCCGCCCGGCGCCGATGAACTTCAGCACGAGGTCGCGCTCCTCGGGCGAGAAGTCCATGACCTCGGCCCGGATGGCGCCCGGTGCCACCACGTTGACCGTGATGCCGTGCTTTCCGACCTCGCCGGCGAGCGAGGCGGCCCACGGCTGCAGGGCGCCCTTGGTCGCCGCGTACGCGCTGTGCCCGGGCAGGCCGCTGGTGCCGGCCCGGGAGCCGAAGAGGACGATACGGCCGTAGCGGGCACGCATCATCGGCTTCAGGCAGGCCTTGGCGAGGTTGACCGAGCCGGCCAGGTTGACGTCGAGCAGTTCGGTCAGGGTGTCGGTGTCGGTGGCCATGGCGAGGCGCCGGGTGCGCAGTCCGGCGGCGGCGACGAGGCCGTCGATCCGGCCGAACCGGTCGAGGGCGGCCGAGACGAGCGCGGACGGGCCGCCGGGCGCCGACAGGTCGGCCCGGACGGGCACGAGCGTGCCGCCGGCCTCCTCCACCTGGGCGGCCAGCTTGCCCACCCGGTCCTCGCCGCTGTGGTAGCCGGCCACCACGGTGGCGCCGAGTTCGGCGAGATGGCGGGCGCAGGCGCTGCCGATGGTCCCGGACGCTCCGGAGACCACGACGACTCGGCCGCGCTGTCCCATGGTTTCGGCGATACGGACGAGGGGATCGCCCATCAGTCGGCCTCCTTGGCTAGGACGAGATGGCAGGGGGAGCCTTCGAAGTGCAGGTCGCGGACGAGGTCCGCGCCCGCTTCGGCCAGGGCGGCGGTGAGCGCCGCGAGGGTGGGCCAGCGGGTGCCGCCGTGCGTGAGCCAGTCCAGCGCCAGTTCGGCGCCTTCGCCCGGCTCGCCGCCGGCGGTGCCGGAGGGCAGGAAGACATCGTCGACCAGGAGCAGGCCGCCGGGCTTCAGGGTCCGCAGCAGCGGCGCGAGGCGGGCGCCGCCGGCCGGGTCGTGGACGCTGTTGGCGACGACGCAGACGTCGGCGTCGCCGTGCGGCAGCTCCGGCCCGGTCGTGACCCGGCCGTCGGTGACGGCCGCGCGCACCGCTTCGCACACCGGGCCCGCGAGCCGGCCGGTCTGCCACAGGTGGCCGGTGGCCGTGGGGTCGGCGGCGAGCAGCCGCTCCAGGTAGCGGCCGGGTCCGGCGCTGACCTCCACCAGCCGGGTGCCGGGGCGCGGCCGGACCAGACGCAGCCCGACGGCGGTGCGGGCACGGGCGGAGGGACCGCTCATGGCACCTTGGTAGACACGCACCAACTCCGCGTCGTGCGGGCGCTGTTCGAACGGCCGGTGGGATACGCCCGTACGCGCCACGGCGGCCAGCGCCTCCCGGCTCACAAGATCGCGGGAGAGTCGTTTCTCCAGCTCCACGAAGGCGGCGAGTTCGTCGGCGGGGACCGCGGGGCCGTCGGGGTCGGGAGCGGTGGAGAGCAGGCCGAGGGACGTGGCGGTGTCCAGCAGCAGCTCCAACGCTCTCGTGTCGCAGCCGAGTTCGGTGCTGATGTCGGCGAGTTCGGCGCCCTGGGCCAGGGCGCTCAGGGCACCGAGGTCGTGGAGCGCGAAGAGCAGCTCGGACGCCTTGTAGGCGCGGGCGGCCCGCAGCGCGCGCGGGGTGAGGCGGTAGCGGACGGGGGCGGCGGCCTTGCCGGTGGCGGTCTTCGGCAGGGCGGTGCGCAGCACGAAGGTGTCAGGCACCTTGTAGGGGGCGAGGTGCCGGGCCGCGTGGAGGCGCAGCTCTTCCTCGCCGGTCGTGTCGTCGGACACGACGACCTCGGCGACCAGTCCGTCCTCGCCCTCGTGGGACCGGCGTCGGGCGGCGACCCGTACGTCCTGTACGCCGCCGTGGGTGCGCAGCACCGACTCGATCTCCAGGGGCGCCACCCAGCGGGCGCCGCGCCGGATGGCGGTGCCCTCGCGGCCGAGGATGCGCCAGTGGCCCTGCTCGGGCACGGCCAGGTCGCCGGTGTCGTGCCAGTCGGGCAGCACGTCGGTGCGGATCTGGAGGATTCCGGGGCCGTCCGCGGTCACGGCACGGGTGGTGCGGTCCAGGAGGCGGACACCGACCCCGGGCAGGGGGGTGCCCACGCACAGCGGCGGCAGCCCGGCCGGGCCGGAGAGGACCGCGCCCAGTTCGGTGGAGCCGTAGTTGCGGGCGAGCCCCACGCCGTAGGCCTCGCGGAACAGCGCGTCGAGAGGGCCGTCGACCGGACCCGCGCCCGCCATGGCGAGCCGCAGCCGGGGGGCCGGCGGGGCCGCTTCGGGTCCGGCGCGGCGGGCGCGCAGCCGCTGCCGGGTGGCCAGCAGCCGTGCGGTGGCGGGCACCAGCGCGACGACGGTGGCCCCGGTGGCGAGTGCGCGTGCCGTCTCGCCGAGTCCGGTGGGCGGTACGGGTTTCAGGGTGGCCCCGGTGAGCAGCGCGCCGCACATCCACCCGAGGGCGTAGGCGTGCGAGAGCGGTACGGGCAGCAGCAGGACGTCCCCGGCGGTGACGCCGACGCCGTCGCGGTAGCGGCGGGCCTCGGACAGCCAGCTCGCCTCGGGGCGCCAGACCAGTTTGGGGGCGCCCGTGGTACCCGAGGTGGGCAGCAGGACGCCGGGGCCGTCGTCGGCGGGGGCGCCCGGGGTGCCCTCGAGCCGGGGCGGCCGGCCGGGCCCGTCGGCGGGTGTCAGCACGCGTCCGCCGCCGGCCAGCTCCAGCAGTCTGCGGACCTCGGGGTCGGGGGTGTCGGATGCCACGGGCAGCGGCCGGGCGCCCGCGGCGAGCAGGCCGAGGAAGTGCACCACCCAGCCGGGTCCGTTGGGCAGCCGGAGCGCCACCGCCTCGCCCTCGGCACCCTGGGCCTTGAGCGCCTCGGCGAGCCGCTGCGCCTCGGCCAGCAGCCCGGCCGCGGTGCGGCCGGGCAGTACCTCGGTGTCCGGGGCGAGGCGCCCGACGGCGTCCAGGAGCGTGTCCGGTGCCCCTTCCGTGCCCTCAGCCATCGCTGCTCGCCAGGTAGTCGGCCTTGGCGCGCTCGATCATGCCGCGGATCCGGGGCGGGGCGTAGGTGGGGGCGGCACACAGCTCGTCGAGGGTGATCTCGTCCTCGAAGTACATGGAGAGCGTGTCCCAGGGGGTGAAGCAGCCGTGGCAGGCACCCAGCCTCGGTTTGGGCGCCAGAAGGGCCTGGTAGAGGCCGCTGGAGCCGAGCCGGTCGAGCAGGTGCTCGGACTCGTCGCCGAGGACGTTGCCCATGTCGGAAAACCAGATGTTGGGGCAGGGGGTGACGACGCCGTCACTGAAGCTGGAGACGACCAGCCGGGGCAGATGGCAGCGGAAGGTGCGCCTGCCCTCGTGGTAGAAGCTGAGCAGCCGGTCGAAGTAGGCGCGCGGCGGCAGGATCCGGCTGAACTCGGCGTGGCGCTCGGCGAGTTCCTCGATGTGGCCGATCTGGTCGCGGCGGACCGCGAACTTCTCGGCGTCCGGGCCGCGGACCGGGAAGGGGAAGAAGGTGGGCGCGGTGTCGAAGGCGGCGAGCCAGCCGGCGAAGTCGGACAACTCGCCGACGCTGCGGTCGTTGAGGACGCCGTAGATCTCCACCGGCAGGCCGGAGTCGAGGATCCGGCTGACGGCTCGGATCACCTTGGTGTGCAGCGACTCCGACTGCACGCGGTAGCTGTTGCCCGGGTAGAGGTGGCTGTCCAGGGAGACCTGGAGGACGACGTTGCCCCAGGACCGCATGCGTGCGAGGTGTTCGTCGGTGACCAGCACGCCGTTGGTCTGGATAACGAGGACCTCGTACCGGGAGGACTGCTCCTGGAGGAAGTCCATGATGCCGCGGACCAGGAAGATCTCCCCGCCGGTGACCTTGAGCAGCGGCAGGTCGAAGCGGTCACCGAGCCGGTCGGCGACGGTGTTGATGCGCCGGCCGAGGCCCGAGTCCGGGGAGTAGTGGTCGCGCTTGGGCGGGTCGAAGATGAGCTTGAGGGAGTGGCCCTCCTTGAGGTTGCTCTGCCCGGTCAGGCAGTAGGTGCAACTGAGGTTGCACGAGTCCTCGTTGATGACCAGGTCGTTGCCGATCAGCGGAAGCGGAGCGAGGGGCGGCATCTGCGGGTCCTTTCACGGTCGTCCGACGGGGCACGTGACGCGCGGTCGTACGCGGGGCCGGGGCACCGGACCGGTGGACTGCCAGGCCCTAGGGGCCGTCCGGCTCGGCGCCCAGCCAGTGACGGTCGGCGTGCGGTGTCCCCGCCTCGGCTCCATGGGCGCGGGCCCGGGCGAGCAGGGCCCGGTGCAGCCCGTCCGCGCCGCCGAACAGAGCCTCGGCCTGGCTGGCGTAGTGCAGGGCGGCGGCCAGCCAGCGCTCGACCTCGGCGTCGGTGAGGGGCTGGCAGCGGGCTACGAAGCCGTGGTGGTCCCGGCTGCGCACGGGGTAGGGGAAGTCCTCGTACCAGGCGGTGCCGGGCGCGGCGAGCCGCTCCACGGCGGCCCGGGACACCACGTGGTCGACATGCCGGCCGGCGGCCAGGGGGCCGTGCACCCGGGTCCCGGGCGGGCACAGCGGGCGCAGGGCGTCCCGGATCGCGCGGGGCAGATCGTCGTCGTCCGGGTGGCGCGCGGCGAAGAGCCGGGGCGCCGAGCGGTAACGGTATCCGCCGTCCGTGGTGCGCAGCGCGGCGTCGGTGAAGCCGAGCGAGACATGCTCGACACCGAGTTCGCCGAGCGCGGCACGGTCCTCACGACGCCGGACCGCAGGCCGGGCGACGTACCGCCAGGCGTCGGGGTCGTCGGGCGGGGGCGAGCCGGGGGCCGGGCGGCGGCGCACGGGGGGAGCGGCGTGCCGCCGGGTGCCGGGGGCGGCGGAGCGGTGCGCGTCGGCGGCGTCCGGTGGCGCCTCCTCCGGCGCGGAGCCGGGTGCCGGCGCGGCCGCCGGACCGGCCTCCGGCTCCGGCTCCGGCTCCGGTCCGTCGAAGACCGTGACCACCGTGACCGGGAACCCCTGCGCGACCCAGTGGGCGAGCCGGCCGCCGAGAGACCACACCGCGTCGTCCGGGTGCGGGGAGACCACCAGCTGGGCGCGGGCCTCGGGCTGCGCGCTCATAGGGTGCCGGCCGGCCGGGCCCCGGCCGCCTCGGCCCGGACGGCGGTCACATAGCGCTCCGGGGTTCCGTCGGGGCCGAGCAGGGCGGTCAGGGCGCGTACCGCGGGCAGGGGATGCAGCATCGTGAACCGCTCCATGTTCCGTCCGTGCTGGTCCCAGCGGCCCGGCCGGGCGTGGCTGAGATGGATGCCGTACGCCTCGGGCACCAGGGCGCGCCGCAGCCCCGCGGCGTGCAGCCGCACCCCGAACTCGATGTCCTCGCAGCCCCAGTCACGCCCGAACCCCTCGTCGAACCCGCCCACGGAGCGCCAGACCTCTCTCTCGACGGCCGAGTTGGCGCCGACGAAGCCGAGCCAGGCGGCGACGTCCGGCAGGGTCCCCGCGTCCATCGCCTCGACGGCGCGCTCCAGGGCGTTCGCCATCGTGCGGCGCAGGGGGTCCCGGCCGCGGGCGTCCGGAGCGGATCCGGTCAGCTCGGCGGCGGTCCGCTGGATGTCGGGCCAGGGCGCGTCCGCCAGCGCCGTCACCAGTCGTGCCGCCATGGGGAGTTCGCGCATCCGGCCGTGCAGGAAGAACCCGGGCCGGGCGGCGTCGGCGTACGCCCGCAGGAAGCGGGGGCCGACGACGACGTCGGCGTCGAGGAAGACCAACCAGGGGGCCTCGGCCACGCCGGCACCGGTGTTGCGGACGGCCGCCCGCCCTCGTCCGGGACCGGGCACCACGCGCAGCGGCAGCCGGTCGCGCGCCTCGGCGAGGACCCCGGCGAGTGCCGGACGCCCCTCGGGCGCGTTGTCGTCGACCACGATCACCTCGTGGGCGGGTGCGTCGGTCTGGGCTGCGAGACAGGCGAGCGTGAGGCGCAGCCGCTGGTGATCGCCCCGGGTGGGGATCACCACCGCCAGGGTGAGCGGAGCGGATGGCAGGGGCGGGGACATGCATCGGCCTTTCCGTCGGCAGGGGAATCAGCGCTGCCCGGCACATCGCGGCGCGTTCCGGAACGCGGGAAACCGGGCGGGTGCCCTGCGGAAATCGACGTGAACGACAGAGGAAGACGCGGGATGACGCCGGATCGTCCGTGAAGAGCCCGCCTTGGAAGGCTCCATCGACGAAGCCGGGGAAGTCAACCGGGCATGCGGAATTTCGGAAAGCAGTCTGCCCGGAAAGCGCGCGCGGACACCGGAGCGATCACTCCTGGCGATTCGTTTTGGCCATAACGACACGGAAGCCGGATCCGTGTCCGGCACATCCGGAAGGAGCTGTTCATACGCGTCGTCGGTCTCTCCGAACCGAACGGCGGAACACGACCGGAACGGCGCCCGAGCCTCGGTTTTCGGTCAAGGTGCTCCTGACAAAGGTCTTTCGCAGAATGCCGGTCTGCTTCAGTGTTACGGTCAAGTCCGATCACCGGCGACACTGCTGGAGGCAATCACGTGCCACCCTCGCCGCTCGCCCTCGTCATCGGAATCGACGGGGGCACGTTCGATCTCATCGACCCCCTGGTCGAGCGGGGACTGATCCCGAACATCGGAAGTCTCCTGGCCGCCTCGGCCAGCAGCAGGACCACCTGCACCTGGCCGGCCCACACCGCTCCCGGCTGGTCCACCTTCGTCAGCGCGGCGGACCCCGGCAACCACGGCATCTACCAGTTCTACGACACCCAGGACCCCGGCTACGGCGCCCGGATCACCCAGGCCGGTGACCTGGGGCGGTCCTCGGCATGGGACTGGCTCGCGGCGCAGTCGTACACGCTCGGGCTCGTCAACATCCCCATGTCCCACCCGCCGGCCGACCTCCCCGGTTACCAGATCACCTGGCCCCTGGAGCGCACCCTGCGGCACTGCCGCCCCGACTCGCTGCTGCGCGAACTCGCCAGGGCCCGGGCGCACTTCCAGTCCGACCTCGCCACGATGTTCCGCGGGGACATGGGCTATCTGGATCAGGCCGAGCGCAATGTCGAGGCCCGGATCCGGTCCGTGCGGCATCTGATGACCACCCGGCCCACGGACGTCGTCATGGTCGTCCTGACCGAAGCCGACCGGGTCGGGCACCACTACTGGCACTACGAGGACGCGGGGCACCCCCGGCACGAGGACGCCCCGGCGGACAGCGGCTGGGAGCGAGCTCTCACCCGGGTCTACCAGGCGTTGGACACCGCGGTGGGCGAGCTGCTGGAGCTGGTGGACGAGGACACCGTGGTGACGCTCGTCTCCGACCACGGTCTGGGCCGGGGCCGGTACGCGTTCTCCGTGCACCAGGTGCTCGAGGAAGCGGGCCTGCTCGCCACCGAGCCCGGCGAGGGGCCCGCCGAGGGCGCCGCGAGCTGGTTCGCCGACGGCGGGCGGCGGGTGGACTTCTCCCGGACGGCCGTCTACATGCCGGTCCCCGGCTCCTACGGCCTCAACCTCAATCTCAAGGCGCGGCAGCACCGGGGCACCGTCGCCCCCCGGGACCGGGACCGGGTCACCGCGGAGGTGACCGACCTGCTCGGCACGCTGAAGGGACCCACGGGTGACCCGGTCTTCCAGGCGGTACTGCCCCGGCAGGAGGCCTATCCGGGCGGCAACGGCGAGCGCGCGCCCGATCTGCTGCTGGTCCCGGCGGACGAGTCCCTGCTTCCGGTCACCTCGTTGACCGGCGCGCTGTGGACTCCCAGCGCCCAGAGCGGACTCCACCGGCACGAGGGCATCTGGGCGCAGCGCTCACCACGCGTCCGGCCGGGCCGGCTGCCCGGCACGATCCCGCTGACCGACGCGATGCCCACGCTGCTGACGGACCTCGGGGCCGCCTGGCCGCAGGACGTCGACGGCCGCCCGCGCACCGAGGTGTTCACCGAGGACGTGCCGGTCCCCGCGACGGACCGGTCCCTGGCCCTGCGGGACGCCGCGCCGTCCGCGCCCGGCCCGGCGGACACGACGGAGGACACGGGCGAGGACGACTACACCAGCAGCCGGCTGCGCGAGATGGGCTACCTGTGAGCGACCACCGACACGAAGGGATGCGCGACATGGAACCAGAGGAGATGAAGGCCCGGCTGCGCAAGGTGCTCGTCGACTCCCTCGAACTGTCCCTCGAGCCGTCCGAGGTCCCTGACAAGGGGCTCGTCCAGGCCCTGGGACTGGATTCGATCAACACCATCGAGTTCCTGATCTGGGTGGAGAGCGAGTTCGGAGTGGAGATCGCCGACGAAGACCTCTCGATCAAGCTGATCGACGACCTCGACCTGCTCGCCGAGTACGTCAGCAGCCGGGTGCAGACGGGCGAGCCCGCCAACGAGCCGGTCTGAGCGCCCGGCCCCCGCCTCCTGGGAGAGTCGATGATTCAGGACGTCACCCTCGAAACGCGTAGCCCCCGGCGGAAACCGGGAGAGTTCGAGCTCTCGCTGGACCCCCGTGTCACCGATCCCGCCTCGTTCAAGGTCAGCTTCCTCATCCTGCTGGACGGCGATCTCGTGATGTCGCCGGAGCACCTCGGCGTCGCCTACATGGCCAGCGTGCTGCGGCACGTCGGCTTCACCGCAGAGATCCGGGAGGTGGAGCACGGCGACGAGCACCATGCGGCGGCCGTCGCCCATCTGCGGGAGTACCGTCCGGATCTGGTGTGCTTCACGCTGATGAGCCTCAATGTGACGAGCTGCGTCAGCCTGTGCCGGCAGTTGCGCGAGGCGCTGCCGGACACCCCGATCGCCTGCGGCGGCCCGGCCGGTACGTTCGCCGGCCAGGACGTGCTGCGCAACAACCCGTACGCGGACATCGTCGCCGTCGGCGAGGGCGAGCCCACGATTCTCGACCTCGCCCAGCGGCTCTACCTCAAGGAGCCGCTGACCGACTGCCCCGGCATCTGCTACCGGGACGAGGAGGGCGGCATCCGGCAGAACCCGGCCCGGCCCCTCATCCACGACCTGGAGGTGCTGCCGTTCCCGGCCCGGGACCAGCTCAGCCAGCACGGCGACAAACTGGAGTACGTACGGGTCAGCACCAGCCGCGGCTGCGTCGCCAACTGCGCCTTCTGCTCGGCACCCCATCTGAAGAACCGGGTGCAGGCCGGCAAGGCGTGGCGCGGACGCGGGCCCGAGCAGATCGTCGAAGAGGTCGCGCAGATCGTCGAACGGCACAACTTCCGCACCTTCGACTTCGTGGACTCCACCTTCGAGGACCCCGACGGCGGCCGGGTCGGCAAGAAGCGGGTCGCCGCCATCGCCCAGGGCATCCTCGACCGCGGGCTGGACATCTACTACAACGTCTGCATGCGGGCCGAGAACTGGCACGACACCCCCGAGGACCACGCGCTGCTCGACCTGCTCACCGCCTCCGGCCTGGAGAAGGTGAACGTCGGCATCGAGGCGGGCACCGCCGAGGAACTGCTGCTGTGGGAGAAGCGCGCCACGGTCGAGGACAACGTCACCATCATCCGGATGCTGCGCGAGCACGGCATCTACCTGGCGATGGGCTTCATCCCGTTCCATCCGTACGCGACCGTCGACACGCTGACGGCCAACGCCCGGTTCCTGCGGGACAACGCCGGGCACAACCTGCGCCGCATGACGGAACGGCTGGAGATCTACCCGGGTACGACGATCGTGCGCCGCCTTGAGTCCGACGACCTGCTCGACCACAGCTACCACGACAGCCTCGACCCGTACGGCTACTCCTTCGCGGACGAGAAGGTCGGTCTGCTGGCCAAGCATTTCGCGCGGCTCTACAACAACGAGGACTACCACCGGCGCGGGGTCATCACCGAGCAGTCCGCGGTGTTCGAGTTCGAGACCTACAACGTGGTCCTGCAGACCTTCATCTCCCGGCTGCAGCGCCGCTTCCGCAAGCTGCCCGGCGTGGAGGAGGTGATGGAGGAGTTCAAGGAGCGGGTGCACGCCATCCGCCAGGAGATGGGGCAGTTCAACTACGCCTTCTTCATGTCCAACCTCGAAGCGGTGCTGAACGACTCGCTGGACGCCGACAAGCAGGAGCGCCAGGTCGTGGAGGTCGAGCAGTACTTCCGCGACCGGCTCGACCAACTGCGCTCGGAGCAGCTGCGGGTGGGCAAGCGGCTCACCCGGCTGGGAGCCCGGGTGACCGAGATCAGCTCCACGCTGCCTCCGGTACGTCCGGGCGGCCTGCCGCGCACGTACACCGGCGAGGGCACCGGTGCCACGTGGTGAACCGGCCCAGGAGGGCGAGGTCGCGGTCTGCAGCCTGAGCAGCCGGGAGCTGGTGGAACCCCTCTCCGCGCTGCCGGGCGTGGCGCTGGCCGGCACGCTGATGACGGCCAACCTCGGGATCGAGGAGCTGCTGCGCACCCTCGCGCGCCGGCCCGGGATCCGGGGGCTGGTCGTCTGCGGCCGGGACTCGCCGCGCTTCCTCGCCGGACAGAGCCTGCTGGCCCTCTTCCGGGACGGGGTCGATCCCGAGCGCCGCAGCATCGTCGGGGCGGCGGGCTATCTGCCACTGCTCCGTTCCGTCCCGCTGCACGAGGTGGAGCGGCTGCGCGCCCGGGTGGAGGTCGTGGACGCCCGGGGGGAGTGCGATCCGCTGGTGCTCGGTGAGATCGTGCAGAAGCTGCGGGCCCGCCTCTGCGCCGCGCCGCGGCCGACGCCGGGCGGCCGGACGCCCGCCGACGGCCGGACGACCGCCGACGGCCGGACGACCGCAGGAGACGGCCCGGGCGGCCCGGTGCCGGGCTTTCACCGGCTGCGGGCCGGGGGCAGGCGCGTGGGACTCAGCCAGGTGCTGGACGGGTTCGTGGTGATCAGCCTGGACCGGCGGGCCCGGCGGATCGTCCTGCGGCACTACGACAACGACCTGACGCCCCGGCACGAGATGACCGGTGTCCGGGCCGAGTCCATGCTGCTGGGGCTGTTGCGCGCCGAGGTGATCACCGACCCGGCCCATGCCGGCTACCTCGGCGGCGAGCTGACCAAGGCCGAGACCGCCCTGCGCCTCGGCCTTCCCTACGTCCAGGACCTGCCGCTGCGCGCACCGGGCCGCCCCGGGAACGCCGTGCTGCCGGTGTACGAGCGAGAGGAGCCCCAGCCGTGACCGACGCATCGCCCGACCGGCCGAGTATGGCGGAGTTCATGACCGCTGTCGTGACGGGACTCGGGCTGGAGGGTACGGAACTCGACCCGGACGTCCCGCTGGGCACCCAGGTCTCCGTGGAGTCCGTCCGCATGATCGAACTCGCCATCCTCCTGGAGGAGGAACTCGGCCTGGACCTCCCGCCCGACCTGGACCTGCGCACGTGCAGCCCCCAGGAGCTGTACGCGGGCCTGACGGGCTGACAGCCGGAACACCCGGCCCGTGAGGAGCGCTCACGCCGGCCAGATACGCAGTTCCTCCTTGATCAACCGGGCCGTGACCGGCAGGCCCCGGGCCGGGTCCCAGGCGTCCGGGCCGAGGAGGCGGGCGGTGAAGCCGTCCGGGGACAGCCGCTGCCAGGCGCCCACGGCACCCGCGTCCGGGTCGGTCAGCAGCAGGGTGACCGGACACGGCAACGGGTCGCCGGAGGGCGCCGTCGCGTCCTGGGGACCGCGCGCCGGCCCCGGGCAGAACAGCACCCGGGCCGGTGGTGTTCCGGCCGCCTGCGCCGCCCGCACCGCCTGGGCCACGGCGGCCGGCAGGGTGGCACACCCGGGCCCCCCGTCCGCTACGGCGAGCAGCGCCCAGGGCAGGCCCTCGGCCGTCCCGGAGACAGGCGGCAGCGGCTCCTGCGGGGTGGCCGGCAGCACCGCGGTCTCCGGCCGCAGTGCTGCCGGCAGCTCCGGCCCGAGGACGCCGGCCGGGTCCAGCACCACCAGCCGCAGCACCGGATCCGGGCCCGGCTCCTGCAGGAACCGGCCGACGTCCATGGCCGCCGCGCTCATTCGAGACCGTCCGCGAGTCCGAGGGCGAAGTAGTTCTCGAAGCCCAGCAGCCGCCGCATCCGGGCGTCGCTGCGCTCGACGACCTCCGGCCGCAGCCCGGCGAAGAAGTTCTGCTGCTGCCGGACGTAGCCGCGGCAGTAGTAGTTCAGGATGCCGTGCCGGGGCCGGTCGGTGACGTTCGCGCCGGTCTGGTGCCACAACCGTCCGTCGAAGATCATGACGCTGCCCGCCGGGGCGCAGACCGGGATCGTCTCCACGTCCCCCTCGCCGCGGTCGTAGTCCGGCTGCCGGCCGAGCAGATGGCTGCCCGGGACCAGCCGCGTGGCGCCGTTGTCCTCGGTGAAGTCGTCCAGCATCCACATGCTGTTGGCGACGAGCGCGTACGGCGGCCAGGGCGGCCGCGCGAACGTCTGGTCCGCGTGGACGTTCATGGCGGCGCCGCCGGGGCCCGCGATGTTGGCATGGGTGCTGGACAGCAGGAAGTTGAAGCCCAGCACCTCCTCCATCAGATCCAGCACCAGGGGGTCGCGAACGCTGCGCTCGAATTCCTCGCCCTTGTTGAGCAGACTGAACACCCGTTGGTTTCCGCCGTCGTAGAGAAAGGCGCTGCCGTCTTCCCGTTCCTTTTTCGCGACGTCGAGGAGGCGTTTTCTGAGCTGCTTGAACTCCCGGTCCGAAATCGGGCACTCAAGGAGGCAGTAGCCGTATTCCTGAAGATCCTCCACTGCCTTCAGCTTATTGCTCGTTAGGGTGGCAGACATGAAACCGAATTTAGCAGGGGGCGGGGATGCGCGAAAGAGACGGATACGGGATTCAGGACAGCAGGACCTCGGCGAGCCGGTCCACCTGCGTGAGCCGTGCCGCGGTCGGATGGAAGATCACCTCGTCGAATCCCGCGGCGGCCAGCCGGTCCACCTGTTCGCGGATTCCTTCCGGTGTACGCGGGGTTTTCGCGACAAAGGACTCGGCCTCGTCCCCGAGCACCCCGAAGTACTGCCGGACGAATGCGGCGGCCTCCTCGGCCACGTCCTCGCCGAGCCAGAACCGGGAGAGCGCGACGAGCCGGGGCCGCCCGGTGCGTCCCGCGCGGTCCCAGGCTGCGCGGACCTCCTCGGCCCAGGGCGCCACCCGCTCCGGCTCCAGACCGGGCGCGGTCCATCCGTCGGCCCAGCGCACCGTCCGCCGTACGGCGGCCCGGCTCACGCCGCCGACGAGCAGCGGCGGTACCGTGCCCGGCAGGTCACCGGTATCGCCCTTCGCCCGGAGCCGGGCCAGTTCGGCGAGCTGGGCGTCGAACACCGCGGCCCGGCTCGCGAAGTCCCGCCCGGCCGCCTGGAAGTCGTCGGCGCGCACCCCGGGCCCGAGGCCGAGGGTGACCCGGTCCCCGGCGAGGGAGGCGACGGTGGCGGCCTCCTTGGCGAGCACCGCGGCGGTGGTCAGCGGGGCCACGAGGATGTTGGTGGACAGCGCGATGCGCGAGGTGACGGCGGCTGCCGCGGCCAGCACGGCGAGCGGCTCGTGGCCGGGGTAGCACAGCCGGTGGGTTGCGGCGGCCGACGAGAAGCCGCACTCCTCGGCCCGCACCGCCCACCGGGTCTGGAGAGCCCCGGAGGCGCCGGGGACCGTGTTGGGGAAGGCGATGCCGATCTTCACGGGGTACTCCACGGACGGGACACGGCCGGCGGCCGGTCGGAACCGAGCAGGTGGTAGGGGGTCGGGGTGAGGCCGGGTGGTCCGTCGGTGCTGTCGACGACGACCTGGCGGCGGCGGTACGCGTCGAGTTCGTTGGTCACCCGGTCCCAGGCGGTCCCGGCCGGGCCGCTCCCCTCAGGGGGCAGGTCGAGGTCGACCAGCCGGTAGTCGTTCACCCACACCCGTTCGGCGTGCAGGGCCTCGGCGACCGTACGCGCGTGTCCGGCGTCCGCCGACCAGACGCCGGCGCTCAGCCCGTACCGGGAGGCGTTGGCGACGCGGACGGCGTCGGCGTCGTCGCGGGCCCGCAGGACGGACAGCACGGGGCCGAAGATCTCCTCCTGGGCGACGGCGTCGTCGGGCGACACGTCCGCGAGCACGGTCGGCAGGAAGTAGGCGCCCGGGTCGAGCCCTGCAGGCAGTTCCCCGGGCTCGGGCATCCGGCCCCCGCACACCAGCCGCGCGCCCTCCGCGAGACCGCGCTCGGTGAAGTGCCGGGCGGTGCGGGCCTGGTTGCGGGAGACCAGCGGCCCCAGGTCGGTGTCCGGGTCGAGCGGGTTGCCGAGGCGCAGGGCCCCGGCCCGTTCCCGGACCCGGTCGACGAACTCGTCGTACACGTCGGTGTGCACCACGGCCCGGGAACCGGCCATGCACACCTGCCCGTTGTGGAGGAAGATGCCCCAGGCCACGCCGGCGGCCGCCCGGTCGAGGTCGGCGTCGGCGAGGACCACGTTCGGGGACTTGCCGCCGAGGTCCAGCCGGGTGTTCACGCCGGTGGCGGCGGCGCCGCTGCGCACGCTCTCCCCCACGGCGTCCGAGCCGGTGAACGCCAGCAGGTCGACCCCGGGGGCCCGGACGAGGCTGTCCCCGGTCGTACCGCCGGGGCCGGTGACGATGTTGACGACGCCGGGGGGCAGGCCGCACTCGTGCATCAGCCGGACCAGTTCCAGGGCCGTGAGCGAGGTGAACGACGCCGGTTTGACCACGCAGGTGTTGCCCGCCGCGATGGCCGGGGCGATGCGCCAGGCCGCCAGCAGCAGCGGCAGGTTCCAGGGCACGATCGCGGCGACCACGCCGAGCGGCTGCCAGCGCAGGTAGTGCGGTGACCGGTCCTCGGCGGCGCCGGGCCGGGCGAGCCGTGCGGGCAGCCGCTCGGCCCACCAGGCGCTCCAGGCGAACGCGGCGCGCGCTCCGGGGACGTCGGCGCCGAGGGCCTTGCGCAGGGTGGTGCCGTTGTCACGGACCTCCAGCTCGGCGAGACGGCCGGACTCCGCGGAGAGCCGCTCGGCGACCCGGCGGAGCACCGCGGCGCGTTCGCCGGGAGCCATCCGGGGCCAGGGGCCCAGGTCGAAGGCGCGGCGGGCCGCCGCCACCGCCGTCTCGACGTCCTCCGCGCCGCAGCGCGGCACGTCAGCGAGGTGGCGACGGGTGGCCGGCTCGAACGTGCGGAAGGTCGCGCCGTCCTGGGCCGGGGCCGGACCGCCGTCCACGTACCTCGGGAAGTGCTCTGCCATCTGCCTCCTCCTCGTCGGGCTGGTCCTGCTCTCGGTGCGTCAGAGTGCCGCCAGGTCGCAGCGCCGGCCCCGCCCGGCCATCGGTCCGCTCTCCAGCAGTTCGCCGACGGTCACCCGGCGGACCGTCAGTGCGCCGGGGCGCGTGCCCGGGGGCAGGGCGACCGCGGCACGGTAGGGGGCGGGCACACAGTCCAGATCCCACACCCGCCACAGCCGCGAGTCCGGGCCCCGCACGGCCGCCGGGCCCGGGTGCGCCGGCTGGACGGAGGCCCGCAACCCCTCCCGCAGCCGGCCGCCCCAGGCCTTGACGCAGGCCTCCTTGCGCACCCACAGCCGGAAGAACAGGTCCCAGGCCTCGTACCCGGACAGGGCCGCGACGGCGGCGGCCTCGTCGGCGGGGAAGTACCGGGCGGCGATCCGCGCGGCGGCGACCCGCCGTATTCGTTCGACGTCGGCGCCGACCGGTTCGCCCCGGGTCACCGCCAGCAGGGTCAGGCCCGCCGTGTGCGAGAGGTTGAAGGCCAGGCCCGAGCCCCGGCCGGTGCCGGCCACCTCGGGCTTGCCGTTGTCCTGCCGGGTGAACCGCAGGGCCTCGGGGGCCTTGCCGGTGAGGGTGCCCAGGCACCGGCGCAGCACGGCCTGGCTGAGGGCGAACGCGTCCTGGTCCGTCCGGGACTTCAGCCGGGCCATCCGCTCCCGGTCGGCCGCGGGCAGCAGCAGCCGCGCGGTGCGCACCACCCGGTTCGGGGCCCGGGTGGAGACGCACCACAGCAGCACGGGCACGGCCTGCGCGCTCACGGTGCCGTGTCGAGCCGTACGGGCAGGGCCGCGACCGCGAGCGGCAGCAGCTGGGAGGTGTGCTCCACCTCCTCGGGCGCCACCGCCAGCCCGATACGGGGGTGGGCGGCGAGCAACTCGCCGATTCCGGCGGCGTGCTGGACCAGGACCAGGTCCGTGGCGGGGCACCGGTGGGGTCCGGCGCCGAAGGCGAGCGTGGGCGTCTGCGGCCGCTCGACGTCGAGTTCGCCGGGCCGGCCGACCACGCGCGGGTCCCGGCAGGCGGCCGAGACCAGGGGCAGTACCGCGGCGCCGGCCGGGATGCGCACCCCGGAGAGCTCGACGTCCTCGGTGGCCATCCGCAGCAGGCCGTCGTTGCTGGACGGGTAGAACCGCAGCAGCTCGGCCACGGCGCCCGGGAGCAGCTCCGGCCGCCGCACGAGCCGGTCCCGGATGCCGGGGTCGGCCAGCACTCCGTACAGATGGCGGGCGAGCAGGTCCCGCACCCCGATGAAGCCGGAGATGACCAGCCCGTGCAGCAGGAGGACGCGCTCCTCGTCGGTGAGTTTCCCGCCCTCGGCGTCCGGGTCGTCCAGTCCCAGCAGGACTCCGGCGACGTCGTCGCCGTCGCGCGCCCGGCGCTCCTGAAGGAGGCCGGCGAACGCCTTGGCCAGCCGGGTCCGGCAGGCCTCCTGCTCCGGTCCGCCGGCGCCGCCGGACATCAGCAGGGTCTCGACGTCGCCGGTGATCTCCCGCCACCCGTCGCCGTCGAACCCCAGCAGCTCGCAGACGACCCGGCCGGCGAACGGTGCGGTGTAGGAGCCCACCAGGTCGACGGGCTCCGGGGTGTCCCGGAGGGACGCGGCCAAGTGCGCGGCGATCTCCTTGATGCGGGCCCTCCACCGGGCCGTGCGCTCGGCGGAGAAGGCCGCGGCGACCGGGGTGCGGAAGGCGGTGTGCCGGGGCGGGTCGAGGTCCACGATCCCGGTGCTCTGGCCCCGCCCGAGGCCGGTGCCCGGCAGGGCGGCGGCCCGGGCCCGGCTGAACACCGGGTCGGTCAGGACGGCTCGTACGTCGGCGTCCCGGGTGACGAGCCAGATGGCGCTGCCGTCGGCGAGCCGGACCCGGGAGACCGGCTCCTCGGCGAGCAGCCGCGCGTACTGCGGTGGAACGGTGCCGCCGGGGCCCGCGGGATAGGGGAACACCTCGCCCGCGGTGGCGCTCACCGGGCCGCCCCCAGCGGATAGGCGGGGGTGGCGCGCCGTACCGACGGTTCCATCGGCTCGAAGGGGAAGTCCTGGGCGAGCACCTGGTTGTCCAGCTGGTGTTCCACCACGATGGTGCCGGCGCCGTAGTCCTCCGAGATCTGCTCGACGTCCTCCGCCGTGACCAGCCCGTCCGGCCGGCCCAGCAGCTCGGCCACGCCCCGGGCAGGCGCGAGCAGTTCGAGGGCGAATCCGCGAGCCAGGTGCTGGCGGTGGGTGTGCGCGGCGACGATGAGGAAGTCGGGGTCGTTGTCACAGATGAAGTGGCAGATGGCGCGGGCCTGGAGGAAGCGGCGGGGCCGCTCGGTGTAGCGCCGGCTGGAGACCAGCACCGGTCCCTGGGCGCCCTCGCGGCGGCCGAAGGCGACCAGTCCCCGGTCGACGTACGGCGTCTGCTCGGTGACGTAGGTGAGCAGCGCATCGGTCTCGAACCGCTCGGTGTCCGACACCCCCGCCCAGGCACGGACCCGGCGGGCGAGTTCGTAGCCCAGGTGCCAGGCGTTGTCGAGGCGGCCCGGGGCGAAGAAGGTCTCGCGGACGTCGGCGCACACCTCGCGGAGTTCGGCGACGGCGGGATCGGCCGGGCGGCCGGCCGGCGCGGTCCCCGCGACCTCACGGGCGCGTTCGAGCCAGGCGAGCTGGTCCGTGATGCGCTCGGGTCGCACGCCGTTGAGGAAGTCGAAGGCGTGCAGCTCGGGCAGCTCCCGCACCACCCGCCGGATGGCGTCGGCGTGGGGTGCGGCCTCCGTGTAGGGGTCCAGGCCGAGCCGGGCCGCGGCGCGGCAGAACGCGGCCTCGTCCTCACCGGTGCCGCGCAGCGCGGTCCATTCCTGCTGGAGCGGGGTGTCGTCGACGCCCCACTCGGTCAGCCGGGTGACGACGGCGTCCACGAAGCCGCGCAGGGTCTCGGCGAGCGCCTCGGAACCGACGACGAGGTTGCCGCGGGCGAGATAGCGCGGGCCGGGCCGGGGGTCGGGACCGCCGTCCGGCATCCACACGATCCGGGTCTGCCGTCCCTCGGGCACGAGCAGCACGTCCGGCCAGCGGAATCCGTCGCAGGCGGCCCGCATGACGTGCCGCCGCGACCGCTGCCACCAGGAGCCGCGCTGGTCGCCGACGCCGTTCTTGTAGGCGAAGCGGAGCTGGGAGATCTGGGTGCCGGGGCGGGCGTCGGCCGTCAGCGACCACCAGTTGAAGGCGATCCACTCGGCGAGCGGGTACAGCGAGCCGGTCGTGTACGGCCGTACCGTGCCGGTGGCCGGGTCCTCCACGGTGGTCAGCGGGGTGTGGGTGCCGATGCTCATCTCCACATCGGCCCAGGTCACGGTCCGCTCGTCACGGACGTCCGTGGGCGGTTCCTGCCATTTCCAGACGAGCGAGAACTCGGGCAGCGTGCTCATGCGAGTCCCTCCGGCCATTCGCTCGGGTGCAGGGTGTAGCCGGTGTAGCGGCCCGGATCCGCGCCGGCCAGCCGGAACTCCTGGACGACGTCGCCGGTGCGGTACCAGGCGTACCGCGGGAAGTCGCGCTCCCAGGGGCCGCCCAGCGCCCCCTCGGTGAGCGCGGCGCGCAGCAGCTCCTCCGGGGTGCGGCCGGCCGGCACCGCCGAGGGCAGTGTGTCGGCCGAGCGTGGCTCCCATGCCACATAGGCCGCCTGGCGGGCCAGCGCCTCCCGGTCGACTCCGGCCGGGGGTTCGGTCACGGTCCGGCGCCGTTCGCGCCGCCGTCGGGGTGGTCGTATGTCGCGCATGCGCGGGCCTCCAGGGGAAGGGGACGAAGCGGACGGGAGGACGGACGGTCGGCCGTAGGCTCGTCGGACGTTCAGGCGGAGGTGCCCAGCGGGCGGCCCGGCCAGTCGGCCGGGACCGGGCGGCCGTGGAGGGTGGCCAGGGTGGCCGGGATGTCGACCGGGGCGGCGGGGGCGTCGTCGGTGTGCCCGGGGAGGAAGCCGGGCCCGAGCCCGGCCCAGTAGGACTCTCTGCGGTGCCAGCCGCTCTGCCAGGTCCGGTGGACGTGGCCGGCCCACTGCGGGTCGCCGAGCGGGAGGTAGCGCCAGTCGGCGGGTTCCAGGATCAGGTCGGGCGCCCCCGCGGTCGCCGTACCGGGGTACACCTCCTCGCGGGTCCGCACGTCGGCGAAGTACGGCCGCCCGGTCCGGGGGTTGACGGTGTCCAGCAGCAGGCCGCGCACCTCGTCGCGGACCTGCTCGTACTCGCCCTGGCCGACCGTGCCGTGCTTGTACCGGTCACGGACGTTGATGTTGATGCCGTGGGTGCCCTGGACGGCCTCGAAGGCGCGGGTGCCGGACCAGTCGATGCGGCCGTCCGCACCGGGGGCGAGGAGACCGGCCTCGGCCAGGTGGTCGTTGATCGAGCAGTAGGCGCGCAGCGGTCCGAAGCCGATCTCGGAGAAGGCCAGTACGTCGGTGTGGTCGTCGGCGGCGGCGAGGGCGTCCTGGATCACCTGGTCGCACGTCCGGTACGCGGCGAACACCGCGCTGTCCTGCTCGTGTTCGGGGCCGAGTTCGAGCTCCTGCCAGTAGATGTGCGAGGTGCGGTCGATGCTGGTCAGGTTGACGAGGACGACGTCGGACTCGGGCAACAGCGCGAGGGCGGCCTTGCCGCGCTGCCGGTCGGCCTCCAGCAGCTGGGGCAGCAGTTGCTCCCGTGGCTGGCCGGTCCAGAAGATGGAGACGTCGTGCACGGGCCGGATGCCCTGCTTCGCCAGCCGGCGCTGCAGGTCGCGCGGGTGGCAGGCGTGCAGGGTGGCGTACATCGGATAGCTGATCAGCGCGCCGTCCATCGGCTCGACGGGATGGGTGCCGAAGAGGCCGATACTGGCGAACCTGAGCCCGGCGAACGCCTGGTGGTGCCAGAGCAGCGGGTGGCGGCGGTCCTTGGAGCCGAGGACCTGCGGGGAGTACTCGGGGTCGTGGCAGGTCCAGTACGAGAAGAAGCCGTGGTCGGCGGCTCGCCTGCCGGTGAGCACGCTGAGCAGGCCGGGTGGTTCGTAAGGGGTGCCTTCGGCGGAGAGGGGGCCGTGCGCGCCCTCGCGGCGCAGCCGGGCGAAGCCGGGAAGAGCACCCGCTTCGCACCAGCGGTCCAGCAGGGCGGGAGCCGCGCCCTCCGTGATGATCACTATCGTTCGATGCTGCTTCGTCACCCAGCACTCCCTCGTCCAGACGTACAGGGGATCGCCGCTTGCGGAGTGGGAACGGTTGTGAGCCGCGCTTCGGGCACCGGGCGGGGCCAGGGGGGACGGGTCGTGCCGCACGTCCGGGTGCCATGCCGACAGCACTGCACGGTACATGCGGATCCGGGTGTCGTATGCCCCGCCGAATGATGATGGCCGAAAGGAATTCCCCCTGCCGCTCGCAGAAGGCCGCAACCAGGCGGCGGCGGCCTCGGAACGGCCCTCGAACGGCTGCTGGAGATGGGTGTTTCAGTCAACTAGGGGTGGCGGAGGGGACGCCTCCTTGACAGTGCTCGACGCCGGTTGATTACAGTTCGGCTGTCCGTTCGCTTTCCCGATCTTCCGTTGACCGCCGTTTCCCGCGGAGCGCCCCTCTCGCCGTCCGCAGGCTGTCCCGTACGTCGCTCACGCCCTGCGCGTTCTCAGCCGGGCCGGTGCATGCGTCGCGGACCGGTGGCACGTGCGTCCCCTTTTCGACGCGGGGCGGAACGTTCGACCACCGTCCGGCCGCCCAGGGCGACTCCCCGGCTCGGGCGTCAGCCGTCGCATGTCCCGACGATGTCCCTCACACCGGAAAGGACAGGATATGACCGTGTTGGGCTTAGGTGGATCCGGGCACGACTGGGCCTCCTGCGCCACCGACGGCAGCCGGCTTGTTGCAGTGGACGAGGAACGGCTCATGCGCAGCAAGTACGGCCTGGGAGCGGATCTGCTGGCGGGCGTCAGCCGGCAGGCGTGTCTGGCGCAACTGAACACCACCGCGGCCGAGGTGGAGCACGTGGTCGCCTGCGAGCTCGTACCCCGGCCCTTCTACCACTCCTTCCGGCGACGGGTCACGGTGATCAACCATCATCTGGCCCACGCCTACAGTGCGTTCGGAGCCTCCGGCATGTCCCGGGCCGCGGTGCTGGTGTGCGACAACTCCGGCAGTCTCACCGTCGGCGACAAGTCGGGGGCCACCGCCCGGGAGGCGGAGACCATCAGCTCCTTCGTCGCCGACGAGCAGGGCATACGGCTGCTCGACCGGGTCAGCGGGGCGCATGTGGTGGACGCCGGTTCGGAGAGCGCCTACTACCAGCCCGGCGAGACCGACAACTCGCTCGGGCATCTGTACCGCACCGCGAGCCTCGCCATCGGGCTCGCCTACACCGGACCCAAGACCCGCTTCCCGGTCAGCGAGGACGGCAAGACCATGGGCCTCGCGCCGTACGGCGACGAGCGGTTCGTGGACGACCTGGCGGAACTGGTCACCCTGCTGCCCGGCGGCGGCGTCAGCATCTCCGCGAGCAAGGTCGCGCACCTGCTGGGACGGCTGGCGCAGGACGCCGACTTCGACACCCGGGCGGCCATCGCACGCGCCGCCCAGGAGGTGCTGGAGCGGGCCCTGGTGCACTGTGCCCGCGCGCTGCACGAGCGGACCGGGCTGACCGATCTGTGCATCGCGGGCGGTGTCGGCCTCAACAGCGTCGCCAACGGCCGGATCCTGAAGGAGACCCCGTTCGAGCGGCTCTTCGTCGTGCCCGCCGCGGGAGACAACGGCATCAGCCTCGGCTGCGCCTACTACGGGCTGCACGCGTTGGAGGGCGTGCCGATGGCGGAGCTGCCCGCCCTGAGGAACGCCTACCTGGGTCCCGAGTACCCGCGCTCGCGGGCCCGCGCGGCCGTCGCCGCCTCGGGGCTGCCCGCCCGCACCCCCGAGGACCTCCCCGGTGAAGTCGCCGCGCTGCTGGCCGAGGGCCGGATCGTGGGCTGGTGGGACGGGCGCAGCGAGTTCGGTCCGCGGGCGCTCGGGCACCGCAGCATCTTCGCCGCCCCGTTCCCGGCCTCCGTGCGCGACCACCTCAACGAGAACGTCAAGTTCCGCGAGTGGTTCCGGCCGTACGCGCCGGTCATCCGTGCCGAGCGCAGCGGAGAGTTCTTCGACCTCGGGCAGCCCTCGCCGTACATGCTGATCGTCACGAAGGTCACCCGTCCCGACGCCATCCCGGCGGCGGCCCACGTGGACGGCACGGCCCGGCACCAGACGCTGGAGGAGCACCAGAACCCGGCGGTGTACCGGCTGCTGGGCGAGTTCGAGCGGCTGACCGGCTGCCCGGTGCTGCTCAACACCTCCTTCAACGTGGCGGGCCAGCCCATCGTGGAGACCCCGGAGGAGGCCGTCGAGGCCTTCGCGGCCATGAACCTCGACCATCTGGTCGTCGGCGACCAGTTGGTGAGCAAGGCCTGAACGGAGGGGCTGCGGCCATGACCGTACTGGTCGTCGGGGGTGGGCCCACAGGACTGGCGACCGCGCTCTTCCTGGCCCGCGCCGGGGTCGCGGTGCGGCTCGTGGAACGCCGGCCCCACACCTCCACCCTGCCCCGCGCCACCCATGTGACGCGGCGGACCATGGAGTTGCTGCGCGAGGCCGGGCTCCAGGAGGCGATGACGGCGGCCGGGTTCGAGGTGGTCGCCGGCGACGATCCGCGCGTGCTCACCGAGCCGGACCGGGTGCTGCCCCGCACGGTGATCGGCGTCCCCTCGCTGTCCGGTCTCGACGCCGCCGAGGTGCTGGAGACCGGGGCGGAGGAACTCTCCGTGCCGGGACCGTGCCCCCCGCTCTGGTGCGGACAGCACCGCACGGAACCGCTGCTGCGCGAGGCCGCCGTACGGGCGGGCGCGGACGTCCGGTTCGGACAGGAGCTGAGCGGGTTCTCGGTGCACGACCACGGTGTGGTGGCGCGGGTCCGGAGCGCGGACGGCCGTACGGAGACCGTGACCGCGCGGTATCTGGTCGCCGCGGACGGCGCGCACGGATGGATACCCGAGGCCGCCGGCATTGCGCGCGGCGGCCTGGGCACGATCGCGCGCCGCACCAGCATCCTGTTCCGGGCCGACCTCGCCCCGCTGCTGAAGGGCCGCCGGTTCTTCATGAGCATGATCGACAACCCGGGGTTCACCGGTGCGGTCATGCAGCTCGACGCGGACGACCGGTGGGCGGCGGCCGTGGAGAGCGAGGCCGTCGGCGGCCTGGGCCGGGAGCCCGACCCCGGCCGCTGCCTGGAGCTGGTGCGGGCCGCACTCGGGACCGACGACATCCCGGTGGAGCTGACGGCGACCTTCCACTGGCGGGCCCGGCACCGGATCGCGGAGCGCTTTTCCGAGGGCCCCGTCTTCCTCGTCGGCGACGCCGCCCATCTGCATCCGCCCGCCGGCGGCTACGGCTCCAACGCAGGCATCCAGGACGCGCACAACCTGGCCTGGAAACTCGCCGCGGTCCTGCACGGCTGGGCCGGTCCCGCGCTGCTCGACAGCTACGACGCCGAACGCCGCCCGGTCGGGATCGCGACCGCCGAACAGGCACTGCTGCTCGACGGCGTCCCGGGCGACCGGCTCGGCGCCGAGATGCGCGATCCGCGCACCATCATCATGGGCTACCGCTACCGTTCGGCCGCGGTGATCGGCGGTGCCGCCGGGCCCGGCGGCCCGTTTCCCGCCGACTTCGAGCTCTCCGGGGCCCCCGGCACCCGGCTGCCGCACCTGCCGCTCGGCCCTGCGCCGGACGGCGGCCCCGGGCAGGGCTCCGTCCTCGATCTGTGCGCGCCGGCCACCACCGGCCCCCGGCTGCTCCTGCTGTGCGGCGACGACAGCTGGCGGCAGACGGCGGCCGAGGTCGCCCGGGAGTTGGCGGTCCCGGTCACCGCCCGGGTCCTATGCCCCCCGGTTCCCCTCGCCCAGGCCTGCGGCACCGGCCCGGGCGGCGCCCTGCTGGTGCGGCCGGACGGCTTCGTGGCCTGGCGCTGCACCGCCGCCGCACCCCCGACCGGGGCCCGGCGGCACCATCTGCTGGCCACGGCCGTACGGAGGATCCTCCGCCCGGTCGCGGCCCGCACCGGCACCCATCCCCTGACGTTGCGGAGTGGCCGATGAAGCACTCAAGCCCCTACTGCACCTGCTGGCCCGGTGGAACCGTGTGGCTCACCGGGCTCCCGAGTGCCGGCAAGTCGACCATCGCCAGGGAGCTGGCCCGCCGGCTGACGCCCCAGGGCCGCCGGGTGGAGATCCTCGACGGCGACGAGAACCGGGCCCTGCTCACCGCCGACCTGGGGTTCAGCCGGGAGGACCGGTTCGCCAACGTCCAGCGCGTCGGCCTGATCGCCGAAGTCCTGGCCCGCAACGGCGTCCTCGCGCTGGTGCCGGTGATCGCCCCCTACGCCGACGCCCGGGAGGCCGTCCGCAAGCGCCACGAGCAATCCGGCACCCCCTATCTGGAGATCCATGTCGCCACCCCGGTCCAGGTGTGCGCCGAGCGGGACGTGAAGGGCCTGTACGCGCGCCAGGCGGCGGGCGACCTGGTCGGGCTGACCGGCGTGGACGACCCGTACGAGGCACCCCGCACACCCGACCTCGCCATCCCGGCCCACCGACAGCGCCCGGAGGAGTCGGCCGCGGTGCTGCTCGGTCTGTTGAGGGAGCGGGGGCTCGCGTGAACCACACGGACCAGCTGGAGTCGGAGGCCGTCCACATCATCCGGGAGGCGGTCGGCGAGCGCGAGCGGCCCGTCCTGTTGTTCTCCGGCGGCAAGGACTCCGCCGTCGTGCTCCATCTCGCGCTGAAGGCCTTCGCCCCCGCCCCGCTGCCGTTCCCCCTGCTGCACGTGGACACCGGGCACAACTTCCCCGAGGTGATCGCCTACCGCGACCGGACGGTGGCCCGGTACGGGCTGCGGCTGCACGTGGCCTCGGTGCAGGAGCACATCGACAGCGGCGAGCTGGCGGAGCGCCCCGACGGCAGCCGCAACGCCCTGCAGAGCCCCTGCCTGCTGCGTGCGATCGAGGCCCACCGCTTCGACGCGGTGTTCGGCGGTGCCCGGCGCGACGAGGAGAAGTCCCGGGCGAAGGAACGGGTGTTCAGCCTGCGCGACGAGCTGGGCGGCTGGGATCCGCGGCGGCAGCGTCCCGAGCTGTGGGAGCTGTACAACAGCCGGCACTCCCCGGGCGAGCACGTCCGGGTGTTCCCGCTGTCCAACTGGACGGAACTGGACGTCTGGCAGTACATCGGCCGTGAGCACATCGAGCTGCCGGAGATCTACTTCGCCCACCGCCGCGAGGTGTTCCGGCGCGACGGCATGTGGCTCACCGCCGGCGACTGGGGCGGGCCCAGGCGCGGGGAGACGGTGGAGAAACGGCAGGTGCGCTACCGCACGGTCGGCGACATGTCGTGCACCGGGGCCGTCGACTCCGCGGCGACCACGGTGGCGGACGTCGTCCGGGAGATCGCGGCCTCCCCGCTGACCGAACGCGGCGCCTCCCGCGCCGACGACAAGGTCTCCGAGGCCGCCATGGAGGACCGCAAGCGGGAGGGGTACTTCTAACCGTGCCGATCACTACGCTCCCCGCTGACGCAGTGCCTCACCCCACCGACACCGCGCTGCTGCGCTTCGCCCTCGCCGGCAGCGTGGACGACGGCAAGTCCACGCTCGCCGGGCGCCTGTTGTACGACTCCGCGAGCGTTCTCGCCGACCAGCTCGCGGCGATCGACCGGCCCTCCGGTGGGGCCGGCCCGGACCTCGCGCTGCTCACCGACGGGCTGCGGGCCGAGCGTGAGCAGGGCATCACCATCGACGTGGCCCATCGCTACTTCGCCACGCCCCGGCGCCGGTTCGTCATGGCCGACACCCCGGGGCACGCGCAGTACACCCGCAACACGGTCACCGGCGCGTCCACCGCCGACCTCATGGTGATCCTCGTCGACGTCCGCAACGGCGTCGTCGACCAGACCCGCCGGCATGCCGCCGTGGCCGCGCTGCTGCGGATCCCGCACGTCGTCCTCGCCGTCAACAAGATGGACCTGGTCGGCTACGGGGAGGAGGAGTTCACCGCGGTCTCAAGGGAGTTCACCGAGACGGCGCGCGGACTGGGCATCCCCGAGACGACCGCGATCCCGATGTCGGCCCTCCTCGGCGACCAGGTCGTCACCCCCTCTGAGCGGCTGTCGTGGTACGGCGGCCCCCCGTTGCTGCATCACCTGGAGACCGTGCCGCCGGCCCGCGAACCGGCCGGCGCGGCTGCCCGGTTCCCCGTCCAGTACGTCATCCGGCCGCGCACCGCGCAGCACCCCGACTACCGGGGCTACGCGGGCCGGATCGCCGCGGGCACGTTCAGCGTCGGCGACCGGGTGACCGTGCTGCCCTCCGGATCGACCACCACGATCAGCGGCATCGACGCCCTCGGGGTACCGGTGGAGCGGGCCTCGGCGCCGCAGTCGGTCACGCTGCTGCTCGCCGACAGCCTCGACGTGGCGCGCGGCGACCTGATCGTGCCCGCCGGGCAGGAGCCGCCGCTCACCCGCACCGTCGAGGCCACCGTCTGCCATCTGCACGAACGCCCGCTGCGCCGGGGCGCCCGGGTCCTGGTCAAGCACACCACCAGAACCGTGCGGGCCCTGGTCGCCGACCTCCCCGCCCGGCTCGGCCCGAGTCTGCTGGAGGAGGAGCCGGCACCGGACCGGCTCGACGCCGGCGGCATCGGGCGGGTGGTGCTGCACACGGCCGAACCCCTCGCTCCGGACGCCTACCGGGACTCCCGGCGCACTGGCTCATTACTGCTCATCGACCCGGCCGACGGCAGTACGCTCGCCGCCTGCATGGCGGGCCCCGGGCCGGTGTACCGCACGGGTGCCGCCCGCACCCGCACAGCGTCGGACGACGAGGAAGAGGAATGCCAGTGAGCGAGTTGCACCCGGCGAACGAGGCGGCTTTGACCCCGGAGGACCTCCGGCGGCTCACCGAGGACGTCAAGGGCTCCGTGTTCCTGCCGGGCGAGCCCGGCTACGCCGAGCACATCGACGGCTTCGACCGGGCGGTCGAGCACCGGCCCGCGCTGGTCGTGGCCGTGGCCAACGCCGACGACGTGGTGACCTCGGTCCGCTTCGCCCGCGAGCACGGGCTCGGCGTCGCCGTCCAGGCCACCGGGCACGGTGCCTGCCTGCCCGCCGACGAGCGCTCGGTGTACCTGTCCACCCGCGCCATGAACGGCGTCCGGGTGGACCCCGGGCAGCGCACCGCACGGCTCGAGGCCGGTGTGCTGTGGCAGGACGTCATCCCGCTCGCCGCCGAGCACGGGCTCGCCCCGCTGAACGGCTCGGCCCCCTTCGTCGGTGCCGTCTCCTACGTGCTGGGCGGCGGCATCGGTGTCCTCTCCCGGCGCTACGGCTACGCCGCCGACCACGTCCGGCGCATCGAGGTGGTCACCGCCGACGGCGAACTCCGCGTCGCCGACCAGCACGAGAACCCGGACCTGTTCTGGGCGCTGCGCGGCGGCAAGGGCAACTTCGGTGTGGTGACCGCGATCGAGGTCGAGCTGATGGAGGTCGCCCGGCTGTACGGCGGCGGCCTGTGGTACCCGGCCGAGTCGGTGCGGGACGCGCTGCACCTGTACCGCACCTGGGTCACCGAGATGCCGGAGGAGATGGCCTCCTCCTTCTTCATGCTGGACTGGCCGGACGTGGACGGCGTACCCGAGGAGCTGCGCGGACGGTTCGCCCTGCACCTGCGGCTGAGTTACGTCGGCGACCCGGCGGAGGGCGAGCGTCTGATCCGGCCGCTGCGCGAGGTGGCGCCGATCCTGCTGGACACGGTCACCGACATCCCGTACACGCAGGTCGGCACCATCCACAACGACCCGCCGGTCCCGGGCTCCTACCACATCAACAACTTCCAGCTGAGCGGGCTGGACGAGGGCACGGTCGAAGCGATCCTGGGGCTGGTCGGACCGGGCACGAAGAGCGCGGTCAGCCTGGAGGTCCGCCATCTCGGCGGCGCCCTGGCCCGCCCGCCGCAGGTGCCCAACGCGGTCGCGCACTTCTCCGAGGCGCGCTTCCAGGTGTACTCGGCCGGGGTCCTCGGCACCGGCGAGGACGAGGCGGTGTACGAGGGCCACGACCGGGTCGTGGCGACGCTCGCGCCGTGGTCGACCGGCACCCGCATGCTCAACTTCATGGCGGGCGTCGCCCACACCGACCCCGCCGATGTGCGGGAGGCGTACACGGCCGAGGCGTACGAGCGCCTGGTCGAGCTGAAGACGGCCTGGGACCCGGGCAACATGTTCCGCTTCAACCACAACATCCCGCCGCGGGCGACCGGGAGCTAGGGCCTGTCTTTCGGATCAGGCCCTAGGCCTGATCGTCCCGCCGCCCGCGCGCCCCGCTCTGCCCAGCCGATCACACCGACGAGCGATTGCGGAGATTGCCATGACCGAACACGTCAAGACCGTGGACCGGAGCGTCAACCGGCAGATGGTGGAGCTGCTGCAAGGGGCGTGGCGGGCGCGGGCCGTTCATGTCGCCGCCGAACTCGGCATCCCCGACCTGCTGTCCCAAGGCGAGCGTACGGTGGCCGACCTGGCCGAGCGCACCGGCACGCACGCACCGACCCTGGGCCGGCTGCTGCGGGTGCTGAGCACGTTCGGGGTGTTCCGGCGGCTGCCGGACGGGCAGACCTACGCCCAGACACCGCTGTCGGCCGTGCTGGTCACCGAGCCGGGCAGTCCGGAATCGACGGACGCCCGGTTCATGGCGGCGAACTGGCACTGGGCCGCGTGGGGCGACCTCCTGCACACGGTGCGCACCGGGGAGTCGTCCTTCGAGAAGGCGAACGGTATCTCCTTCTGGGAGCTGACCAAGAGCGACCCCGACGCCAAGCAGCGGTTCAATGCGGCGATGAGCACGGTGTCGGAGGCGGAGAGCGCCGGCATAGCCCGCGCCTACGACTTTCCGCCCGGGGCGCACGTGATGGACGTCGCCGGCGGACTCGGCAGTCTGCTGGCGGCGGTCCTCACCGAGCACCCGACGGTCCGCGGGACCGTCCTGGAACGTCCGGAGATCGTGCCGCTGGCCGAGGAACTCCTGGCGAAGGCCGGCGTCGACGGGCGGTACGAGACGGTCGCCGGAGACTTCTTCGAGGAGATACCGGCCGGCGCGGACGTGTACACGATCAAGCGGGCGCTGCACGACTGGGACGACGACACCATCGTGCGCATCCTGACCCGGATCCGGGAGTCCATGCGCCCCGGCGTACCGCTGCTGATCATGGAGAGCATGGTGGACGAGACCTCCGACCAGGAGGCGCTGTTCCGGGGACTGTTGCTGACGGTGCTGGTCGGCGGCCAGGACCGGCCCGAGTCGGACTACCGTGAACTGGCCGAGCGAGCGGGTCTCACGGTGCGGCGCAGCATCCCGGTCGGCGGCGATCTGCGGATCCTGGAGACGGTCCGGGCCTGAGCGCCCGAGAGGCCGGCGCCCCTAGGGAGTGTCCGCAAAGCAGCGTCGTCCGCCCGGAGGGCGGGCAGGCGGGACTTTGCGGACACGACCTGACGGACCTCCCGGTTCCGTAGGGGCGCCCTCGTTCAGCGGCGGGCCTTCTCCGGGCGCGACCCGCGGGGGCCCGGCCGCCGGCGTCGCGCCGTGTCGGCGAGCAGTCGCCGCACGGCGTGGTTGTCGGCGGGGTTGACGTCGCCGCCGGGCGGCACGATGTCGTCGATCCGGTCGAGGATCTCGTCGTCCAGGACCGTCCCGGCACCGGCGAGCAGGCCGGTGAGCTGGTCCACGGTCCGGGGACCGATGATCACCGAGGTCACGGCCGGGTGGGCCTGGACGAAGCCCAGGGCGAGATGGGCGAGCGGCATCCCGGCCTCCGCCGCCAGCGCGCGCAGCCGGGTCACCGCCCGTGCCTTCGCCGCGTTCGCGGGCACGGTGGGGTCGAACCGCTGCGGTTCCAGGACCGTCCGGCCCTTCCCGGGTGTGGCGTCGCGGTCCGAGAGCCAGCCCGCGCTCAGCGGGCCCCAGGCGAGGGCGCCCATGCCGTGGCGCTGTGCGGTCGGCAGGACGTGCATCTCCACGCTCCGGCTGAGGATGGAGTACGCGCACTGCTCGGAGCGGAAGTGAACGTGGCCGCGGCGCTCGGCTGTCCAGCGGGCCTCGACCAGCTGGTCGGCGGGGAAGTTGGAGGTGCCGATCGCCCGGACCTTCCCCGCCCGCACCAGGTCCGACAGCGCGGAAAGCGTCTCGTCGATGTCGGTGTCGGGGTCGACTCCGTGCACCTGGTAGAGGTCGATGTGGTCGGTGCCGAGCCGGCGCAGGCTGTCCTCGACGGCCCGCATGATCCAACGCCGTGAGTTCCCGCGGTGGTTGGGGTCCTCGCCCATGGGGCCGTGGAACTTGGTGGCGAGGACGACGTCGTCGCGGCGGCCCTTGAGGGCCTCGCCGACGATCTCCTCGGTGCCGCCCTCGCCGTAGATGTCGGCGGTGTCCACCAGGTTGATCCCCGCGTCCAGGGCCATGCCGATGACCGTGCGCGCCTCCTGCCGGTCCGGGTTGCCCCAGGAACCGAACATCATGGTGCCCAAAGCCAGTTCGCTGACCGAGATCCCGGTACCGCCGAGGATGCGCCGTTCCATGCGTCTTTCGTCCTCCGGTCGTCTCGACTGCTGATCAGGGCAGAATCAGGACACGCCTCGCCACGGCCGCCCGGTGCGGGGCATGCCGGCGAGCGTGCGGACCACCTCGGCCTCCGGTACGTCCTGCACCAGTTCCACACCGCCCGGTCCGTCGAGCACGAAACTCAGGCCGCGCGTCGCCTTCTTGTCGAGCCGCATCAGCGGGACCAGGGCCGCGGGGTCCACGTCTGCGGGCAGGGCGTCGGGCAGCCCGTAGGCGCGTACGACGTCCTCGTGCTCCGCGACCCGGTCGGGCCCGATCCGTCCGAGGGCACCGGCGAGGCGCCCCGCGAACACGGTGCCGATCGCCACGCACTCACCGTGCCGCAGCGCGTAGTCGGTGGCGCGCTCCAGCGCATGGCCGAGGGTGTGACCGTAGTTGAGCGTGTGCCGCAGACCCGCGTCCCGTTCGTCCGCGGCCACCACGGAGGCCTTCAGACGTACGCTCGCGGCGATCTGCTCGGCGAGCGGCAGCCCGCGCAGATCGCCGGCGCCGATGAAGTGGCAGCGGGCGATCTCGCCGTAGCCGTTGCGCCACTCACGCTCGGGCAGGGTGCGCAGATAGTCGGTGTCGCAGAGGACCGCGGCGGGCTGCCAGTAGGCACCGAGGAGGTTCTTGCCCTGGGCGAGGTTCACCGCCGTCTTGCCGCCGACGCTCGCGTCGACCTGGGCGAGCAGGGTCGTGGGCAGGTGGATCACGGGAACGCCACGGTGGTACAGGGCAGCCGCGAGGCCCACGGTGTCGGTGGTGGTCCCGCCGCCGCAGGAGATCACGACATCGGTCCGGGTGAGCCCGAAGTCGGCGAACGCACCGCACAGCCGTTCCACCGCGGCCAGTGTCTTGTTGTCCTCGCCGTCGGGCAGCGGCAGCCGCAGGGCCGGAACGCCCGGATCGGGCGCTTCGATCGCGCGCTGGGCGGTGACGACGGCGGCCCGGCGTGCCCCGAGGTCCCGGACGAGCCCGGCGAGCAGGGCGCGGACTCCGGGGCCGATGTGCACGGAGTAGGAGCGCGCTCCCAGCGACACGTCGATGCGCTGTACCCCAGCTGCGTGCCGTGTACGTGTCATGCGCTCTTTTATAACGCGTCCCGTCCGCCCCACGCGAGAGTGCCTTCCGGCCCCTCTCCCCGCCTCGGTCCCCCCTCGGTCGCCCTGCCTGAGTGGCCCTGTCTCAGAGGATGCCGGTCCGCCCCGCCGCCCAGTGGACCTGGGTCTTCACCGCGTAACGCGGCCAGGCCCGCTCATCGCACAGATGGCGCACCACGGCTCGGCAGGTCATCGCCTCACCCGCGACATAGGCGATGCCCGGCTCGGGCGGCAACCGCAGCCGCCGTACGGCCTCCAGGAGCACCCGCGACCCCACGGCGGAGGCGCGGCCCCGGTGCACCCAGGGAAGGCCGCGCGGACCGTACGGGGCGGAGAACTCGCCCTCCGGCCCGCTCGTCTCCAGCACTCCACAGGCCGTCACCCCGGCGGGCAGCGCAGCCAGCATGGTCAGCAACGGTACGGAGCCGGTCTCCTCGCCGATGAAGACGTGATAGCGGGCCCGTGGCTCCAGCGTGATCCGATTGCGCGGCACACCTACGCGGGTCCTGGCCCCCGGCTCCGTCGAACCCGCCCACCGGCTGCCCGGCCCGCCGGGCTGGTGCAGTGCGATGCGGAGCGTCAGCGTGGCGCGCGACGGACTGTGCGCCCACACCGAGTACGTCCGCAGCCGCGGTTCACCGTCCACGTCCGGCACCTCCAGCGGCAGGTGCGCGCCCGGTTTGCTGCGCAGGGCCGCGAGTGCGGGCCCCGTGAGGATCAGCTCCCGCATGTCCGGGGTGACGTCGCGCACCTCGGCGACCTTCACATCCAGCATCCGGGTGTCATGGAACCGCCGACTCCGCCCCGCGCCGCGCCGGGGCACGTCAGAGAAGCTCAACCGTCCCGCCCTCCTCGGTTCCTTCGACTGGCCGGGCCTCGCCGCCGTTCAGTATGCCCGCACACGGGGCCCCGTTGTTCCCTCGGCCGCCCACGGTTATGGTTCCCGGGATTCGGGGTGCACCGGGACCTGGCCAAGATGTCGGAGGGTTCGGTATGACGACGGAACACCAGCTCATCACCGGCGGTACCCGATTGTTCGCCGTGATCGGAGATCCGGTCGAACAGGTGCAGGCGCCCTCGATGATGAACGCGCTGTTCGCCCGGCTCGGCATCGATGCGGTGCTGGTGCCGGTGCACGCCACCCCCACGCGACTCGCCGCCGTGGTCCGGGGACTGCAGAGCACCGAGAACGTCGACGGGCTCCTCGTCACCGTGCCGCACAAGAGGGCCGTCCTGGACCTGGTCGACGAGGTGAGCCCCACGGCGGCGCTCAGCAACGGCGCGAATGCGATGCGCCGGCTCCCGGACGGCCGGTGGCGGGCCGACAACTTCGATGGCGAGGGCTTTGTGCGGGGGTTACGCGCGGCTGGACACGAACCGGCGGGTCGGCACGTCTGGCTCGTCGGCGCGGGCGGGGCGGGCAGTGCCATCGCCGTCTCCCTGCTGTCGGCCGGTGCCGAACTCACGGTCACCGACCGGGACGAGCACCGGGGCCGCACACTTGTCGAGCGGCTGTCCCCGCACTTCCCGGGGCGCCTTTGCAGCGCCGCGGGCCCCGTGGCGGCGGATCTGGCGGTGAACGCGACCCCGCTGGGCATGCACCCCGAGGATCCTCTGCCGTTCGATCCCGCGCTCCTTCCCAGGAGCACGGTGGTGGTCGACATCGTGATGAAACCCCGACGCACCGCGCTCCTGCGAGCGGCCGAGAAGCACGGCCTCATGGTGCACTACGGTGCTGCGATGCTGGCCCGCCAACTGGACCTGTACGTGGACTTCTTCTCCCTCTACGGACAGCTCGGCTGAACCGGTTATGGGTGTGCGGCGGCAACGCTCCGGCACCCGAGGTCGCGTCAGCCGTCACTAAAATGTGGGCATGACATCCTTACGGCGTGCGTCCGGGCGGGTTGTTGACCTCTTGGCCCGGACCTATGGGGCTATGGGTGGATCCGGTACCAGGAAACCACCCACTCCCGTACAGCAGTTCGCCGCTCGTCGCCCCGCTCTCCTGGCTCTGTTCCTGGGGACACCCGTCGGACTCATCGTGGTCCTTGCGAGTTGGCGCACCATCCATACGAGCGGCGATGTCTTGTTGGTGCTCGCCACGTGCGTCGCCGTGTACCTCGCCTTCGGCTTGGCGGCTTGTGCGGAACGCGTGCGACAACGGCATCTCCAACAGACCGGCTCGTGCTCTACGCGGCGGTAGGCCACCCGTCCTCTGAGCGGACCGGCCTCACACCGCCAGCGGCTCCAGGTCCCGGTGGACCCGGCGCTCGTCGCGGGCCAGGCGCGTGAGCGCGTGGTCCTCGCCGAGCTGGCGCGACAGCTCCTCCGCGGTCTCGGCGCGCAGGTGGGCCGCCTCGTCCTTGCGGCCCAGCGCGCCGAGCGTGACGGACATGTTGGAGGCGACGGCCAGCACCTCCGGGTGGTGGCCGCCGAGCACCTCGCGGAGCAGGCCCACCGTGCGCCGCTCGATGCGCAGCGCCTCCTCCAGCTCGCCGAGGTCCGCCTTGGCGTTGGCGAGGTTCACCGTGCAGAACAGCACGTGCGGGTGGCGGTCGCCGAGCACCTCGACCAGCACTCGCAGCGTGTTCCGGAGGGTCTGCTCCGCGGTGTCGGGCATCCCGCAGCCCCACTGGTAGATGCCGAGGTTGTTGAGCGCGGCGAGGGTGTACGGGTGCCGCTCCCCCGGCACCTTCATGTACTGGTCCACGACCTCCTGTGCGAGGTCCCGCGCCGCCACCGGCTCCCCGGCGGCGTACAGGTCCGCCGCCAGGTTGAGGTCGCAGGCGAGGGAGTCGGGGTTGGCCGAGGTGTACTTGGCGCGGTACCGGTTGCGCGTGGCGGTGGTGAGCCGCCGCGCGTCCTCCAGGCGGCCGGCCCGCCGCAGGGACACGGCGAGCGACTTGGCCGCCGCGAGCGTGCCGGGGAAGGCCCGTCCGAGGGTGTCCTTGTAGATCTCGTACGTCCGGCTCAGCAGCGTCACCGAGTCCTCGTACCGCCCGACCTCCCGCAGGTCGCGAGCGAGCGAGGTGGCGGACGACAGGGTGTACGGGTGCTCGGGTCCCAGGACCTCGGTGCGGCGGTCGAAGACCTCCTGGTCGATCTCCCGGGCCCGGGCGTACTGCCCGACCATGCGCAGGTTGAGCGCCAGGTTGTTGGCGGCGGCCAGCGTCCTCGGGTGGGCCTCGTGGAAGATCTGTCCGAAGCCTTCGTGCGCCTCGGTCGCCAGCTCCATGGCCCTGCCGTACTCGCCCAGCGTGCCGAGGTCCATGGCGAGGCCGCTGGTCGTCATGTACGTGTGCGGGTGCGAGGGTCCGAGCACCTCCCGCTGCCGCTCCAGGGTGACCTCGTCGAGCTCCCGGGCCTCCACGTAACGCCCCTGCGAGCGCAGGATGTTCGACAGGTGGAAGCGCAGGTACAGGTACTGGAGGTCGTCGTTGCCCAGCATCTCGCGCCAGGCGTCGCGCAGCTCGGTGCCGAGCGACCACGCGGTCTGCCAGTCGCCACGCTTCCACAGGTAGCGCACGCGGTCGATGAGCAGCCGCCGGGTCTCGGGGTCCCGGCACAGGCGCGCCTCCGACGGGCCGAGGTGGGGCCAGATGGTGGCGAACCGGGGCCAGGTCTCGGGGTTGTCGATCGGCTCGTCGTCGTCGGGCCGCGCCCCGGCGAGGATGCGGTGGACGGCGTGCCGGGCCTCCTTCTGCTCCTCCTCCGTCAGCTGGGAGCGGATGACGGCCTGCACCAGCCGGTGCACCTGGATGGAGTTGGAGACCTGGTCGACCTTGGCGAGGGCGAACCGTCCGATCTCCCGGATCACCCGCCCCAGCACCAGCTTCTCCTGGAGCGACGCGTCGTACGGCTTGAGCGCCTCGATCATCTGCTTGCTGTACAGCAGGTTGGCGTGGATCGGCTCGGGCGCGAAGAAGGCGCACAGCTGCAGCAGCCGCACGGCGGCCGGTGAGCGTTCCTGGAGCCGTGCGATGGAGACGTTCCAGGTGGCCGCGACCGGCTCGGGGTAGCCGGCCGGCTGGTTGAGGGCCAGTGTGCTGGCGGCGGCCTGTTCCAGCTGCTCCAGGTAGGCGGAGACGGGCGTGGCGGTCTCGGCGATCCAGGCGGCGGCCTGCTCGACGGCGAGCGGCAGGTCGCCGACGGCGGTCGCGACCTTGTCGGCGTCCTCGGCGGTCAGCCCCTTGGCACGGCGCTGGAGGTGCTCGATGGACTCCTCGCGCAGGAACACGTCGACGGGCAGCGCGTCCCCGTACTGCGACCAGGTCTGGTTCCGGGAGGTCACCAGGATGTGGCCGCCGGTGGGGAAGAAGCGCTTCAGCGCGTCGGGGTCGTCGGCGTTGTCGAAGACCAGCAGCCAGCGGTTGGTGGGCACCCCGCGCCGCAGCAGGTCGATGGCCTCCTGGGACGCGGAGGCCATGTCCTCGCCGACCTGCGCGCCGAGCCGTACGGCGAGCTCGGCCAGCGAGGCGATGACGTCGTCCGTCTGCTCGGCGGAGACCCACCACACCAGGTCGTAGTCGGCCATGAAGCGGTGCACGTACTCCAGTGCCACCTGCGTCTTGCCGACGCCGCCGAGCCCGTACAGGGTCTGCGGCTGCGGCAGGACGACGGCGAGGCCGCCGCCGAGCTGGTCGCGCATCCGCTCCAGCACCATCGACCGGCCGGTGAAGCCGGGGTTGCGGGGCGGCGCGTTCCAGATCTTCGGCACGGTGCCGGGGAACCGCGGCCCGGGCGGCACGCCCTCGTTGAGTTTGACGGGCCGGTCCAGGGCGCGCAGCAGCGCGGCGGTGGCGCCCACCTCGTCGAGCCGGTACAGGTCCACGGGGTTGCGGTCGATGTACGGGGCGGTGAGCCGGACGTCGCCGACGCGCAGCGGCAGCAGCTGCCGCCGCCCGCCGCCCGGGTCCTCGGCGGCGGCCCGCTCCCAGACCTGCACGGCGCGGGAGGACTTCAGGTACGCGCTGGAGAGCAGGACCACCGTGCGGGCGGCGCTCTCGGCGGCCTCCAGGGGGTCGCTGCCCGAGACGGCGGGGTCGGCGGAGACGTCGCGGGGTACGACGCGGAAGCCGGCCCGGGTGAGGACGGACTCGATCCAGTCGGCCCACATCCGGTTCTCGGCGACGTACGACAGGAACAGGTCGGCGGGCTGGGCGGGGCGGCGGCGGGTGAAGGCGTCGCGGATGCGCAGCCGCACCTCGTCGTTGACGGACGGCATGGCGGTGACCTCGCCGTCGGTGATGACGGCGGTCAGCCGCTCGAAGGCGGAGAGCAGCGAGTTGGCGATGCCGGCGTCGTCGCCGAAGGTGGCGAGGGTCTCCTCGTACGCGTAGTAGGGCCGGTACGGGATCTCGACGGCGCCCCAGTAGGAGGCGAGCTCCTCGCCGGTGAGTCCGCTCGGGAAGCCGTCGAACTTCAGCCGGGCCAGGGCGCGGCCGGCGTCGGCCTTCTCCTTCTCGCCCTCGTCGATGCGCATGGGCACGGGGAATATCCGGATGCCGCGGCCGCCGTACCGCTCGTCGATCTGCCGGGCGACGGCGGCGGCGCCGTCCATGGACTGGTCGCTGAGGGTGAAGCAGTCGACCAGGGCGTCCGGGAGGTGGACGGTGCAGATGTCGGCGATGTCGGAGAGGCCGGTGCGGCTGTCGATGAGGACGTAGTCGTACGTGGCCTTCATGTCGTCGCGCAGGGCGTCGAAGAAGTGCCCGCCGCCGAGGCGGTCGTAGAAGTTGTCCCAGTCGAAGGTGGAGACGGTGGCGGAGTACTCGCGGTTCTGCCGTCCGGCGGAGACGAAGTCGAGGGTGCCGCCGTCGGGGAACTGCCAGCCGAGCGCCTCGGGGGTGAGGGAGACGGCGTGCGGCTGGATGCGCGCGTAGTCGCGGTGCCAGTCGTCGGGCCGCTGGACGGGGCTGGTGGCGGCCCAGGCGTACTCGGTGATCAGGTCGATGACACCGGTGGTGGCGCCGAGCGTGGACGGATCGAGGAAGGGGTGGAAGAAGCGGTGCAGCCCGGGCGCCTCCAGGTCCCAGTCGACGGCCAGGACCCGCTTGCCGTTCGCGGCGAGGATCCAGGCCGTGTTGGCCAGGGCCATCGTCCGTCCCGTACCACCCTTGTACGAGTAGAAGGTGACGATGCGTCCGTCACGGCGTCCGTCACGACTGGCGGTCATCCAAGTCCTCCGCATCGGGCGCGATCTCGTGCGTCTCGGGGGTGAAGTGCGTGGTGGCGTACTCGGCGGCCATGGGGCCGCGCAGCCGCGGGCGCTCGGTGTGGCGGCCGCCGGCGGGCGGGTAGACGGCGGCGTGCCGCAGGTACTGCTGGGCGGCCGCCTCGACCACCTGGGGCAGGATCTGGCCGAAGGCCTCCATGCTCGGTACGCCGCGGGCGGCGGCGCGGCTGGCGGCGCGACCCTGGCCCATCTTGACGGGCATGGTCGCTTCGAGCTTCCCGGTGAGCTCGGTGTCGGCGGCGCGGCTCTGGTAGTCCATGTGGTTGCGGGGGACGACGACGCTGACCCAGGGCCGGTGCTCGGCGTCGAAGGCGGCGAGCCGCTCGCGGCGTTCCTCGTCCTGGAGGGCCCAGCGGTCGACGAGGAGGATCTCGGGCCGGGTGGGGGGCTGCTTGGCGTCCAGCGGCCCGGTGTCGTGGTCGAAGGAGGCGACCGTGGCCTGGTAGTTGAGCGCGCGGACCAGGTCCTGGGCGACGTAGGCGAGGGGCCGGGAGGATTCGGGGTGGTACGGGTTCCAGTCCTGCGGCAGGTCGCCGTAGTACTCGGGGGCGCGGCCCTCGGGAAGGTCGTGGCGGGTGGGGGCGGCGACGGTGACCTGGATGGGGCGGGGACCGCCGCCGGGCTGGCCGAAGGCGCTGGGGGCGAGGCGGTAGTCGACGGGGCGGCCGGGGCCGATGGCGGTGGAGTCGGCGACGGAGACGATGCGCTTGGCCAGTTCGTAGACGGCTCGCTCGTACTCCTCGGCGAATATCCGGAGTTTGATCAGGCCGTACAGTCCGTCGGTGACATAGCGGTCGCCGAAGGCGCGGTGGTTGAACTGGAGCCGTTCTGCGGGGCCGGGGAGTTGTTCCGGGGGGACGGGGACCCAGAGGGCGGGGACGATGGCGTCGGCGGGTCTGTTGTGTTTCGCCTGGTGGTAGATGGCGCGCTGGGCGAAGGCGAACCATTCCTTGCCGCACATCTCGCTGGCGAAATAGCGCGGCGAGAAGAGCGGGACGAAGACCCGGCAGTTGGCCAGGACCTCGCCCAGCCGTTCCGACCAGCCTTCGCCGGAGCGTATCTCCCGGTCCATGAATCCGGCTTCGGCTCCGGCCGGCAGATCGGTCATGGCCATTACATGGCCGCACAAATCGCGGAACAGCCGTTCCACCCACATGTCGGGATCGGGGCCTCCGGCTCCGTACCTCGGCGTGTGGGCGTAACTCAGAAAAAAGTACGGCCGATGGTCCGCCCCTCGCCGTTGCGGTGACGTCACGCGACCCCCGTCCTGTGTGAACCACTCGCATCAAGGATGGGAAGGATACGAGCGAATCAATCATTCCGGAGCAGGTTCGCTCCGCCCCCACGACGTTCAGTCAATCAACGCCGCTTTTCAGTCATCCGCGGCCACGGCACAGCTCTTCCCGCAGGGCGGCCACCAGCGCTTTGCCGCTGACGGTGAGCTCGGCGGCACCTTCGAGCCGGTCCAGGGCCCGCTCGGCGTGCGCGGCGTGGACCGGGTGGCCGGGTTCGTACGCCGCGAGGCCGGTGCGTTCGTACGCCCCGGCGAGCAGCGCGGAGACCGGGACCGGCGCCTCCTGCCAGGGTGCGGGGTGGCTCCAGGCGCCGTCCAAGGCGTAGAGGTCCGTCACGTCGAGCAGCGCCCGCAACGTGGCGCGCCGGAAGCCGCGCAGCAGCGCCAGGGCCAGCTCACCGGGGCCGCCCCGCAACGGCAGGCCGAGCGCGCCGTAGCCGTGCCGGCCCACGCGGGGCGCGGTCCCGGTGAGCGGGGTCAGGGTGGTCAGCCGGGCGGCGGCCTCGGCGGCCTGGCCGGGCGCGGCGTGCCGCAGCAGCCGCCAGGCTGCCTCCAGGCGTCCGCTCCAGTCGGCGGCGTCGGCGGCGGTGAGCCGCCCGGTGGCGGGGGCGGCGAAGCGGTCGCGGTACGGGTCGAGGTCGTCGAGCGCGCGGCCGTCGCCCGGGTGGCGCCGCACGGGGAGCCAGCGGGGGCCCTCCTCGCCGAGCCGTTCGACGCGCTGCTCGGCGCCGCCGGCCCGTACGACGAAGCCGTCCCCGGTCGCCCGTACCTCCGCGGTGCCGGCGGCGGGGACGGTGAGCGCGCCGAGCGTGGGCAGGTGCAGCGGGCCGCCCGGGTGCGGGACGCGGACCGGGGCGTCGACCCGGCCGCGTACGGCCGCGGCGGCGACGTACCGCGGCAGCTGCCGGGCGAGGGCGGGCGCGGTGGGGCGGTCCTCGTGGAGGGCGTCGAGGCAGTCGAGGAGCCAGGTGCGGGTGTAGGGGTGGGCCAGCACCTCGTCGAGGCCGTCGGAGCGCCGCTCGACGGTGGAGGCGAGCTCCCAGGCCTCGGCCCACGGCTCGCCGCCGCGCCCGTCGAGGCGGTGGTGCAGCTCGGCGAGGAGGACGCGGGTCAGGTCGTGCTGTTCGGCGGCGAGGGCGGCCGGGTCGGTCACGGCGGGGGACGCCGTACGCGCCGCCGTGCGGTCCTCGATGCCGCGCACCAGGGCTTCGAGGTCGGCGCAGTAGACGGAGGGGTTGGCGAAGCCGGTGCCGTCCGCGCGGTAGCGGTGGGTGTAGAGCCCGCCGCCGCAGGAGCGGACCACGGGGCAGTCGCGGCAGGTGGCGCTCACCCCGGCGAGCCCGAGCTGGCGGACGCGCACGCCGGGGTGGGCGGCGACCTCGTCGAAGGAGTGCCGGTAGACGTCGAAGCCGGTGGCGGCGGCGCCGTCGTAGGCGCTCTTGAGGGAGTCGACCTGTTCGAGGGTGCCGTCGGTCTCCACCACGACGAGGTCGGTGGGGGCGAGGCCGAGGGATTCGGTGAGGCTGGGGCCGCCGCCGAGGGTGGAGAGCACCGACTCGAAGAGCCGCACGGGCAAGGGCCTGCCCTGCCGGTCCCACCGGTCGAAGGCGGTGAGGATCCAGTCGGCGTACGCGGTGGGCGAACCGTCCGGGCGGGGCGGCGGGTTCTGCCAGGTGGCGTGCGGCAGCAGGAAGTCGATGCGCGGCGGTTCGAGCGCGGCCAGCGCGTCGTAGACGGCAACGGGGTCGTTGGCCACGTCGATGGTGCAGAGCAGCCCGAGGTCGAGGTGGCGGTAGCGCTCCTGGCGCAGCAGGCCGACGGCCCTGAGGACGAGGGGGTGGCTGGAGCGGCCGTCGGCGAAGCGGCGGTGGCGGTCGTTGGCGGCCTTGTCGCCGTCGAGGGAGATGCCCACGCGGACGCCGTACTCGGCGAAGAGGTCGAGGTAGCGGGGGCCGAGCTGGAGGCCGTTGGTGTGGATGCGCAGGTCGAGCGCGGTGTGGGGGCCGAGCGTCCGGGTCAGTTCCTCGCAGACGCGCCGCAGCCGGGCCGGCCCCGCCAGCAGCGGCTCCCCTCCGTGCAGGATCACTGTCACGGAGGGCAGGGCATGTTCCTTCGCATGCTCGGCCAGTCGCAGAGCTGTCCAGGAAATCGCCTCGTCAGAGATTGCCTTAGGGCGGGTACGCCAGCTCTGATCAGCGTGTTCGTACACATAGCAGTGGTCGCATGCGAGATCGCACCTGCTGTGCACTTTCAGAACGATCTCGCGGAAAGGGACCAGCGGTCCGGTCATTCCGCCAGTTTAGAGCTACTTCAGGGCTGTTTTCGGCCGCTTCAGAGCGCGGAGTTGAACGTCGCCCCGCGTCCGGTACGGTCACCGATGGCGGGCAGCACCCGGCTGATCTTCTTGGCCGCTTCCGCCGCCCGGACGTCGATCTCGGCGAGCGGAACACGATTCTTCTTCGCGACAGCGAATGTCATAGAGGTCTGAAAGCTCACGGCGGCCGTCCTTGGGCATATGTGGCGATCTGAGGGGAACCGCACCGTTGCAGTGTCGGCGGCACGACTTTACTCTCGTGGCCACCCACGGCAAATCAGCGCGAACACATGAAGGAAATGCGTTGCGCCAGTATTCCCCGACCTCCCCGGAACGATCCATTCCACCGAAAGAGTGACACAAAACCGCAGACGGGGGTGCGTATGACCGGGTATCAGGGCCCACTGCAGAGCATGGTCTTCCGGAACGAGGATCTGCCGGCGCTGTTCCACCGGGCGGACGAGACGGCCATCACCCGGCAGCGCGAGGCGGTGAGGGACACCCGGACGCAGCTGCTCCTGCTGGTGCTCGGCGCCTTCCTGGCGGCGGTGCCCGGCGGCTGGCGGATCGGAGACACCTTCCAACTGGCGGGCGCGCTCAGCGCGTCGGCGTACGCCGGCGTGCTCCTGGCCGGCTACCGCGCCTCCAGGCGCCGTGCGAAGTCGCATTGGCAACTGAACCGGTCAGCCGCCGAGTTCATCAAATCGATGTGCTGGAGGTACGCGGTCCACGGCGCGCCCTTCGACGCCGACTCCCGCGACCCGGAGGGGGAGTTCCTCCTGCGCCTGGAGGAGGGACTCGGCGAGCTGCGCAAGGTCGGCTGGCTGGACCCCCGGGAGCAGGGGCACGACCCCGGAGCCGACCTCATCACCCCGGCCATGCGGATGCTGCGCGACAAACCCTTCCGGGTGCGCAAGGAGACGTACGTACGGGACCGGCTGATCGAGCAGCGCAACTGGTACCACCGGCGGACGGAGGTCTCGCGGCGGGCCACGGGCCTGTGGCGGGCGAGCACCGCCGTGCTCACCCTCGTCGCCTTCCTCCTCGGGCTGTTCCAGACCTTCTCGGCCGGCGGGTCGGCCGTGCTCGCCGGCCTGCTGTCCGCCACGGCGGCCGCCGGTGTCGCGTGGAGCGAGATCCGCCGCCACCAGCCGCTCATCGCCGCGCACTCGCTGGTGGAGGAGGACCTGGCGGCCATGCACACCGCGATGGAGACGACGGTCGGCGAGGACAGGTGGCCGGCGGCGGTGTACGAGACCGAGCGCATCGTCTCGCCGCAGCACACGGACTGGCTGGTGCAGCACCGCAGGTAGCCGCGTCCGTCAAGGGCGCTCGACGCCCGCGCGCCAGATGACCGTCACCGGTTTCCCCAGCTCGCGGGCGTACCGCACGATGTCCCCCGTACCGCCCAGGCCGCGCGCCGGGCGGCCGTCCCAGACCGCGAGCAGCCGGTCGCAGTGGTCGGCGATGTACGTGCCGGCCGCGTAGTACGCCTCGTCGGTGGAGTGCGGGAACGCCATCCGGACCTCCCGGGTGGCGCGCTTCCTCAGGCCCCGGTAGCGGGCCAGTTCGGCGTCGTCCGCGAAGCCGTCCTCGTAGTCCCCGCTGGGGATGACGGCGACCAGCTCGGCCCCGCAGGCCAGCGCGATGTCCGCGAAGAGCTGGTCCGCCCCGGTGGCGAGGCTGGAGAGCGCCTCCAGGGCGCCGTCGTGCCCCAGGAACGCGGCCCGCATCGCGGCGCGGACATGGGCGTGGAGCTCGTCGGGGATGTCCCTGTGGCCGGTCACTCCGATGCGCTTCATCCGCCCCCGCTCCCCTGTGCCCGACCGTTCTCACATCCCCTCGAATGTGGACGACCACGGGCAGTGCGTCGAGTCCCCCGGCCGGATTCCGGCCGGGGGACTCACCGAGCTCACACGGAAGGGTGGTTCGGCCTGCAGGTCAGTAGACGCTGACCCCGTACGCGCTCAGCGCCTCGGTGACCGGCTGGAAGAAGGTCGTCCCACCGGAGGAGCAGTTGCCGCTGCCGCCGGAGGTGAGGCCGATGGCGCGGCTGCCGGAGTAGAGCGGGCCGCCGCTGTCGCCGGGCTCGGCGCACACGTTCGTCCGGATCATGCCGTAGACCACGTCGCCGCCGCCGTAGTTGACCGTGGCGTTCAGGCCGGTGACGGAGCCGCTGTGGGTGCCGGTGGTGGACCCGCGGCGCGTGACGGACATGCCGACGGTGGCGTTGGCGGCGCTGGTGATGTCCACGCTGCCGACGGTGCCGGACTTGGTGATGGAGCTGTTGGTGTAGCGGACGATCCCGTAGTCGTTGTTCGGGAAGCTGGACCCGGACGTGGACCCGAGCACCGTGGTGCGGCCGGAGTTGGCGTACCAGGTGCCCACGCCGTCGGTGCAGTGCCCGGCGGTGAGGAAGTAGTACGCGCCCGCGCTGTCGCGGACGTTGAATCCGAGGGAGCAGCGCGAGTTGCTGGAGTAGATGGCGTCGCCGCCGGAGATGAGCTTGGTGAACTTGCCCGGGGTGCGCTCGATGCGCAGGGCACCGGCGTTGGCGCCGGCTTCGCGCTTGATCTTCGCGATCTCGTCCTGGGAGACGGTCGAGTCGGCGGTGACGACCAGGGTGTTGGTCTTGCCGTCGACGTGCCAGGCGGTGCCCGGTACGTCGGCTTCCAGCACGGCGGAGCCTGCAGCGGACAGGTCGGACGCGCTGTAGGTCCGGGGAGAGTCCGCGTTCGCGGCGGGGACCGCGAGGGCGGCGGCGGAGACCAGACCGACGGAGACGGCGAGCAGACGGGTGCGTCTGGCTATGCCGTCGCGGGGGGTGGTGCGCTTGATCCTCACTTACGTTCCTCCGAGGGAATCGGGGGCCCGCCGTGGGGTGTCGGGCCCGTGAGGCGCAGCCAGGGTTTCTTACGCGTTCGGATTGCGAACACGTCGTGCCCCTGACAAGCGCTGCTCCGGGAGTATTCGCGGGATCAACTACCCCGCGCAAGGGTGTCTTTCGGCCGTACCCGATCAGTGCGGCAGGTTACGGGAAGGAGCGGATGACGTGCTCCGGCGAAGGCGCGCGGCGGCAGCGGCGCGCGGTCGCGGTCGACCGGAACGCTGCCGTCGGGCGCGGGCGGGCGCGGGAAGCGGTACGCGTCCCGGCCACTGGTGGCGTCGGCGAAGACGCCCGCGACGAGCCGCCTTCCTCGACCGCGACGCGCGGCGCGTGCGCGGCACCGCCGGGCTCGAAGGCGAGCTCCCCGGCCAGGGCCGGCCCACTCGCGGCCGTCGGCGTTCAGGGGGCGGACGCCCGCGTCACGCCAGGCACCCGGGCGGCCGGAATTCGACCTTCCGGGAGGTCGGCACCGCGACGGGGGCGACGCGCTGGTCGTGCCGGCGCCGCCCGTCGCGGCGCCCCCGCCGCCCCCGCTGCTCCCGCCGCCCTGCGGTGCGTCCCGGCTCATGCGCCCCCGGGTACGGGCGTCAGCAGCCGTCGCAGGGGCAGCAGCAGTCGCAGCTTCCGACGTTGCAGTCGCAGTCGCGGCAGCATCCCTCGCGCTTCTTGCGCGACCAGGGGCCCTCGTACTCCTTGGCGCAGCAGATCTGGCAGGTGCAGAAGAGCCAGGTGAAGGCCGCGCACCCGGCCAGGAAGCCGCGGGGCGGCTTGGGCCGGGAGGGCTCCCCGCCGCCGGGCCCGCCGCCGAAGCCGGGCGGCATGCCGCCGCCGGGGCCACCGGGGTACCCACCGCCGTACGGTCCCTGGCCACCGCCCTGGTGCGGACCGGCCTGGTAGGGCCCGCTCTGGTACGGGCCGGCCTGGTAGGGGCCTCCGGGCTGGCCGCCGTACGGGTTGGGCTGGCCGTACGGGTTGGGCGCGCCGTGCCCCTGGTGCGAGCAGGTCGCCGTCCCGAACGCCCGGTCCACCGACCGGCGCAGCTCGTGGGCGAGCAGCACGTGCAGCAGCTTGTCGTCCGCGAACTCCGCGTCCCGCAGGGCCAGCCGTATCCCGTGCAGCGCGTCGTCCGCGAGGCGCCGTGCCTCGGGGAGCGGCGTGCCGGTGGCGGTGAGGGGGTTCCAGGCGCCGGAGGCGGCGTCGGCCTCGCGGTCCTCGACGGCGTCGAGGAGGTGCGCGAGGCGTCCGAAGAGCCGGCCCGCCTCGGCCAGCGGCTCGGCGTTCGACGGCCTGCCCGCGAGGACGGCGGTGTGCGCGAAGGCCGCGGCGGTGGCGGTCTCCGTGGGCTCGGTGATCGCGAGCAGCGGCGTACCGGGGCCCGCCAGCGCCTCGATGCCGGTCTGCCGGTCCACCGCGTCGACCAGGACCGCCGTGTCGAAGCCGAGCTCGCGGCCGGCCCGCGCGCCGGCCCGGTCCCAGCCCCGGGCGACGCGCCGCGCGGCGGCGGCCATCGGGCGGCGGGCCAGCAGCCCGTCCCGGTCGGCGACATGGTCCCGCACCTTCGCCGAGGCCAGCACCAGCGAGACGGCGGCGGCCAGCCGCGCACCCTCGCCGCGCGCGACCGGGGCGGTGCGCATCGCGCGCAGCGGGCAGGGCCCTGCGGTGCGGCGTGCGGCCGGGTCGCGCTCGGCCTGAGCCTCCGTCAGGACGGAGATGATGAGGCCGTCGTAGTTGGTGGCGACCCGGGCGAACTGCCCGTGATCCGCCCTCAGGGCCAGGCAGAGGCCGCAGAGATGGGCCATCCACTCCGTCTTGAGCCCGTCGGTGAGCCTGTGCGTGCAGGGCCTGACGATTCCGAACACGTGCTTTTCCCGCTCCCCCGTGTGTTGTGCGACTGTGCGGCGGGCATCGTATCGGCCTGATCCGTTCACCCGTACGTCCGCTCGCTCACCCATCCGGCCCGAATGTCATATATGAGTTGCGGAAGCCCTCCTTCAGGGGCCGTATGCCCGCAGAATCTTGACGAATCGCCACATCCTCTGCACCAGTACCGTCACGAATCGCCTGCGCGGCGACTATCCACTTGGCGCGCGATCCGCATGATGGTCGACGATAGGGATAGCGGAACCACAAGTGACCGCGACGAAAGGAGGCGTCCATGGGATCGGTGCGCAAGGCGAGTGCATGGCTCGGTCTCGTCGAGGACAACGACGAGCGTTACTACGACGACGAGTACGCCGGGAGCGACCGCGACGGCGACGCCTGGGTGACCGACCCGCGGGTGCGGGTCGCCTCCGAGACCGCGCAGGAGGAGGGCCGCAGGATCGCCACGGTGTCCCCGGACGGCTTCCGGGACGCCCGGGCGATCGGCGAGCTCTTCCGCGACGGCGTGCCGGTCATCATGAACCTCACCACCATGGAGCCCGCCGACGCCAAGCGCGTGGTCGACTTCGCGGCCGGCCTGACCTTCGGGCTGCGCGGCTCGATCGAGCGCGTGGCGACCCGGGTCTTCCTGCTGACGCCCGCGAACACGGAGATCGTCAACGGCGAGGCCGGGTCGCGCACCGAGGACGGCTTCTTCAACCAGAGCTAGGGCAAGGCCCGCTTACCGGAAGGCGTCGAGTCCGGTGAGCGCCTTGCCCAGCACCAGCTGGTGCATCTCCACGGTGCCCTCGTAGGTGAGCACCGATTCCAGGTTGGTGGCGTGCCGCATGACGGGGTATTCGAGCGAGATCCCGTTGGCGCCCAGGATGGTGCGCGAGGTGCGGCAGATCTCGATCGCCTCCCGCACGTTGTTCAGCTTGCCGAAGCTGACCTGCTCGGGGCGGAGCTTCCCGGCGTCCAGCCGGCGCCCGAGGTGGTGGGCGAGCAGGACCCCCTTGTGGAGCTCCACGGCCATGTCGGCGAGCTTGGCCTGCGTGAGCTGGAAGCCGCCGATGGGCTTGCCGAACTGCTCGCGGGTCTTCGCGTACTCCAGCGCCGCCTCGAACGACGAGCGCGCGGCGCCCATGGCGCCCCACACGATGCCGTAACGGGCGTGGCTCAGACAGCTGAGCGGCCCCTTCAGCCCGGTGACGCCCGGCAGCACCGCGTCGGCCGGGAGCCGTACGTCGTCCATGACCAGCTCGCTGGTGACGCTCGCGCGCAGCGACCACTTGTGGGTGATCTCCGGCGCCGAGAAGCCGGGGGTGTCCGTCGGGACGGCGAAGCCGCGGATGCCGTCGTCGGTCTGCGCCCAGACGACCGCGACCCCGGCGACCGAGCCGTTGGTGATCCACATCTTGCGGCCGTTGAGGACCCAGTCGCCGCCGTCCTTCTTGGCGTACGTCCGCATCGCGGCCGGGTCGGAGCCGTGGTCGGGCTCGGTCAGGCCGAAGCAGCCGATCGTCTCGCCCGCCGCCATCGACGGCAGCCAGCGCTGCTTCTGATCCTCGGAGCCGAAGCGGTGGATGGCGTACATGGCGAGGGAGCCCTGGACCGAGACCAGGGAGCGGATGCCGGAGTCGGCGGCCTCCAGCTCCAGGCAGGCCAGTCCGTACTGGACGGCGCTCGCGCCCGCGCAGCCGTACCCCTCCAGCGACATGCCGAGCGCGCCGAGGGAGCCGAGTTCACGGGCCAGCTCACGGATGCCGGGCAGCTCGCCCTTCTCGTACCACTCCGCGATGTGCGGCAGCACCCGGTCGGCGGCCCAGCCGCGGACGGTGTCGCGGATGGCGAGGTCCTCGGGTTCGAGGAGGTCGTCGATGCCGAGGGGGTCGCTGGGGTCGAAGGGCGGGAGCTTCGCGGGTGCGGACACGACGGGACCTCCGGAGGGCCGGCCACTAAAACTAACGCCGTTAGGTACGGCTCGGCGCCGACGTTACGACGCGGTGAGCGGCGGCGTCCAGCCCCGGCCGTCCCGGCGCGGGCTCAGTGTGCCGTACGCCCGGACCTGGCCGGCTCCGCGGGCTCGCGCCGCGCGGGCACGTGCAGCAGCTCGCACTCCTGCGACGGCGCCGGGCGCGCGCCGGGCACGGTGTCCGGACGGCCCTCCGGCTCGGGCGCGGGCTCGGGCGCACCGCCGAGGCGGGCGTCGAGGTCCGCCTGCGACTCCATGACGCGCGGCAGGCGCAGCGCCATCGCGGCGCCCGCGAGCAGCAGTCCCGCGCTGACGACGAGCGTGACGTGCAGGCCGTGCACGAAGGAGTGCCGGGCGGCGGTGCGCAGGGCCTCGCCCCCCGCGCCGCCGAGCTGGGCGGCCACCTGGTACGCCTCGCCCAGCGAGTTGGCCGCCGCGGCGCCGGCGGCCTCGGGCACGCCCGGGACCCGCGCCAGGCCGGGCGCGTACGCGGCGTTCATGACGCTGCCGAGGAGCGCGATGCCCATGCCGGCGCCGAGCTGGTAGGAGGTCTCGCCGATGGCCGCCGCGCCGCCCGCGCTGTGCGCCGGCGCCTCGCTGAGCATCGACTCGTACGCGCCGAAGAGCGTGGTCTGCAGGCCGAAGCCGAGCAGCACGAAGCCGGCCGTGAGCAGCAGCGGGCGGTCCTGGTGCCCCATGAGCACCAGCAGCAGCACGGCGCCGGCCGTGAGGACGAAGCCCCAGCCGACCATCCGGCGCGGCCCGACGCGGCGCAGCGTGTACGAGCCGGTGGCCCCGGCGGCCATCGCGGCGAAGGTCAGCGGCAGCAGCCGCAGCCCGGTCTCGACCGGGCTGAGCTCCAGCACCAGCTGGAGGTACTGGACGGCGATCAGCTCCAGGCCGACCAGCGCGAGCATGGCCAGCACGATGCAGCCGACGGACGTGGTGAAGGCGGCGCGCGAGAACATCCGCATGTCGATCAGCGGGTGCGGCCGGCGCCGCTGCCGCCGTACGAACAGCACCAGCAGCGCGGCGCCCACGAGCAGCGGCCCGACCGTCCCCGGGCTCAGCGGCGAGTCGTCACCGGCGCCGAGCCGCTTGACGCCGAGGACCACGCCCATGATCCCGGCCGCGGCCATGAGCGCGCCGAGGACGTCCCAGGGGCCGTCGCCGCTGCCCTTGGACTCGGGCAGGAGCCAGCGGCCGGCGGGCAGGATCACCGCCATCAGCGGGATGTTGATCAGGAAGACCGAGCCCCACCAGAAGTGCTCCAGCAGGAAGCCGCCGAGCACCGGACCGGTCGCCGCGCCGACGGCGGCGACGGCGGTCCAGATGCCGATCGCGGTGGCGCGCTCGCGCCGGTCGGGGAAGACCGCGCGGAGGATCGACAGCGTCGCCGGCATGATCATGGCGCCGCCGATGCCCAGCAGGGCGCGCGCGGCGATCAGCACGTGCGGTGTCTCGGCGAACGCCGCGACCGCCGAGGCCACGCCGAACAGTCCGTAACCGGCCAGCAGGACCCTGCGCCGCCCGAGCCGGTCACCGAGCGTGCCGAAGAGGATCAGCAGCGAGGCGCACACCAGCGGATAGGCGTCCACCATCCACAGCAGCGCGGTGGAGCTGGGGCGCAGGTCCTCGGTGACGGCGGGCACGGCGACGTGCAGCACGGTCGCGTCGAGCGCGACGAGCAGCAGGCTGACGCAGAGGACGAACAGGACGACCCAGCGGTTGGCACCGCCGCCGGCGGCACGGAGTCGTGCCGAGGCCGTGGTCGTCCCGAGCATGTACGTACCTCCCACAGATGAATCCCTCGCGCTCGGTGGGCACTGGCCGGGGGGAGGGACGCCCCCGGACGGCCCGGCATCGACGGGCGAGTGAGCCGTCAGCGTACGCGAGTCGGGGCGGGTGGCGCGTGGTCCACCTCTCACCGGGGCGCGCGCGGGCGTGTGGCGTACGCCACTCGGGACGCGCGGCGCGCCGGGGTGAATTCCGGGCGACCGTACTCCGCACGCTTTTCCGCGCCCGCTGATCGCCGTTCCCGCGGGGGCCTCGGGCGTAAATACGACACACGACCTGCACGCTTTATGGATAAGCATGGAATAAGCAGGTGGCTGAGACACACTCCACATCACATCGTCATCACGAAGAGACCGGATCGGCCTGAACGGCCCCTCACTCGCTGTAACGTCGATTGGGTGCGTACCGACATCTTCGCCCGGCTGGACCGGGAGCCGGAACCGCCGAAGATTGAGATCCCGCGGATGAGCCGCACCCGTCTCGCCCTCTTCGGCGGGACGGCGGCGTTCTATCTCGCGATCGTGGTGGCCGTGCTCGTCTCGTCGTGGCTCGTGACCCTCGACTGGAAGGTCATGCTGTTCCGGCCGTATCAGCAGTGGCCGGAGGTGCACGCGACGCTCGACTACTTCGTGGTGCTCGGCCAGCGCGGCCCGACCGCGGTGATGGTGGCGGCCTGGCTGGGCTGGCGCTCCTGGCGCCAGCACACGCTGCGGCCGCTGCTGGTGCTGGGCGCCGCGCTGCTGCTGCTGAACGTCACGGTCGGCGCGGTCAAGATCGGTCTGGGCAGGCTCGGGCCCCATTACGCGACGCAGATCGGCTCGGCCGAGCTGTTCGCGGGCGGCGATATATTCCCTTCCGGACACACCGCCAACGCGGTCGTGACCTGGGGAATCCTCTCCTACCTGGCCACCACGCCGCGGGCCCGGCGCCATCTGTCGGCGCTGTCGGCCGTGGTCGCCCTCGGCGTCGGCCTGACCACCGTCTACCTCGGTACGCACTGGCTGAGCGATGTGCTGCTGGGCTGGGCCGCCGGTCTGCTGATCCTGCTGGCGCTGCCGTGGTGCGAGCCGCTGATCGCCCGCGCCGAGGCGCTGATCCTCGGGGCGCGCGACCGGCTGCGCGCGTCCCTGCGGGCCCGGCGGCGCCGGGTGCCGTCGGTGCCGGTGGCGGCGGGCGGGCCGCGGCCCGCGATGTTCCCGCAGCGCGCGGGCGCGGGCACGGTGGCCGCACCGGTCGACGAGGAGCCGGTCGCGGAGCCGGAGCCCGTGGGCGCGGGTGCGGGCGCGGAGCCGGTGGGTGCGGGGGCCGGCCCTGCGGCGGGAGCCTCGGCCGGCGGCCGGGCGGCGAGCGTGCGGGCCACGCTGGCCCAGCCGCGGCCGCACGCGGTGGTGCGCTCGGAGCGGACGCCGGTCACGCCGGCCGGCAGCCGCAGGCCACCGCACGCGCGGCCGCACGACGGGCGCCTGACGGGCGGCTGACCCGCGTGACGTGTACGGCGAAGGCCCCGGCTGCTGATGCGGCCGGGGCCTTCGCCGTATGCGCGGACGGGGCGTCAGCCCACCCAGCAGCGGGTGACCGTGTGGTCGTCCACCTCGAAGTTGATCCGGCCCGCGAGGAACTCCATGGTGATGATCGCGCCGGGCGGCAGCGAGCGCACCGTGGTCCAGCCACGGGAGCGGGCCACCTGCTCGGCGTCGCGCTCGTCGAGGCCCACGTAGGACTCGGGGGTGTCGTCGGGCTGTGCGGGAGGGGTCGGAATCGGTGCCATGCCCTTCACCGTAGGCGGCGCCGCACAGTGACGGAAGCGGGGCCGCCCGGCCCCACCAGACACATGTCCCCCACCGGTCACGCTTCTGTCACAGAACCACGACACATGTTTGGGGGGAATTCTTCACCCCCCAGGATGCCGTTCCTGCCGGATTGTTCCGGATGACGCACACCGTCTCGCCAGGCCGCGGAGCCGAATTCCAGAAGCCTCCGATTTCCCTTTCGGCATATCACCCGGAAATCGCCGCGGCATGGAAATAGGCGCCTTCGCGCGTCACGCCGTCACGCGCACGCACAGGGTGTTGTCGCTCGTGTAGCAGGGTGCCGCCCGGAAGCCCTCGCCCCGGTGCGCGGGGTAGACGAAGACGCTCTTGCGGTCCCAGACGTCGTCGAGGATCCGCGAGACGCGCACCGCCTCGGCGTCCGCGTCGGGGCGCAGCCACAGCTCCCACAGCAGCTGCCCCTCGACCGGGGGCTCCTCGGCGAGCGGCGCGTAGGGCAGGGTGAAGGCGAAGGCGCCCTTCTCGCCGGCGGCCGGCACCCGGTGCACCCGCTCCCCCAGCCGCGCCTCGGCGACCGCGCCGGGGCCGAGGTCGGCGCCGTACAGCGTGCCCTCGACCGTGCAGGCGGCCTCGCCGAAGGAGAGGTCGCCTGCCTCGGCGTGCGGGCCGCGCACCCAGCTCCGCACGGCGAGCCGCCCGTCGGCCGTCGGGTGCGGGATGCGGACCGCGACCGGGCCCCCCTCGTCGGGGACGCGGTCGACGAGCGCGCGCAGGTCCCGCATGCCGGGTTCCACCGGCCGCTCGCCCAGGTACACGTCCCAGCGGCCCTCGGGGAGCTCCATGGTGCTGGGCAGCACGGCCCGCAGATGGCCCGCGCTCGCCGGGGTGAGCGGCAGCCGGGCCTCGTCGGCCGGGCCGCCGGCGCGCCCGCGCCGGCGCAGGTGGAGGACCGGCTCGGCGGTGTCGACGACCGCGATGTCGAAGGTGATGCCGCCGGCGGCGTCCGCGACGCAGTCCGCGCGCGGCGGCTCGCCGGGCGCGGGGGCCGGGGTCGTGGTGTCGGTCATGCGGACTTTCCCTTCCGGAGCACGTCGGCGGCCTTGTAGCGCACGGTGAACGCGGCGTCGAGGACCGCGCCGCGGGTGCGGTGCAGCAGGTCGCGCACCCGGCTGCGGGAGCGGCCGTTGGTGCCCCGGGCGACCAGCTCGGCGAAGATCGCCTCGTGGCGCTCGGCGATGGCGGCCGGGTCGAAGCGCCGGGAGGCCGCCAGCGCGGCCTCACCGGTGCGGCGACGCAGCTCGTCGTCCTGGATCAGGGCGAGCAGCGCGCCGGCGATGGCGTCCACGTCCCCGACGGGCACGAGCCGTCCGTCGACGCCGTCCTCGATGATCTCGCCGGGGCCGTGCGGGCAGTCGGTGGAGACCACCGGCAGGCCGCAGCGCATGGCCTCGACGATGGTCATGCCGAAGGCTTCGAGGCGGGAGGTGACGGCCGCGATGGAGCCCTTGACCCACTCGGGCTCCAGCGGGTTCGCCGGGCCCATCAGGTAGACGTGGTTGTGCAGGCCGCGCTCCTCGATGAGGGCGCGCAGCGCGTTCTTCTCGTTGCCGGTCGCGTCGCCGGAGCCGTAGATCCGCAGCCGCCAGTCGGGGCGGGCGGCGGCCACCTTGGCGAACGCCTCGATCAGCACGTCGTACCGCTTGACCCGGGTGAGGCGGCCGGCGGCGACGACCCACTTGGCGGTGGTGTCGGAGGGTTCGACGGACGGCGCCGGGACGCTGTTGGGGACGGCGTCGATGCGTACGCCGGGCAGCTTCAGCTTGGCGCGGTAGGAGCGGGCGTCGGCCTCGGTGACGGTGGTGACGGCGTCGAGCAGGGCGTAGCGGTGGCCGATCTCGCGGCGCAGCCGGTAGCCGTGGCTGTCGAGGGTGAGGTGCTCCTGGCCGACGCGGACGGGGCCGCGGCGGGCCTGGCGGGCGATGTGCACGTTGAGGCCGGGGCGGGTACCGACGACGACGTCGGCCTCCAGGCTCCTCAGATGGGCGCCGATGCGGGCGTCGGTGAGGCGGCTGTACTGCTTCCAGCGGCCGTCGCCGCGCGGGAAGACCGTGGCGGGCCGCCGGTAGTCGGGGTGGTCGCCGTCGTACGTGGGGCTCTTCTTGCGCAGGTCGACCAGGTGCTTCATGGTCACGCCGGCGGGGGCGTCCAGCGTCGGCTCCTCGCGGTGGCGGAAGACGGACACGATCTCGACGTCGTGCCGCTCGGCCAGGGCCGCGGCGAGGTTGAACGTCGTGCGGATCGTGCCGCCGATCCCGTACGCGTTGTGGAGCAGGAATGAGATGTGCATCGCGTCGCCGCGTCCCCCAGGTCCAGCAGTTTCGGATGGTCGTCAGGCATGGACTGTACTTGGGATTGAGGACGCGGTTTCCGGCACGCGGGTTCAGGACGCGGGTCGGCTGCCCCGGTTTGCGGGCCCGGGCCGGGGCGCGGGTTCAGGGTCAGGGCGTGGGTTCAGGGCCGGTAGCCGAGCTGGGGGACGGTGGCGCAGTTGCGCTCCATGTCACCGCCCTGGGTGACCCAGCCGCGGCCGTCCTGCCAGCGGGCGACGGACAGGCAGGTGCGGCTGGTCTTCGGCGGCTCGGGGAGCCGCCGGAAGACGGCGGGCAGGAGCAGCCCGCGGGCGGTGTACCCCTCGGGCCGGTTGAGGAACCGCTCGACGCACGCCCGCGTGAGGTCCGCCCCGGCGCACGAGCGGGCCGCGTCCGTGAACCACATGGCGGCGGCCCACCCCTCCAGCGCCCACTGGGAGAGCGGCCGGTCCCCCATGGCGTCGCGGAACTCCCGTACCGCCGGGTGGGACGTCTCGTCGTGGTTGCGGCTGGCGCCCGTCGCCCACAGGGCGTTGCGGCAGCGCGGGGCGTCCTTGAAGTCGCGCGGCACGCCCTCGTTCCAGTTCTGGACGTTGGTGACCTTGGCGGTGACGCGTACGCCGACGGCGTCCATCGCCTCGCACAGCTGCGCGTTGCCGTGCGTGTCCAGGGCGTCGAAGACGACGTCGACGCCCTGTTCGCGCAGGTCGGCGGCGACGGCCCGGTAGTTGGGCAGTGCGAAGTCGACCTGCGCGCCGACGACCCGGTACCCCTCGGTCCGCAGGCCCCGCTCCACGTAGGCCGCGTACCGGGCGGAGTCCGCCTGGTTGTACGCGACGACGGCCGCGGTCCGGGCGCCGAGCTCGCGCTTGAACCAGCGGTAGACCTCGGTGCCGCCGTACAGGACGCCGCCCCAGCCGGGTTCGCCGGTGCGCGGCGCGGAGCTGCCGTAGATGCCGTACAGGTGCGGATACGTGTCGTACGCCGGGCCGATGGGCTGGCCGCCGATGTCGGGGACGCCGGCGGCGGCGACGCGCGGGGCGCCGGCGTAGTCGAAGGCGGTGGTGGCGACGAGGGCGAAGACCTTCGCCTCGTCGACGAGTTCGTGGACGCACTCGTTGTTGCCGACGCCGCTGCCGCCGTCGTCACAGGTGAGCACCTCGACGCGGCGGCCGTCGAGGCCGCCGCGCGCGTTGAGGGCGGCGAAGTACGCCTGGGCGCCGTCGCGGGGCCCGGTGAACGCGGCGCCGCCGACGGGGCTGGTGGCGCTGGTGATGATGCCGATGCGGATCGGGGGGCCGCCGGCCGTCGGCGCGGGGCGCCGGGCGGTGAAGTCGCTCTCCGGCAGGCGGCTGCCGCAGGCGGCGCTCAGCAGCAGGGCGAACAGCAGGAGCACCGCCGGCAGCAGGGATTCAGCAGCCCGGCACGGCTGTCGCATCGGGGCTGAGCTTGACCAGCGCGCACAGCGTCTTCACGGACACCTTCCAGGTGTCCTGCTGGTGCACGGCGGTGCCCTTGGAGTTGGACAGCGCCGGGGTGCCGCCGACCATCAGGTCGTAGGTGACGTCGGCCTGGGTCGCCGAGGTGAAGGCGACGTCGTCGACGCTGGCGGACGTCTGCGCGGCCTGCGGGTTGGCCGCGAAGGCCTGGAGGACGGGCCGCATCCGGTCGCCGTTCTCCAGCAGCTTGACCTTCTCGTCGAGCGGCGTCTTCGGGTTGAAGAAGGCCGCCCAGTTCTTCTCGATCTGCTGCCGGGCCGCGGTCGGGTCCGCGGGCTGGTCGCCGGTCGGCGAGGCCGCCGTCGCGGTGGGGGTCGGGGACCTCCCCGCTTCGCCGTTGCCGTTGCCGTCGCCGCAGGCCGCGGTGGTCGGTACCAGGATCAGGACCGCGGCGGCCGCCAGGGCCGCCGTGCGGGGGTGCTTGCGAAGACTCGTACGCGTGGTGTGGACCATATGGCTCACCGCCGGTTTCCGGGGTCTGTGCCTTTTTTGTCCTTCTTGGGCATAGTGCAAGGAATCGCCCTCTCTCGCCAGCGGAGGCCCGTGATGCCGACATCGCGACTGCTGTGGTGGGGCGGGGCCGTGGCCGTCGCCGTGGGCGCGGTGCTGTGCGTGGTGGGCTGGTACGGGGTGTCGGGCGAGCGGTTCGCGGAACGGCAGATCCCCTACCTGGCGTCGTGCACCGTGCCGGGGGCGGCGCTGATCGTGGCGGGCGCGGTGCTGCTGGGCACGGTGCCGCCGAGCGGGCCCGGGGCGCGGTACGGCACACCGGAAGCGGGCCCCGGCCCGGAGGAGCCCTCGGTCACGGACGACCGGCCCTCGTCGGACGCTCCGCCGCTGCGGGTCCCGGGCGGGACGCTGGCCCACCGCCCGGACTGCCCCCTGGTCGCCGGCCGGGCGGACGCGGTCCCCGTCGGGGACGCCCGGCTGGACCCCTGTCCGGTGTGCGATCCCGAGAGCTGACCCGTGTCCTCGCTGACGTACGAACTCTTCCTCGCCGGTCTCGCGGTCGGCGGCGCGGCGGCCCTGACCGGCATCGGCCTGCTCGTCACGTACCGGGCGACGGGCGTGCTGAACCTCGCGCACGGCGCGGTCGCCATGGTCTGCGCGTACGTGCTGCGGCAGCTGGTGGTCGAGTGGGGCTGGCCGCTGCCGCTCGCCGCGTGCGTGACGCTGCTGCTGGTCGGGCCCGGTATCGGGCTGGTGCTGGACCGGGTGGTGTTCCGCCCGGCGGCGGTGCTCGGCTCGGACCCGGCGACGACGCTGGTGGCCTCGATCGGCGTGTTCGTGCTGCTCGTCGGCGCGGCGGCGCTGCTGTGGGGCGGCGGGGCGCGGGACGACGCGCCGGTGCTGCTCGGCGACCACCCGTGGCTGCACCTCGGGGCGGCCGTCCTGCTGGCGGTCGCGGTGGGGGCGGCCACCCGCTGGACGCGGCTGGGGCGGGAGCTGCGGGCGGTGGTCGACAACCGGGAGCTGGCGGCGCTGGGCGGCATCGACGCGGACCGGATGTCGGCGGTGGGCTGGGCGTTCGGGTCGTTCACGGCGGGTCTGACGGGGGTGCTGCTCGCGCCGTACGTACGGCTCGACCCGTACGGGCTGCCGCTGCTGGTCGTCGAGGTGATCGCGGTGGCGGTGGTGGCCCGGATGCGGAGCCTGCCGGTGGCGGTGGTGACGGCGCTGGCCATCGGTGTGGGGCAGGCGCAGCTGACCCGCTTCCACCCCGCGGGCTGGTCCGGTCCGCTGGTCCAGGCCGTCGCCGCGAACCTCTTCGTCGTCGCCCTGCTGGTCGCCGCGCTGGTCCTGCCGGGCGTGGGGGCGCGCGACGCCCTGCCGCGCGCCTCGACGGCGGGGGCCCGGGTGCCACCGGGGGTGTGGGGGGTGGCGGGCGTGCTGTTCCTGCTGCCGCTCGGCTTCGCGGGCACGGACCTGCACACGGCGATCCAGGTTCCGGCGCTCGCCGTGATCCTGCTGTCCCTGGTGGTCGTCACCGGCCGGGGCGGCCAGATCTCGCTGGGCCAGGCGGCGTACGCGGGCCTGGGCGCGCTGTTCACGGCGCTGCTGGCGGCGGGCCGCTTCCCCGGCCTGCCCCGGCTGCCGGAGCTCACCGCCCTGGTGGTGGCCGTCGTACTGGTCGCCCCGCTGGGCCTGCTGACGGGGTGGCCGGCGATCCGCCGCCGCGGGCTCGCCCTGGCGCTGGCGACGCTGGCGGTCGGCGTCGCGGTGAGCCGCTTCGTCTTCGCGCAGCCGTACGCGACGGCGGGCCTGGCCCCGGCGCGCCCGGCGGGCTTCGCGTCGGACCGCGCCTACTACGCCCTGGAGCTGGTGCTCCTGGCGTCCGCCCTGCTCCTGGTGGCCGCCATGCGCCGGGGCCGTACGGGCAGGGCGCTGGCGGCGCTGCGCGACCACGAGGCGGGCGCGTCGGCCGCGGGCGTCCCGGTCCCCGCCCTGAAGGTGCTCGCCTTCATGGCGGGCGCGGCCCTCGCGGCCCTGGGCGGCGGGCTGCTGGCCATGGGCCTGCGGGCCTTCGACCCGGCGGCGTACGACCCGGTACGGGGCCTGCTCTGGTTCGCGGCGGTCCTGGTCCTGGGCGCGGACAGCCTCCTCTCCCCGCTGGCCGCCGCGGCCCTCCTGGTGGGCCTCGACGCGGGTGCCCGGGGCGGCGCGGCGGCGGCCCTGATCGGCCTCCTGGCCGCCCTGACGTCCCGCGTCCCGCCGCTGATGTCGCTGCTGCCGTCCGCCCCTCGCCGCCAGGCACCACCCGAGGGCGTCCCCCGGGCCCCGGCAGGGGCCCACGCGGGCCACCGCCCCGCCGACTCCCCTCGCGCGCTCACCGACGGCCGCCACCCATCCGCGGCCGGGCCCCAGGGCGGCCCCCGGGCCCCGGCACGGGCCCACGCGGGCCACCGCCCCGCCGACACCCCTCGCGCACCCACCGACGGCGGCCACGCGCCCCCGACCGGGCCCCGCAGCGGCCCCGCAGTCGCCGACGGCGGGCAACCCCCGGCAGGGGACCCGCACCCGAAGCGCCGGCCCGCATGGGCGGTGCGGGTGGCGACCCGTGGCCCGGCCGGGGGCCGGGCGCGCCTCCACCGGTCCGTACGGGGCCACGGCGAGCAGCGCCCCGTGCCCGAGAGCGCCCGCGGCCTCGCGGCCCACCACCTCACCCTCCACTACGCCGGAGGCGTCAGCGCCCTCGACCACGTCACCCTCCGCCTCCCGCCCGGCCGCCTCACCGTCCTCGTCGGGCCCAACGGCGCGGGCAAGAGCACCCTCTTCCACTGCCTCGCCGGCACCGCGCGCGCCGGTTCCGGCCGCGTCACCCTCGACGGCGTCGACATCACCGCGCGCCCCGCCCACGCCCGTACCCGCCTGGGCATCGCCCGGACGTTCCAGGAGCTCGCGGTCTTCGCGTCGCTCACCGTCGAGGAGAACGTCCGCGTCGGCGCGGAACACGGCCGCGTCCGCGACCCGCGCCACGTCGAGCAGATCCTGCGCCTGCTGGGCCTCACCGCCCTACGGCACGTGCCCGCCGCCGGGCTGGCGACCGGCACCCTGCGCCGCGTCGAGGTGGCCCGCGCCCTCGCGGGGCGGCCGCACACGCTGCTGCTGGACGAACCCGCCGCGGGGCTCGACGCCGCCGAGACCGCCGCACTCGCCCGCGTACTCAAGGCGCTGGCCGCCGACGGCATGGCGGTCCTCGTCGTCGAACACGACCTCGACCTGGTCGCGGACATCGCGGACGCGGTCCACGTCATGGAGGCGGGGCGGATCGTGTCATGAGCATCGAGATGCGACTCCGCGCCGCCCGCGTGCGCTACGGCCCCCTGGAGGCCCTGCACGGCATCGACCTGCCCGTCCCCGCCGCCGCCCTCACCGTGCTCCTCGGCCGCAACGGCTCCGGCCGTACGACGGTGCTGCGGGCCCTCGCCGGCGCGGTGCCGCTCTCCGCCGGGCGCGTCCTGTGGCGCGGCGCCGACGTCAGCCGCCTGCGCGCCCACGACCGTGCGCGCCGTGGCCTGTGCTTCGTACCGGACCGGGGCGCCGTGTACCCGGGCCTCACCGTCGCCGAGAATCTCGGGCTCGCCGCCCCTCACAGCCCGGCCACGCCGGCCCTCGACGCGTACCCGGAGCTGCGCCCGCTGCTCGACCGCCGCGCCGGTACGCTCTCGGGCGGCGAGCAGCGGATGCTCGCGCTCTCCCGCGTGGTGCTGTCGGGCGCCCGTGTCGTCCTCGTCGACGAGCCGGCCCTCGGCCTGTCCCCGCCGGTCGCGGCGCGCACGTACACGCTGCTGGCGGAGCTGGCGGGCACCGTCGCCGTCGTCGTGGCCGAGCAGCGCCTTCCGCCCGGCCTGCCGCCGGGCACGCTCGTGCACGAACTGCGCCGCGGCGCGCTCGCCTTCAGCGGTCAGGCGGCGGAGCTCACTCCGGAAGGGACAGCATCATCCCCGGGCGGATCCGGTTCGGATCGGCCCCGATGACGGTCTGGTTCGCCTTGTGGAGGGCCTTCCAGCCGCCCTTCACCTTGAACCGCCGCGCGACGGCGGACAGCGTGTCCCCGGGCTGGACCACGTGCGCGCGTCCGGACAGTCCGTACCGCTTCGAACACGTCGGCCAGGCGCCCCAGCCCTGCTCGCGGAGGACCTCCTCCGCGACCGTGATCTGCTGCTGACGGCTCGCCAGGTCGGCGCGCTGGGCGTACTTCAGCCCGCCGTACGCCTCCCACGTGGACTGCTTGAACTGCAGCCCGCCGTAGTAGCCGTTGCCGGTGTTGAGGTGCCAGCGGCCGCCGCTCTCGCACGCGGCGACGCACCCCCAGGGCCACTGGTCGGCGGCGCAGTCGGCGAGCGGGGACGCGGGCCCCGGCCCGGGCCTGGGCGGCGGCGGATGGTGGCCGGCGGCCACCGCGGCACCTGCACCCGCCCCGGCACCCTGCATGAGCAGCACCGCCGCCGGCACCACGACCGACGGCCAGAAACGGTTCTTCAGCACCGGCCCACGCTAGGCACCGCCCCACCCCGCACCCGCGCCGCCGCGCGCGTGACCCCGGCCCCGGTTCACCCGTTGAGCTCTTCATGAGACGAGCCGGGAACCGCCCGGCCTCGAAACGCACACGACTCCGAGGAGCCACCCGTGCCGCGCATGCTCGACGTCAGCGAGGACGTACGCGCCGAGATCGGCGACGAAGAAGCCGACCGGCTGCTCGCCGGCGAGAACGCCCCGGGCAGCTACGACTGCACCTCCTGCCGCACCTCGGGCGACTCCGAGCAGGAACGCACCAGCACCGTACTGTTCGTCGGCGAGGAGACCGCCGTCCTCGCCTTCGCTCACGCCACCTGCATCCCCTCCCAGGTCGTGAGGGTCGCCGAGGAGCAGCTCCAGGGCGCCGTCCGGTCCATCACCGGCGCCCCGGCGCCCGCCGCCCCCGCCGTCTCCGTACCGGCCCAGTCCCCCGCGCCCGCCGGCGAGCAGGCGGTCCTCGGGGTGACCAGCGGTCTCGTCCTGATCGACGGCGAGCTGCACCCGGCGCTGGTCGTCGAACCGACCGCGCCCATCGCCCGCCCCGGCTCCACCGCCGGCGTCGACGAGTTCCTGCCGCTGCTGATGGAGCACGGCTTCCTCCCGGTCACCGACGTCAACCAGAAGCCGGGCCCGCTGCACGGCTGGTCGGTGCTCCTCGCCATGGGCCAGCTGCACGCCATCCTCCAGCCGGGTACGGCCGGGGGCGGCCCGGTCGCCTGGTGGCAGGCGCACCAGCCGCTCCAGGTCACGGAGGGCTGGCGGGCCGCGGCGAACAAGTCGCACACGGTCCTCGTCTTCGCCGCGCCGGTCGGCTCCATCGGCCAGCAGCCGCGCGAGGACCTGCTGCGCGACGCGCTGGAGAAGGCGTCGGCCGACGGACGCCTGGTGGCCGCCGCGCTGCCGCTGGCGGGCACGTGACCGCGAGGCACGTCACGGCGAGGCCGCATCCGACGGGCGGCGAGGTCGTTGGCACCTACGTGCACGCATACGAGCCCTCCCGCTACGAGTCCGCCCGCTACGGGTCCTCCCGCCAGCCGTACCACCAGATCCCCGCGATGCGCCCGTCGCAGGACGGTACGTCCGGCGCCTCGGCCACGCCGATCTACGACGCGCTGTACTCCGAGTACCTGCGGACGTTCAGGACGCTTCCGGGTGACCGTAGCGGCGAGGAGGACCTGGGCTTCCGGTCCTTCGCCGCGGTGGCGGGGGCGCAGCGCCCGATGAGCGCGACCACGACCACGACGGCGTACACGGGGATGTGGCAGCGGCAGCACCACCCCGTCCACGTCCCGGCGGCGCTGCCACCGGCGCGCAGGGGCGGCCTGTGATACGCGCCCATGACGACGGCGGGGGGGGGGGGGGGGGACCCCCCCCCCCCCCCCCCCCCTGCCCCCCCCCCCCCCCCCCCCCCCCCCCCCCCTCCGTGTTGCTCCCGGGCCCGTCACCCGGGCTTGCGGGCGACGGCGAAGATCCGGCGGAACGGGAAGACCGTGCCGTGCGGGCCCGGCGGGTAGGCCTTGCGCAGCAGGTCGCGGTACTGGGCGAGGAACTCGGCGATGGCCTCGTCGTCGCCTTCCAGGGCGGTGAGGACGGGGCGCAGGGCGGTGCCCTTGACCCAGTCGAGGACGGGGTCCTCGCCCTGGAGGAGCTGGGAGTAGACGGTCTCCCAGACCTCGGTCCGGCAGCCGAGGTCGGTGAGGCGGGCCAGGTAGTCGGCGGAGGTGAGGATGTGGACGAAGCGGCGGCCGTGGTCCCCGAGGCGGTCGCGCCATTGCGGGGACTCGCACAGCTCGCCGAGGAGGGCGTGGCTGGGCGCGGTGAAGTTGCCCGGGACCTGGAAGGCGAGTGTGCCGCCGGGGGTGAGGCCGTCGATCCACAGGGGCAGGGATTCGGGGTGGTTGGGCACCCACTGGAGGGCCGCGTTGGAGACGATCAGGTCGTACGGTTCGTCCGGCGTCCAGTGCGCGGCGTCGGCCGGGCGGAAGTCGAGCCAGCCGCCGCCGGGGGTGGTGCCGGCGTAGCGCTGTTTGGCCTGCTCCAGCATCTCGGGTGAGAGGTCGAAGCCGGTGATGTGGGCGTCGGGCCAGCGGTCGGCGAGGAGCGCGGTGACGTTGCCGGGGCCGCACCCGATGTCGGCGATTCGGGCCGGCCTGCCGTGCGCGGTCGCGGGCAGCTCGGGTATGCGGTTGAGCAGGTCGATGAACGGGCGGGTGCGGTGATCGGAGTGGCGCAGGTACTGCTGTGGATCCCAGATTGGTGCGGAATGCATGGACAAGCCCCCTTGCTGGAACGGCGTACCGAAGCGGAACAGAGTCCCGGCCCCGTCATGCCCAATGGTCAAGGCGAGTATTTCTTGACGTCAAGAGACTTCACGTCGACAGAGCGCCTACACTGATCGCCATGGAGGACGAGGTCGATCGACTGGTCGCAGCATGGCGCCGCGAGCGCCCCGACCTCGACGTGGAACCGCTCGAGGTGCTCAGCCGTGTGTCCAGGCTGGCCCGGCACCTCGACCGCGCTCGTCGGCTGGCGTTCTCCGAGCACGAGCTGGAGCCGTGGGAGTTCGACGTCCTGACGTCGCTGCGCCGCGCGGGCGCCCCCTATCAGCTCTCCCCCGGCCAGCTGCTCACGCAGACGCTCGTCACCTCCGGCACCATGACCAACCGCATCGACCGGCTCGCCAAGAAGGGCCTCGTCGAGCGGCTGCCCGACCCCAGCGACCGCCGCGGTGTCCTCGTGCGCCTCACCCCCGAGGGGCGCGACCGGGCCGACCAGGCGCTCGCGGGGCTGCTGGACCAGGAGCGGGCGATCCTCGTGGAGCTGTCCCGCGCGCAGCGGGCCGAGCTCGCCGCGCTGCTACGCCAGCTGACCGCCCCGTTCGACAACATCCCCTAGCTTCGGGCCGAGATCGGCCGGGCCCACGCCCGCCCGGCGCGCCAGCGCGACGGCCGCCAGCGTGGAGTGCACGCCGAGCTTGCCGAGCACGTTCTGCATGTGCGTGCGCACGGTGTGCGGGGAGAGGAAGAGCCGTTCGGCGACGGCCTTGCGGCCGAGGCCCGCGACCATGCAGCGCAGCACCTCCCGCTCGCGCGGGGTCAGGGACTCCACCAGCCGCTCGCTCTCGGTGCGATGCTTGCGCGCGGCCGTCAGCTCGCGCAGCACCCCGGTCAGCAGGGCCGGCGGCAGGTGGGTCTCGTCGCGCAGCACGCCGCGGATCACCGCCAGCAGCCGCTGGAGCGAGCAGTCCTTGGCGACCCAGCCGGAGGCGCCGGCCTGGAGGGCCAGCGCGGCGCGGCGCGGGTCGTCCTTCTCGGCGAGCACGACGGTCCGCACGGTGGGCTGGGTGGAGCGGACGCTCGTGACGAGCGAGATGCCGTCGGCCGGTTCCTCGCCGTGGGCGCCGTGGCCGCCGTGGGCGCCGTGGTCCGGGACCGCGTGCGGCGGGACGGCGGGGTGCGGAGCGGTTGCGGAGAGGACGGCCGGGGGCGAGGCGTTCCGGGGGGCGGGCACCCGCACCGGCGGGCTCGCGGCGGTGAGGCCGCCCGCGCCGAGGTCGGCGTCGATCAGCAGGACGTCGAACGTGCGGCCCTCGGAGGCCGCCCGCTCCAGGCAGCGCAGCGCGGCGGGGCCGCTGCCGGCCGCCGCGACGTCCACGTCGGGCTCGGCGGCGAGGGCCGCCGCGAGCGACTCGGCGAAGATGCGGTGGTCGTCCACCACCAGAACCCGGATACGGACCACTGACACCCCCATGTGTCGCCGCTGTGTCGAGGAAGGCGGAGCAGCCGCGGGTACGGCGCCCGGAGAGGAGGTCCCGTGGTCGTCGCACGGCCGCCGCCGTGCAGTGACTGTTACCCCGCCCCGGGTGCCGTACCCGACTGTCTCGCCCCTGATCAGCGCCGGCCCCCACCGGCACCGTGCATCAGAGTACGGCCGGCGGACCGGAGGGGAGGGCGGTTTGCGGAACTGACCGTTTACGCGAGGCGACGCGCTCCCGCCGACGGGACCGCCGGGAAGACGCGCGGAGCCGTGAACCCGGCCCCGGTGAAGGCCGTTTGGACGGCTTTCGTCACGGTTTCCTCGCCGTCCGCCTCGATCAGGACGATCGCCGAGCCGCCGAAGCCGCCGCCCGTCATCCGCGCGCCCAGCGCGCCCGCCTCCGTCGCCGCGGACACCACCAGGTCCAACTCGGGGCAGGAAACCCGCAGATCGTCGCGGAGGGACGCGTGCCCCTCGGTGAGCACCGGCCCCACCGCCCGTACGTCGCCGGCGTCGAGCAGCGCGATGGTCCGCCGTACGCGGTGGTTGTCGGAGACGACGTGGCGGACGTACGAGCGAATCGTTTCGCCGGGCAACCGCCGCAGGGCGTCGGATAGTTGCACGTGGTCGACGTCGCGCAGCGTGCGCACGCCGAGCGCCCGCGCGCCCGCCTCGCACCCGGCGCGCCGCTCGGCGTACGCGCCGTCGCCGAGTGCGTGCTTCACCCGGGTGTCGACGACGAGGAGGCGCAGCCCCCGCGTGGCGAGGTCGAACGGCACCTGGCGGTGCGACAGGTCGCGGGTGTCGAGGTGGAGGGCGTGCCCCTCGGTGCAGCACGCCGACGCCATCTGGTCCATCACGCCGCACGGCACGCCCACGAAGGCGTTCTCCGCGCGCTGTGCGAGCACGGCCACCTCCTCGCGGCCGAGCCCGAGTCCGTACAGCTCGTTCAGCGCGAGCGCGGTGACGACCTCCAGGGCGGCCGACGACGACAGGCCGGCGCCGGTCGGGACGGTGGAGGCGAGGTGGACGTCGGCGCCGGTGACGGGGTGCCCGGCTTCGCGCAGCGCCCACACCACCCCGGCCGGGTAGGCGGCCCAGCCGGTGCCCGAGCGGGGGACCAGCTCGTCGGGCGCGAGCTCGACGACCCCCTGGCCGACGTCGGCGGAGTGCACGCGCAGCCGCCCGTCGGAGCGCCGCGCCACCGCGGCGACGGCGGCGTGCGGGAGGGCCAGCGGCAGCACGAAGCCGTCGTTGACGTCGGTGTACTCGCCGATGAGGTTGACCCGGCCGGGCGCGGCCCACACGCCCTCGGGCGCGTACCCGTACAGCCGCCGGAAGTCGCGCGCGACACCGTCCGCGACGCTCACGCCCCCGCCTCCCGCTTCTGCGCGAACTCCCACGCGTCCGCCACGATGCGCGCGAGGCCGGGGCGGGAGGGCTGCCAGCCGAGCCGCTCCCGGGCGGTGGCGGCGGAGGCGACCAGCACCGCCGGGTCGCCGGCGCGGCGCGGGGCGACGACCTCCGGGACGGGGTGGCCGGTCACCTCGCGGACGGTCTCGATGACCTCGCGGACGGAGAAGCCGTTGCCGTTGCCGAGGTTGCAGATCAGGTGCTCGCCCGGGGCGAGCGCGTCGAGGGCCAGCAGGTGCGCCTCGGCGAGGTCGGCGACGTGGATGTAGTCGCGGACGCAGGTGCCGTCGGGGGTCGGGTAGTCGTCGCCGTAGACGGAGATCGACGGGCGCTTGCCGAGGGCGACCTGGAGGACGAGCGGGATGAGGTGCGACTCGGGGTCGTGGCGCTCGCCGCACTCCCCGTACGCCCCGGCGACGTTGAAGTAGCGCAGCGAGGCGGCGGCCAGGCCGTGGGCGGCGGCCTCGCCGGTGAGCATGTGGTCGACGGCGAGCTTGGAGGCGCCGTAGGGGCTGGTGGGGGCGGTCGGGTCGGTTTCGGTGAGGGGCGTGGAGACCGGTTCGCCGTAGGTGGCGGCCGTGGAGGAGAAGACGAGGCGGCGCACGCCCGCGTCGCGCATGGCGGCGAGCAGCGCCATGGTGCCGCCGACGTTGTTGGCCCAGTACTTCTCGGGGTCGGTGACCGACTCGCCGACCTGTGAGAAGGCGGCGAAGTGGAGCACGCCGTCGTACGAGGCGTCGAGGTGGCGCGCGGCGTCCTGGACGCGGCCCTCGATGAAGCGGGCCCCGGCCGGGACGCCCGCGCGGAAGCCCGTCGACAGGTCGTCCAGGACGGTCACCTCGTGCCCCGCCTCCAGCAGGTGTGCGGCGACCACACCGCCGACGTAGCCGGCTCCGCCCGTCACCAGGTACTTGCTCACTCGCTCGCCACCTCTCGCAGTCGCCGGGCCGCGGCCTCCGGCGGTACGTCGTTGATGAACACACTCATGCCCGACTCGGAGCCCGCCAGGAACTTGAGCTTGCCGGAGGTGCGCCGGATGGTGAAAAGCTCCAGATGCAGGGCGAAGTCGGCGCGCCGGGGGTCATGCAGCGGCGCCTGGTGCCAGGCGGCGATGTACGGCGTGGAGGGTTCGCCGGGGCCGAAGATCCGGTCGAAGCGGCGCAGCAGCTCCAGGTAGACGCCGGGGAACCCGTCGCGCGCCGCGTCGTCCAGGGCCCGCAGGTCGGGCACGCGCCGTGTGGGGTGGAGGTGCACTTCGTACGGCCAGTGCGCGGCGTACGGCACGTAGGCGATCCACTCGTCGGTCTCCAGGACCACCCGTTCGGCGTCGGCACGCTCGCGGGCGAGGAGGTCGTCGAAGAGGTTGCGGCCGGTGGCGGCGCGGTGGGCGTCGAGGGAGCGGAGCATCGCGGCCGTGCGGGGGGTGGTGAAGGGGTACGCGTAGATCTGGCCGTGCGGGTGGCCGAGGGTGACGCCGATCTCGGCGCCGCGGTTCTCGAAGCAGAAGACCTGCTCCACCTGCTCCAGCGCGGCGAGTTCGGCGGTGCGGTCGGTCCAGGCCTCCAGGACGAGGGCGGCCTGCTCCTCGGTGAGGTCGGCGAAGGAGGCGTCGTGGTCGGGGGTGAAGCAGACGACCTCGCAGCGCCCGGAGTCGCCGGCGAGGGAGGGGAAGCGGTTCTCGAAGACGACGACGTCGTAGTCGGCGTCGGGGATCTCGCTGTGCCGGCCGTCCCGGGAGGGGCACAGGGGGCACTCGTCGGCGGGCGGGTGGTAGGTGCGGCCCTGGCGGTGCGAGGCGATGGCGACGGAGTCACCGAGGAGGGGGTCGTGCCGGATCTCGGAGGTGGTGGAGACGGGGTCGAGGGGGCGGGGGTCGACGGCGTCGCGTACGGCGTCGTCCCGCCGGTCGTAGTAGACCAGCTCGCGCCCGTCGGCCAGCCGGGTCGACGTCTTCTTCACTACGGGCTCCTGCCATGTGCCGTTCAAACACAACCACACACAAGGAACCACAACCAAACATCGCAGTCAATGCCGACGCCCCGCCCCGGCCGGGGGCGTCTCAGGGACTGTCCTCAGTCGGTGGGCTGCGCCGCGTGGCGCAGGGCCGCCCGGTCCAGGAGGCCCGTACGGGCGGCGAGGGCGGCGGCCTCCAGGCGGGAGCCGACGCCCAGCTTCATCAGCACCCGCTGCACGTGCGTGCGCGCCGTGCTCGGCGCGATGTGCATGCCCGCGGCGATCAGCCGGGTGTCCTCGCCCTCCGCGACCCGGACGAGCACCTCCACTTCCCGCGGCGTGAGCATCCGCAGCAGCCGCTGGCCCTCGTCGTCGGGCTGCGCCGCCGGGTTCAGCAGTTCGGTGAAGGCGCCCTGGAGCAGCTGGGGCGCGACCGCCACCTCGCCCGCCCTGGCCTTGAGCATCGCCCGCTCGACGCCTTCGATGCGCTCGTCGTGGCGTACGTAGCCGGACGCGCCCGCGGCGAACGCCGCCGCGATCCCGCGCGGGCTCGGCACGGGGCCGAGGATGACCACCGCCACCTGCGGGCGGTCCTGCTTGATGCGGACGACCGGGTCGAAGGCGCCCGGTTCCGCGGGGGCGGCCGTGCCCAGCAGGCAGACCTCGGGCGCGCGGCTCACCACCAGCTCGGCCGCGCCGGCGGCGGGTGCGGCGGCCGCGAGCACCCGGTGGCCGCGCAGTTTCAGCGCCGAGGCGAGCGCCTCGGCGAGCAGGCGGTGGTCGTCGACCACCATGAGCCGCACGCCCATCGAGCAATCCCCCATCCCCGCCGGCCCCGGCTCCCCGCCGGCTCCGGCCCCCCGCCGTCCCCGGCACTGTTGACCCGGCAAGCTACACGCTTGTTCGACATTGCGCGCCCCCTACTTGTCAGAAGCCCCCCGGAATGTCGAATTCTTCGCTGATAAGGGCTACTTGAGGCCCTTTATGCTGACGGCCCGGGGGGGGGGGGGGGGGGGGGGGGGGGGGGGGGGGGGGGGGGGGGGGGGGGGGGGGGGGGGGGGGGGGGGGGGGGGGGGGGGGGGGGGAGGGGGGGGGGGGGGGGGGGGGGGGGGGGGGGGGGGGGGGAGGGTGGGGTTCCCCCCCCCCCCCCCCCCCCCCCCCCCCTCCGCCGGTACCAGGGTGATCAGCTCTTGCGGTGACCTATCAGCCGCGGCTTCGGCTCCAGCCCGTCCAGCCCGTGCCAGGCCAGGTTCACCAGGTGCGCGGCGACCTCCGCCTTCTTCGGCTTGCGGGCGTCCAGCCACCACTGGCCCGTCAGGGCCACCATCCCCACCAGCGCCTGCGCGTACAGCGGCGCCAGCTTCGGGTCGAAGCCCCGGGCCTTGAACTCCAGGCCCAGGATGTCCTCCACCTGCGTGGCGATGTCCGAGATCAGCGAGGCGAACGTACCCGTGGACTGCGCCACCGGGGAGTCCCGGACCAGGATCCGGAAGCCGTCCGTGTACGTCTCGATGTAGTCCAGTAGCGCGAACGCCGCCTGCTCCAGGAGCTCACGCGGGTGCCCCGCGGTCAGGGCGCCGGTCACCATGTCGAGCAGCTGGCGCATCTCGCGGTCCACGACGACCGCGTACAGACCTTCCTTGCCGCCGAAGTGCTCGTACACCACCGGCTTGGACACCCCGGCCTTCGCCGCGATCTCCTCCACCGACGTGCCTTCGAAGCCCCGCTCCGCGAAGAGGGTGCGGCCGATGTCGAGCAGCTGCTGGCGGCGCTCGGCTCCCGTCATCCGGACCCGCCGACCGCGCCTCGGTTTGTCACTACTGCTGGTACTGCTGCCGTCGATCGCCACACCGTCCATCATGCCGCGTTCGCGGCGCGGTCCTGGCGGCGGGCTTCGATCCGCGAGGCGCTCGGCCAGCGCACGTCGTACGCCCAGCCCAGCTTCTCGAACCAGCGGATCAGCCGCGCGCTGGAGTCGATCTGCCCCCGCATCACACCGTGACGCGCGGACGTCGGGTCGGCGTGGTGCAGGTTGTGCCACGACTCACCGCACGACAGCACCGCCAGCCACCACACGTTCCCCGAACGGTCCCGCGACTTGAACGGCCGCTTGCCCACCGCGTGGCAGATCGAGTTGATCGACCACGTCACGTGGTGCAGCAGCGCCACCCGCACCAGCGAGCCCCAGAAGAACGCCGTGAACGCACCCCACCACGACATCGTCACCAGGCCGCCGACCAGCGGCGGGATCGCCAGCGAGAGCACCGTCCAGCCGATGAAGCCCCGCGAGATCGCCCGGATCGCCGGGTCCTTGATCAGGTCCGGTGCGTACTTGGCCTGCGGGGTGCGCTCCTCATCGAACATCCATCCGATGTGCGCCCACCACAGGCCCTTCATCAGCGCCGGCACCGTCTCACCGAACCGCCACGGCGAATGCGGGTCGCCCTCCGCGTCCGAGAACTTGTGGTGCTTGCGGTGATCCGCCACCCACCGCACCAGCGGGCCCTCCACGGCCAGCGAGCCCATGACCGCCAGCGCGATCCGCAGAGGACGCTTCGCCTTGAACGAACCGTGCGTGAAATACCGGTGGAAACCGATCGTGATGCCGTGGCAGCCGATGAAGTACATCGCCACCAGCAGCCCGAGGTCCAGCCAGCTCACGCCCCAGCCCCACGCCAGCGGCACCGCCGCGAGCAGGGCCAGGAACGGCACGGTGATGAACAGCAGCAGGGCGATCTGCTCGATCGAACGCTTGGAGTCCCCGCCGAGAGTGGCGAGGGGCAGATCCGGAGAGGCGGCAGCGCTGGTGGCCGGGTCCGCGGTACGGAGCGTGTCGGGGCTTGTGGTCATAGGGTCCCCAGGGGGTGAGGGATACAACGGAAAACCGGGTCCCGGGTACCCGATTCCTACGGTCCCGTAACCTACGGCGTCGTAAGTATGTCAGCGCGCGGGCGCGCGGCAAGGGGGCAGTGGACGGCGCCACACCAGGCGACACCTATCCTGGGAGTCGTCGGACAGCGCGGTCCGCGAGCTTTCAGTACCCCTCCAGACGTGCTCAAACACTGCAAGGAGCCGCACCTGTGAGCAGTGCAGACCAGACCTCCACCGCCAACGCCGAGCTGCGTTCCGACATCCGCCGACTGGGCGACCTCCTCGGCGAGACACTCGTGCGCCAGGAGGGCCCCGAGCTCCTCGAGCTCGTCGAGAAGGTCCGCCGCCTGACCCGCGAGGACGGCGAGGCCGCCGCCGAGCTGCTCGGCGACACCGACCTCCAGACCGCTGCCAAGCTGGTCCGCGCCTTCTCCACCTACTTCCACCTCGCCAACGTCACCGAGCAGGTGCACCGCGGCAAGGAACTGCGCGAGAAGCGCGCCGCCGAAGGCGGCCTCCTCGCCCGCACCGCCGACATGCTCAAGGACGGCGACCCCGAGCACGTACGCGAGACCGTCCGGAACCTCAACGTCCGGCCCGTCTTCACCGCACACCCCACCGAGGCCGCGCGCCGCTCCGTGCTCAACAAGCTCCGCCGCATCGCCGAGCTCCTCGAAACCCCGGTCATCGCCTCCGACCGGCGCCGCCACGACCTGCGCCTGGCCGAGTCCATCGACCTCGTCTGGCAGACCGACGAGCTCCGCGTCGTCCGCCCGGAGCCCGCCGACGAGGCGCGCAACGCCATCTACTACCTCGACGAGCTGCACGCCAACGCAGTCGGCGACGTCCTGGAGGACCTCGCCGCCGAGCTGGAGCGCGTCGGCGTCGAGCTGCCGCCCGGCACCCGCCCCCTCACCTTCGGCACCTGGATCGGCGGCGACCGCGACGGCAACCCCAACGTCACGCCCGCCGTGACCCGCGAGGTGCTGATCCTCCAGCACGAGCACGGCATCACCGACGCCATCGAGCTGATCGACCAGCTCCGCGCGCAGCTCTCCAACTCCATCCGCTACGCCGGCGCCACCCAGGAACTCCTCGACTCCCTCCAGCAGGACCTCGAGAGCCTCCCCGAGATCAGCCCCCGCTACAAGCGCCTCAACGCCGAAGAGCCCTACCGGCTCAAGGCCACCTGCATCCGCCAGAAGCTGCTCAACACCCGCGAGCGCCTCGCCAAGGGCACCCCCCACCAGGAAGGCCGCGACTACCTCGGCACCGCCGAGCTGCTGAGCGACCTCACCCTGATCCAGACCTCCCTGCGCGAGCACCGCGGCGGCCTCTTCGCCGACGGCCGCCTCGACCGCACCATCCGCACCCTCGCCGCCTTCGGCCTCCAGCTCGCCACCATGGACGTACGCGAGCACGCCGACGCCCACCACCACGCCCTCGGCCAGCTCTTCGACCGGCTCGGCGAGGAATCCTGGCGCTACGCCGACATGCCGCGCGACTACCGGCAGAAGCTCCTCGCCAAGGAGCTCCGCTCCCGCCGCCCCCTCGGCCCCCAGCCCGCCCCCCTCGACGCGGCCGGCACCAAGACCCTCGGCGTCTTCCTCACCATCAAGGACGCCTTCGAGCGGTTCGGACCCGAGGTCGTCGAGTCCTACATCATCTCCATGTGCCAGGGCGCCGACGACGTCTTCGCCGCCGCCGTCCTCGCCCGCGAGGCCGGACTCATCGACCTGCACGCCGGCTGGGCCAAGATCGGCATCGTGCCGCTCCTGGAGACCACCGACGAGCTCAAGGCCGCCGACGTCATCCTCAACGACATGCTCGCCGACCCCTCCTACCGGCGCCTCGTCTCCCTGCGCGGCGACGTCCAGGAGGTCATGCTCGGCTACTCCGACTCCTCCAAGTTCGGCGGCATCACCACCAGCCAGTGGGAGATCCACCGCGCCCAGCGCCGCCTGCGCGACGTCGCCCACCGCTACGGCGTACGCCTCCGCCTCTTCCACGGCCGCGGCGGCACCGTCGGCCGCGGCGGCGGCCCCACCCACGAGGCCATCCTCGCCCAGCCCTGGGGCACCCTGGAGGGCGAGATCAAGGTGACCGAGCAGGGCGAGGTCATCTCCGACAAGTACCTCATCCCCTCCCTCGCCCGGGAGAACCTGGAACTCACGGTCGCGGCCACCCTCCAGGCGTCCGCCCTGCACACCGCGCCCCGCCAGTCCGACGAGGCCCTCGCCCGCTGGGACGCGGCCATGGACACCGCCTCCGAGGCCGCCCACACCGCCTACCGCAGGCTCGTCGAGGACCCCGACCTCCCGGCGTACTTCTTCGCCTCCACCCCCGTCGACCAGCTCGCCGACCTCCACCTCGGCTCGCGGCCCTCCCGCCGCCCCGACTCCGGCGCCGGCCTCGACGGCCTGCGCGCCATCCCGTGGGTCTTCGGCTGGACCCAGTCCCGCCAGATCGTCCCCGGCTGGTACGGCGTCGGCTCCGGCCTCAAGGCCCTGCGCGAAGCCGGCCTCGACGCCGTACTCGACGAGATGTACGAGCAGTGGCACTTCTTCCGCAACTTCCTCTCCAACGTCGAGATGACCCTCGCCAAGACGGACCTGCGGATCGCCCGCCACTACGTCGAGACCCTCGTGCCCGAGAACCTCCGGCACGTCTTCGACACCATCCAGGCCGAGCACGAGCTCACCGTCGCCGAGGTCCTGCGCGTCACCGGCGGCGAGAAGCTCCTCGACTCCAACCCCGTCCTCCAGCAGACCTTCGCCATCCGCGACGCCTACCTGGACCCCATCTCCTACCTCCAGGTCGCCCTGCTGGCCCGCCAGCGCACCGCCGCCGAGCGCGGCGAGGAGCCCGACCCGCTGCTCGCCCGGGCCCTGCTGCTCACCGTCAACGGCGTGGCGGCCGGCCTGCGCAACACCGGCTGACGTACCGCGACACCGCAACGAAAGGGGGGCGCCCGGGATCACCCGGGCGCCCCCCTCGCGTACCGGCCTCAGAGCGCGAAGAACGTCCCCACCAGCAGCACCGCGCCCCCCAACGCCGCCGCCGACGCCAGCCGCGGCAACCGCAGCCCGCCCCCGATCACCAGCGCCGCCAGCAGCAGCGCCCCGCCCAGCGGCAACCACGCGTGCAGACCCCCCGCCCAGCCCGTACGCACCAGCTCCGTCGTGTCCGGCTTCACCACCACCGGATAGACACCGTCCTCGCGCACCGCGACCGAGTGCGCTATCGACATGTCGGTACGCGGACCCGCCGGGCCCTCCGGGTCATACCGGCCCGTGCAGACGTCCGCCGAACAGCCCGTCACCGTCAGGACGCCGTGCTCCCGCCCCTTGGACAGCAGAACGTGCTGCGCCGTGCCCCACGACGCCCAGACGCCCGCCACCACCAGCAGCAGGGCGACCAGAGCCATGGCGGCGGCACGGGCGAACGGGAGGAACGCTGAGGTCCGCTTCTTGCGCGAGGGCTTGCTCATGGGGCGCGATCCTCGGTGATACGACCGCGCCCGGTCAATCTCGGTCGAGAACGGTCAGGAGACCGGTCGCGAGCATGCTCAGGAGTTGTACGCGGACTGAGCCCGCTCCAACCCCTCCGTCACCAGACACTCCACCGCGTCCGCCGCCCGGTCCACGAAGTAGTCCAGCTCCTTGCGCTCCGCCGACGAGAAGTCCTTCAACACGAAGTCCGCCACCTGCATCCGCCCCGGCGGCCGCCCGATACCGAACCGCAACCGGTGATACTCCGGCCCCATCGCCTTCGTCATCGACTTCAACCCGTTGTGCCCGTTGTCCCCGCCACCCAGCTTCAGCCGCAGCACGCCGTAATCGATGTCCAGCTCGTCATGGACCGCCACGATGTTCGCCGTCGGCACCTTGTAGAAATCCCGCAGCGCCGTCACCGGACCACCCGACAGATTCATGTACGACATCGGCTTCGCCAGCACCACCCGCCGGTTCGCCGGACCCACGGGCCCCATCCGGCCCTCCACCACCTGCGCCTGCGCCTTCTGCGCACGCTTGAACTTCCCGCCGATCCGCTCCGCGAGGAGATCGGCCACCATGAACCCGACGTTGTGCCGATGACCGGCGTACTCAGGCCCCGGATTGCCCAGACCCACGATCAGCCAGGGGGCGCCGGCGTCCGTCGTCATGTCGTCACGTCTCCTCGTACACGTACCGGAACAGGGAAACGGGGCGGCGGGCCACAGCCCACCACCCCGTCAAGCGGAACCCGAAAGGGCTCAGGCCTCGGCGGCCTCGTCACCCTCGGCGCCCTCAGCGGACGGCTCCTCGGCCTGCGCGGCCAGGACCTGCAGGACGACGGTGTCGCCCTCGACCGCGAGCGAGGTGCCCTTCGGCAGCGGGATGTCCTTCGCCAGGACGGAGGCACCGGCCTCCAGGCCCTCGACGGAGACCGTCAGCGACTCGGGGATGTGGGTGGCCTCGGCCTCGACCGGAAGCGCGTTCAGCACGTGCTCCAGCAGGTTGCCGCCCGGGGCCAGCTCGCCCTCGGCGACAACCGGGATCTCGACGGTGACCTGCTCGCCACGCTGCACCAGCTGCAGGTCGACGTGCTCCAGGAAGCCCTTCAGCGGGTCACGCTGCACGTCCTTCGGGATCGCCAGCTCGGTGCTCTTGCCGTCGATGTCCAGGGAGATCAGGACGTTCGACGTACGCAGCGCCAGCAGCAGCTCGTGACCCGGCAGCGTCAGGTGGATCGGGTCCGAACCGTGGCCGTAGAGAACACCCGGAACCTGGTTCGCGCGGCGGATGCGACGGGCCGCACCCTTGCCGAACTCGGTACGGGTCTGCGCGGTGATCTTCACCTCGGACATATGCACTCCTCGTAAGTGTCAGACGGATCGACGGTCGTGGTTACCCGGCCACGACTGGACTTGGCCTGCTACGAAGAGCGCGTCGATAACGGACCGCCGTACCGGATGAACGGGTACGGCCTCCCTCGCCGAGCAACTACACCAGCTTAACCGAAACGAAAAGGCCGCCCCGACACACGGTCGGGACGGCCTCATCACACTGCTGTCAGCCCTGCTCCTCGAAGAGGCTCGTCACCGAACCGTCCTCGAACACCTCACGCACCGCACGGGCGATCGTCGGCGCGATCGACAGCACCGTGATCTTGTCGAGCTCCAGCTCACCCGGCGTCGGCAGCGTGTTCGTCAGCACGAACTCGCTCACCTTGGAGTTCTTCAGACGGTCCGCCGCCGGACCCGACAGGATGCCGTGCGTCGCCGTCACGATCACATCCTCCGCACCGTGCGCGAACAGCGCCTCGGCCGCGGCACAGATCGTGCCACCCGTGTCGATCATGTCGTCCACCAGGACACACACCCGGCCCTCGACCTCACCGACGACCTCGTGCACCGTGACCTGGTTCGCCACGTCCTTGTCCCGCCGCTTGTGCACGATCGCCAGCGGCGCGTCCAGCCGGTCACACCAGCGGTCCGCCACCCGCACACGACCCGCGTCCGGAGACACGATCGTCAGCTTGTTCCGGTCGACCTTCGCACCCACGTAGTCCGCCAGCACCGGCAGCGCCGACAGATGGTCCACCGGGCCGTCGAAGAAGCCCTGGATCTGGTCCGTGTGCAGGTCCACCGTCAGGATCCGGTCCGCACCCGAGCACTTCAGCAGATCCGCGATCAGACGCGCCGAGATCGGCTCACGACCACGGTGCTTCTTGTCCTGCCGCGCATAGCCGTACGACGGGATGATCACGGTGATGCTCCGGGCCGAAGCCCGCTTCAGAGCATCGATCATGATCAGCTGCTCCATGATCCACTTGTTGATCGGAGCCGTGTGGCTCTGGATCAGGAAGCAGTCCGCACCGCGCGCCGACTCCTGGAAGCGGACGTAGATCTCACCGTTGGCGAAGTCGAACGCCTTGGTCGGCACGAGACCGACACCCAGCTGATGTGCGACCTCCTCGGCCAGCTCGGGGTGGGCGCGGCCGGAGAAGAGCATCAGCTTCTTCTCGCCGGTCGTCTTGATCCCGGTCACAGCACTGTCTCCTCAGACGTGTTCCCTGGCCGCGAGCCACTTCCGCGCGAACCAGCCGAATTTGTGTGCACGTATCACGGTACGCCGAGTTCGACGCACCTGTTTCCGGTCAGTCCTCGCGTCGAGCCTGCTCGGAGGCCTCCGCCGCAGCCTGCGCGGCGGCACTTCCAGGACGCTTCCGCGCCACCCAACCCTCGATATTCCGCTGCTGGCCACGGGCGACGGCCAGCGAACCCGGCGGCACGTCCTTCGTGATCACCGAGCCGGCAGCGGTGTAAGCCCCGTCCCCCACCGTGACAGGAGCCACAAACATGTTGTCCGAACCGGTCCGGCAGTGAGACCCGATCGTCGTGTGGTGCTTCGCCTCACCGTCGTAGTTCACGAACACACTCGCCGCGCCGATGTTTGAGTACTCACCGATCGTCGCGTCACCCACGTACGACAGATGCGGGACCTTCGACCCCTCACCCACCTGCGCGTTCTTCATCTCGACGTACGTGCCCGCCTTCGACTTCGGCCCCAGGACCGTGCCGGGACGCAGGTACGCGTACGGGCCCACCGACGCCGCCTCGCCCACCTCCGCGCGGTCCGACACCGTGTTGTCCACCCGGGCCCCACGGCCCACGCGGGTGTCCTTCAGTCGGCTGTTCGGGCCCACCTCGGCGTCCTCCGCCAGATGCGTGGCACCCAGCAGAATCGTGTTCGGATGCACCAGCACGTCCCGCTCGAACGTCACCGTCGCGTCCACGAACACCGACGCCGGGTCCACCACCGTCACCCCGGCCATCATGGCCCGCTCCAGCAGCCGCTCGTTCAGCAACCGCCGCGCCTCCGCCAGCTGCACCCGGTTGTTGATCCCCAGGATCTCCCGGTGATCCGGCGCCACCGACGCGCCCACCCGGTGCCCGGCCTCCCGCAGGATGCCGAGGACGTCCGTCAGGTACTCCTCGCCCTGGCTGTTGTCCGTCCGCACCTGACCCAGCGCCTCGCCCAGCAGCTTCCCGTCGAACGCGAACACCCCGGAGTTGATCTCCCGGATCGCCCGCTGCTCGTCGGTCGCGTCCTTGTGCTCCACGATCGCCGTCACCGCGCCGGTCCCGGCATCGCGCACGATCCGCCCGTAGCCGGTCGAGTCCGGCACCTCGGCCGTCAGCACCGTGACGGCGTTGCCGTCCGCCGCGTGCGTCGCCGCCAGCGCGCCGAGCGTCTCGCCCGACAGCAGGGGCGTATCCCCGCACACCACGACGACCGTCCCGTCCAGCGCCCCGGCCCCAAGCTCCTCCAGCGCCATGCGCACGGCGTGCCCGGTGCCGTTCTGCTCGTACTGCACGGCGGTCCGGGTGCCCGCGTAGTACGCGTCGAGGTGCGCGGTGACCTGCTCGCGCGCGTGCCCGACGACGACGCACAGGTGCTCGGGCTCCAGCTCACGCGCCGCCGAGACGACGTGGCCGACGAGCGAACGCCCGCAGATTTCGTGCAGGACCTTGGGGGTCTTCGACTTCATGCGGGTGCCCTCACCCGCTGCGAGGACGACGACGGCTGCCGGGCGGTTGGCGCTCACGGGAATGCCCTTCGGCTTTCGGGTGGTGGACAACCGCAGGATACCGGGGGGTTTCGGGGAGGAAACGAGGGCGGGTCCTGACCGTTAGGCCAGGACCCGGCAAATATGGCGGCTCCCCCATCAGGATTTGAACCTGAACAGACGGTACCAAAAACCGCAGTGCTGCCTGATTACACCATGGGGGATTAAACCCGACCAAACCGGACATTAAGTCAGTCTGCCGGGGCGGCAGCCCCTACTATGCCGTACCAAGCCCCTTCCATGCGACGGTACAGATCGGCGCTTTTGGTCACGTAGATCACCAGGCAGCCTCGGTAGGCATCGGTCGTGTTCTTCCGTGTCGTCCTGGGGTTGTGCTTTTTGAGCGTCGCCCGCTGGAAGGTCGAGGCATCGATGCCGATGAGATCGGCCCAGAACTGCTCAGCTTCGGCGACGTCTGCCGACTCGTGGATGCTCAGGCGGAAGCGCATTCGCTCGCGTGGCACCTCCAGTAGAGCAAGCCATCTGAGATAGAGGGTGATCACGTTGGGGTCGCTGTTGATGAACTGCAGAGATTCGCGGCGCTGATACGGCTTGTCCTTGGCGCCTTCGGCCCAGTAGAGCGTGACCCCGGCGATGAATAGCTCACGGTCCGAAAGCTGCCCGATCGCGTCGCGCGCTGAGCGCTTGGTTGCCTCGCGCTCTTGGTCTTCCGTCGCGCGGAGATGGGCGAGGCCCGCGTTCATGAGGTCGCGGCGCTCCTCGTCCGTGTAACGCGGCTTGGGTTTCGGCAGGTCCCGCACCCACAGCGAGATCGAGCTCTTGGAGCAGCCGAGCTCCATCTGGATCTGGTCGTAGGTCATGCCCTGGAGCCGCAGCTCGCGGGCGCGGGCCCGGAGGTCGTCCTTGGCGCGGGGGCGCTTGGTCCAGTCGGGGGGTGGCTCGCCCTTCACGAGCCGGTTGAGGATGTCGTTGTTGTAGACGCCCAGGCGGTCGCGGATCTGGCGAAGGCTGAGGCCTTCCCTGCGGAGGGCAATCGCCTGCTCGCGCAGGCTCTCGAAGTCGGCGTACTTGCCGATGGCGGTGGTCACGCGGACAGCTTCGTCCGGAATGCGGACGTCCGGGTCGAATGTGCGGGCGATTCACGTGTTCGAGGGATCGGCGTGCGTTTCGCGTGCGGAGTGTCCCGTTCTGTGCTGCTGGACTCGCCGGAAAACGGGTGGCCGCCGCCCGTAGGCTGGGAGACATGACCACAACGGGGGCACACCAGGACGCTGCGGGCACGACCGCCCGTGGCTGGTGGTGGTGGGGGAGACGGCGCAGTGCCGTGCTGGATGTGGCGCTGGCGCTGGTGTCGGCGTTGGAGTGTGCCGGCGAGGGGGTCGGTTTCGCGGAGAACGCGGGGCTGCCGGTGCCGGTGGGGGTGCTGTTCGGGCTGGTGGCCGGGGCGGCGCTGCTGGTGCGGCGGCGGTGGCCGATCGCCGTGGTGCTGGTGTCGATCGCGATCACGCCCGCCGAGATGGGCTATCTGATGTCGATCGTCGGGCTGTACACGCTCGCGGCTTCGGAGGTGCCCCGGCGGATCACGGCGGCGTTGGCGGGGATGTCGCTGGCGGCGGTGTTCATCGTGACGTACGTGCGGGTGCGGCAGGACGTCGCGGCGGCGGACTTCGAGACGTCGTCGTGGTACGTGCCGCTGGTGTCGGTGATGCTGTCGCTGGGGCTGAACGCCCCGCCTGTGTTGTTCGGGTTGTACATAGGGGCGCGGCGGCGGCTCATGGAGAGTCTGCGGGAGCGGGCCGACAGTCTGGAGCAGGAGTTGTCGCTGCTGGCGGACCGGGCGGAGCAGCGGGCGCAGATGGCGCGGGTGGAGGAGCGGACGCGGATCGCGCGGGAGATGCACGACGTGGTGGCGCACCGGGTGAGTTTGATGGTGGTGCATGCGGCGGCGTTGCAGGCGGTGGCGTTGAAGGATCCGCAGAAGGCGGTGAAGAACGCGGCGCTGGTGGGTGACATGGGGCGGCAGGCGTTGTCGGAGCTGCGGCAGATGCTGGGGGTGCTGCGGGCGGAGGAACAGGAGCCGGTGGCGCCGCGCTCCGCGTCGGTGCCGTTGGAGGCCGTGGGGCGGGCGGCCGCCGCTGCCGCCGAGGCGGCGGCCGAGGACGGGCCGTGTCTGGACGCCTTGGACGAGCTGGTGGAGCAGTCGCGGCAGGCGGGCATGGCGGTGGAGCTGCGGGTGATGGGTGAGGCGCGGTCGTATGCGCCGGATGTGGAGCAGACGGCGTACCGGGTGGTGCAGGAGGCGTTGACGAACGTCCACAAGCATGCGGCGGGTGCGCGTGTGGTGGTGCGGTTGGCGCACCGGGGCGATGAGGTCGCGATGCAGGTGGAGAACGGTCCGTCGGATGGTGCGGTGGCGGATGCGGGTCTGCCGAGTGGGGGGAACGGTCTGGTGGGGATGCGGGAGCGGGTGACCGCGCTGGGTGGTGTTTTCGTGTCGGGTGCGACGGATGGGGGTGGTTTCAAGGTGTCGGCGGTGTTGCCGGTGAGGGCCGCCTAGGCCGTGTGCCGAAAGGCCTGGCAGATGGCGCGAGTCGGTCTCGACGGCACATGGCTGTCAGTGCCCTGGAGTAGGTTCTGTCCGTTCGGCCCGACAGGTGGGTCGTCGGTCTGAGGGATTCGTCGTAGTGAGCATCTACCTGCACTTTCGTGCCGTGGCGGAGTCCGAGATCCGGGACGACCACACGTGGCTCGCCGCGTTCATGTCCAAGGCTTGGGACGACGACGAGGCCGAGTACGCAGCAGGCGTTGCCCACTCGATCAACAAGGGCTGGGACGCTGTCAACGACTTCTATGCCGCGGCCGGTGCCCTCTCCACAGACCCCGACGAGCCTTGGGTACTGCCGATCTATGGTGGCCGCCCCGTGCCCCACAGCGCTGATGCGGACCCCTCCGATCCACCGCTGATGCTCCTGGAGCCGTCTGGAGTGTCACAGGCCGCGCGTTTCCTTGCGACTGTTTCCTTCGACGATCTGTGGAACGTGGTCGGTGCCAGGTTCACTGCCCTCGGCTGGACCAGGCAGGAGCACCTCGAACATCACCGGGCCTTGCAAGAGTTCTACGGGCGGGCGGCCTCGGCAGGTCACGCCGTGGTCAAAGCGGTGTGGGCTTGAGGCGTACCCACGTGCCGGTCATAGCCATGCGTTGATCGCTGCAACCCGGATGGTGCAGTGGATCCCTCGGCGGCACAGGTAGGCACGGTTCTTGGGCACGTCCCGCCACGGAACATCGATACACGGCCTTAGGCCGATCCGCCGTGGAGGGGCTCAGGGGGAGGTGAGGCGGGTGGGCAGGGTGCCGGTGATGAGGGTGGCGAGGGCGTGGTCGATGTCGGGGCCGAGGTACCAGTCGCCGGCGTGGTCGAGGCTGTAGACGCGGCCTTCGGTGTCGATGGCGAGGATGGCCTGGTGGTCGGCTTCTTCGCCGAGGGGGGCGATCTCGGTTTCGAGGGCGCGGCCGAGGTCGGCGAGGCTGCGGGCGAGGTGGAGTCCGGCGAGGGGGTCGAAGTGGATGGGGGTGGGGGCGATCTGGCGGCCGGGGCCGGGGCCCGCGATGTGGAGGCCGCCGAATTCGGCCCAGGCTTCGACGGCGGCGGGGAAGACGCTGTGCCGGTGTCCGGCGGGGGAGACGTGTGCCCGGAGGGCGTCGGCCCAGTGTTCCGCCTGCTTGATGTCCCAGCGGCCGGGTTGCCAGCCGGCTTCGCGGAGGGCGGCGTCGACGGCGACGGGGAAGCGGGTGGTGTTGAGGTCGGGCATGGGGGTGGGTCAGCCGTTCCGGTCGGTGGTCGTCGGGTCGACGGGGCGTACGCCGAAGTGGGCGAGGAGTGCGGCGCAGGAGCGGCAGGGTGCGGTGTAGCTGCCGTGGAGGGGGTCGCCGTCTTCGCGGATGCGGCGTGCGGTGAGTTTGGCGTGTTTGAGGGCGCGGCGGGCTTCGCTGTGGGTGAGGGGTTTGCGTTGGGCGCGTTTGGAGCGGTTGGTCTCGGTGGCGGTGAGGTGGCGTGAGAGGAGGATGGCTTCGGGGCAGCGGCCGGTGAAGCGTTCGCGTTGGCCGCTGGTGAGGGTGTCGAGGAAGTCCTGGACGAGGGGGTGCAGGGCGGGTGGGCGGTTGCCGCGTCCGGCGGTGCAGGTGAGGGTTTCGCCGCGTACGGAGAGGGCGGCGCCGACGGTGGGGAGTATGCCGTCGCGGCGGTGGCGCAGGGTGGGGGTGCGGTCGGGGGTGCTGCTGCTCCAGGTGAGGCGGGGGTCGCCGGTGGCGGGCGTCCCGCTGGTCCCGGCAGCCCCGGCGGTCCCGGCTGCCCCGGTGGTACCGGGAGTCCCGCCGGTCGTGGCGACCGCGGGTGTGGTCGCTGGTTGCGCTGTGTACATGGTGCTTGTCGTCCCCTCTGCAATCCCCCGAGTTGCGATCAACAGCCTGCCAAATGGGTGAGGTGATGGGGAAGCGGGGGCGCTGAAACGTGTGATCGGTGTGTCGTGGGGTCGCCAGTGGGTCACCTGGGGGTGACGTCGGGTCACTGAAACGGAGGACGGGTTCCCCCTGTTGCCCCACCGCATAGGCTGTGCGGACCAAGCCAGCAGCAGCAGGGGGCAACCGCCATGACGACAGGTCGGCTCGGGCAGCAGCATGCCGCGCCACCGAACGCGGCCTACGCCGGGCAGGTCGTGCATTTCCCGGACCCGGTGCGTGCCGCTCGGCACCCCAGGGGTGTGCGGGTGGACGAGCACGGGCGTCCGGTCTTCTCGCCGTACGCGCGTGCGGCCGCGGAGATCGCCGAACCGCCGGAGGGTTTCGGTGTCGACGAGCTGCGGCTGACGGACTACGTGTCGGCGAACGCGGCGCTCGCGGCGTCGGGGCACGAGCTGTGGGACACGATTCCGGCGGTGGCGACGCCGCACGGCTGGACGTGGCACCACGTGGCGGGCACGCGCCGTATGGAGCTGGTGCCGGTGGAGGTGAAGGCGCTGCTGCGGCACCACGGCGGGCTGGCGACGGCCGCGGTGGACCACGGCAAGCGCGGTACGCGGCCGCTGCAGGAGACCCGTCCGGCGCATTTCGGGTTGCCGAAGGGTGCGCTGTCGGTGTCCGAGGCGCAGGTGCAGGGCGTGGAGGAGGACCTCGGTTACCGGTTGCCGGGTGCGTACCGGTCGTTCCTGAAGGCGGCGGGTGGCTGTGCGCCGGTGGGTGCGGCGCTCGACGCGGAGCTGGGGCTGCTGGTGGACCAGCCGTTCTTCACGGTGCGTGAGGAGGCGGCGGTCAATGACCTGGTGTACGTGAACAAGTGCCTGCGGGACCACCTGACGAAGGATTACCTGGGTGTCGGTTTCGTCCAGGGCGGGATCCTCGCGGTCAAGGTGAGGGGCGCAGGTGCGGGGTCGGTGTGGTTCTGCGCGTATGACGACGCGCGGGATCAGGACGGCTTGACGGTGCAGGAGCGCGTGGAGCGGTTGCTGTTGCCGTGTGGTGCGGATTTCGACGAGTTCTTGCAGCGGTTGGCGGGCAATCCGCCGGAGCTGGAGACGGTGGCGAACCTGATGGTGGACGGCGGCTTCGCGCGGGCCGTCCCGGTTTCGGACGAGGGGTGACGGTCCGGTGGTGACCTTCGCGCAGGCGCAGGAGCGCGCGGAAGAGTGGGTCAACGGCGACGTGCCCGCGTACCAGCACCGTGAGGTGCGGGTGCGGGAGTTCGAGCTGGGGTTCGTGGTGTGGGCGGAGGACCGTGAGGAGGGGCCGACGTCGGACGGCGGCCGCCAGCGGCTGGTGATCGCCCGGGACAGCGGCGAGGCCACGCTGTGGCCGGGGTTGCCGGTGGGTGAGGTGATCCGCCGGTACGAGGAGGAGTACGGGGCTCCGCCGGCCGACGCGGCCCCGGCGGCGGCGCCCGCGCCGGAGCGCATCGACTTGAACCAGACGTCGTTCCTGCTGACGCCGCCGGAGTGGCTGCAGGACGCGGCGGACAGGCGGGGCATTCCGCGGGCGGAGCCTTCGGAGCCCGCGCCTGCGCCCGCGCCCGCGCCCGCTGCGGGTGCTTCGGTGAGTGCGCCTGCCGAGGACGTGTGGGCCCCTCCGGCGGGCGGAGGTACGCGCGGGGGTGTGGTCGACTACGAGCCGACCGCCTCCGACGGCGTACCGGCCGCGCCCGCCACGCCGTCGTGGAACGACACCAGTGGGGGGAACGGCAGCGGGGACGATGGGTCCGTGCCGTTGCCCGCGACCGTGTTCGCGCCGCCGTTGACCGGGGCGGACGATGACGAGACGCCGCCGCCGGCGGTCGGCGCCGACGCGCCGACGGCGCTGCTGCCGGGCGGCAGCCAGCTGCCGCGTACCGCCATCGCGCCCGCGGTGGACCCGCAGTCCCTGCCCGATGCCGCGCCGGGTGCGCCGGGGCTGTCGGCGGGTGAGGTCGCGGACGCCGCGACCAGCAAGGCCGTCCTGCCGCCGCGTGCCGCGCGCGCCTCGCGGGGTGCCGGTGCGACGCCTCCGCCGCCGCCTGGTGCGCCTGGTGCGCCGGGGGTCAGGCCGCCCGCGTCGGGCCCGGGTGCTCCGGGTGCGCCGGCCGGGGGCTACGTACCGACGCAGCTCGTGGCGCAGTTGGGCCCCGAGGGTCCGAAGCCTCCCGCGCCGCCGGCTCCCCCCGCGCCGCCCGGGTCGACGCCGCCGCCGGGGGGTGGGGTGCACCACGCCGCGACGATGCTGGCGCACCCGGGTCCCGGGGGGCCTGGAGGGCCTGGGGGTCCGCCGCCGCCTCCGGCGCCGCCGGGGCCGGTCGGTGGCGACGCGCACCATGCGGCGACGATGCTGGCCCATCCGGGGCCGGGCGGGATCGGTTCTGCAGCCGGTACCGGTGGTGCGGGTGGTCCGCAGCCGCCGGCTCCGCCCGGGCCTCCCGGGGCTCCCGGGGCGCCGCGGCCGCCGGGTGCCACGCCGCCGCCGGGCGGTGGGGTGCACCATGCGGCGACGATGCTGGCGCAGCCGGGGCCCGGCGGGCCGCAGCCTCCGGCGCCGCCCGCGCCCGCGCCCGCCGCGCCGGCGTTCCCGCAGCCGCAGCCGCCGATGGGCCAGCCCATGGGTCCGCCCCCGGGGCAGCCGACCGGGCAGCCGACCGTCGGTCCGGGCTACCAGGCCGTGTTGCGCTACCGCGCGCCCGACGGCTCCGAGCAGCAGCTCATCCGTCGTTCGGCGCCCGGTACGCCGCACCCCGAGTGGCAGATGTTCCATGAGCTGCGTGCCATGAACATCCCGCCGGACCAGGTGCTGGAGCTGCACACCGAGCTGGAGTCGTGCGATCTGCCCGGTGGTTACTGCGCCCGGATGATCCGGGAGACCTGGCCGCAGGCGCGGATCACGTCGATCGCCTCGTACGGGCGTGACCACGCGAGCCGTCAGCAGGGCATGGCGCAGCTCATCGCGCACCACGGTGAGCTGCACCAGGTCGCGGACGGTCCGGCGCGCCCGGCTCCGCTGCGTGCTCCGCTGCCGCCGGTGCAGCCCGCGCCGCCGATCCCGCCGGAGGGCATCGCGCAGGAGCTGGCGGGGGCGTTCGGGCCGCAGGGCATCTGCCGGTTCGACCAGCGGGCGGTGTCGCGGCAGGGGGTGCCGGAGCTGGTGGCGCGCACGCTCGTGTGGGCGGGGCTGCCGGCGGACTTCGGGCCGTTCTTCTGGGCGCAGCCCGCGCAGCCGGTCGTGCCGACGCTCGCCGAGCTGGCGGCGCAGCGGCAGGTGCAGCCGGCAGGTGACGCGGGTTCGTATCTGGTGCTGGGCTCGGACTTCGGTCGGGCGCTGTGTGTGCAGTACGGGACCGCGCACATCGTCGCCGTACCGGTGGAGGCGGGGCCGGGTGGTCAGCCGGTGGCGCCGCAGTTCGTGAACAGCGGGTTGCCGGAGTTCACGCGGTGCCTGGCGTTGCTGGGGCGGATGTGGCGGCTGCGGTTCGGGCTGACGCCGGAGCAGGCGGGGCGGTGGACCGTCGACTTCCAGGCGCAGCTGGCGATGCTGGACCCGGCGGCGCTGGCGTCGCCGGAGAGCTGGTGGTCGGTGCTGCTGGAGCAGATGTGGGACGGCTTGCTGTGAGGTGAGCCCGGAGGGCGTTGGGGTGACCGGCTTGCACCCGGCAGGCCGGTCATTACGTCCCTTTTTGTGATGATTGACGCATTCTGGGCCTATGAGTCCTGACACTGCATCAACATCACCGCACGGGTTCGGGGTCGTGGCCAAGGGACGGGGCTACCGCCCGAAGGACGTCGACCACTACATCGGCCAGCTCTCGGCGGACCGCGACGGCGCGTGGGAGCGCGCGGCGCGGCTGACCGTCCTGGCCAAGGAGATGGACAAGGAGGCCGCCCGGCTGCGGGAGGTCGTCGCCGGGCTGAAGCCGCAGCGGTACGAGTCGCTCGGGCCGCAGGCCCAGCAGCTGCTGGTGCTCGCGGAGGAGGAGGCCGGGGCGGTACGGGCCGGGGCGGCGGCCGAGGCGCAGGCCATGGCCGACGCGGCGGACGAGGCGGGGCGGCAGGCCCGGGACGCGGCGCGCGAGGCGGCGGACGCGCTGCGCGCGGCGGCGGAGGAGGAGGCCGCGCAGATCCTGCTCGCGGCCCGGGAGAAGGCGCAGGAGGTACGGGCCGAGGCCCGGGCGGAGGCCGAGCGTACGCGCGGCGAGGCGCAGGCGGAGCTCCGGCAGGTGCGGGAGCGCACGGAGGCGCTGATGGCGGCGCAGCAGAAGGTGCACGCGGAACAGCGGGACACGGCGGAGCAGGAGCTGGCCGAGCGGCGCGCGGAGGAGAAGGAACGGCTGGCGGGGCTCATCGCGGAGGCGGAGGGCCACTTGGCGGAGGCCGAGAAGGTGTTCGCCGAGGCGGAGGAGATGGCGCGTCAGCGCGAGCGCGAGGCGGAGGCGCGGGCGGCGGAGCTGCTGGCCGAGGCGCGCGTGGAGGAGCAGCGCGTGGAGCAGGAGACCGAGCGGCTGCTGCTGGAGCACGCGGAGACACGCGAGGGGCTGCGGGAGCACATGGCCCACGTGCGGGAAAGCCTCGCGACCCTGACGGGCCGCCCGGCGGATCCGGACCCGGACGCGGCGTGAGCCGTACGCGGCAGGCGGGCCCCGGCCCCGGGACCGGGTGCGTACGGGCCCCGCGGCTCCCGGCCTTCGTGGCGGCGTGGGCGCGGGACGTACGCGCCCCGGGGCTCGCGGCCCTCGTAGTGGCGTGGGCGCGGGACGTACGGGCCCCGGGCTGGGACCGCACCGGGGCCCCGGGGCTCGCGGCGGGGCGGGCCCCCCGCGGCGGGGCCCGCGGTCCCGGCGCTCGCCCGTGGTGGGCACGCGGGCGACAGCCCCTGCCCACACGGTCCCGCGCCCGCACCGCCCTCCGGGCGGGTGCCGTGCGGCGGCCCCGGTGCACCCGGGCGGGGCTGCGGGGGCTGACGCCCGCCGCCCCGCCCTACCCCGCCGCCGTCCCGGGTGACGGCGCGCGCCGGGTCGTCACGTAGCGGTGGACGGCCCAGGCGGCGCCGGTCGCCGCGGCCGTCCAGACGAGGGCCTCGGCCACCACGATCTGCGGGGTGAGGGCGGGGCCCGGCCGGGGCGGGAGCAGGAGCATCTGGGCGGCCGCCCCGACCGGTACCGTCAGCGCCGCGAGCAGGCCGGCCGTCCCGGGGCGCCGGATCGACGCGCCCACGGCACCGAGCGCGGGCCCGAGCAGCACGCTCGCCGCCCACCACAGGCCCAGGTCGCCCGCGTACGAGGTGAGCGGCTCACCGCGGACCACGGAGTCCGTGAGGTAGTACGTCGTCGTCGCCGCGAGCAGCGCCAGCGCGCCGGTCACCGCCCCGCGGGCCGGGCTCGCGGCCGCGAGGCCCATCAGCACCGCGAGGGCGGCCCAGGCCCAGCCGACGTCCATCAGCAGGCTGAGCACCTTGGCCGCATCGCCCCAGACGGTGCCCGCCAGAGGGGCGCCGAGCCCGACGTACGGGGAGGAGAGCGCGTTGACGACAGAGGTGGCCGCCCCGAAAACCGCCCCACCCGCAGCCCCACCCGCGAGACCCACCACGATCGTCTTCATGCCGAACCGCATCCCGAACGTCATGCCGGAGAAGATGCGTTCCGCCCCCGGCGCGTTCACTCGTCGGCCGACAGAACCGGGAAGCGGCGCGGCGCGAGGATCAGCAGGACGAGCAGGGCGAGGAGCGCGGCGCCCGCGGCGGCGGTGAAGACGTGGTCGACGGCCGCGTCCACCGCCCGGGGCGTGAGCGTCGCCGGGTCGTTGAGGTCGCCGGAGGGCAGGCGGGCGGTGAGTACGGCGTTGGCGAGGGCGCCGAAGAGCGCGGCGCCGAGGCTCTGGCCGACCTGGCGGCAGAAGAGCACGGACGCGGTCGTGGTGCCGCGCTCGGACCAGGGGACCGTGGACTGGACGCCCACGATCAGCGGCAGCTGGAAGAGGCCGAGCGCCCCGCCGAGCAGCAGCATGATCAGGGCGGGCTGCCACGGCTCGCCGGGGTAGGGCAGCAGGGGGAAGGCCAGCAGGATGAGCATGGCCAGCGTGATGCCGGTGACCGCGGTGAGGCGGAAGCCGATGCGGGTGTAGAGGCGGTTGGAGAAGGCCGCGGTGATGGGCCAGGACAGGGTCATCGCGGAGAGGACGAACCCGGCGGCGATGGGGCCGAGCCCCAGGACGGTCTGGGCGTACGTGGGGACGAAGACGGTCGGGGCCACCATCAGCAGGCCCAGCGCGCCGAGGGCGAGGTTCACGGCCGCGATGGTGCGGCGGCGCCAGACCCAGCCGGGGATGACCGGGGCGGCCGCCCGGCGTTCGATGACGACGGCCAGCGCGGCGAGCAGCGCGGCGCCCGCGAAGAGCGCCAGGGACGGGGCGGAGAGCCACGGCCAGGCGACGCCGCCCTGGACGAGGGCGGTGAGCAGGAGCGTTCCGGTGGCGAAGACGGCGAGGGCGCCGGGCCAGTCGACGCGTACCGGCGGCGTACGCGGACGGGCGGGCTCCACCAGGTGGCGGGCGACCAGCCAGAGGGCGAGGGCGCCGACCGGGAGGTTGACGAGGAAGATCCAGCGCCAGTCGGCGTAGCCGGCGAGCAGGCCGCCCACCGCGGGGCCGGCGACGGCCGAGGTCGCCCAGACGGTGGAGAGCCGCGCCTGGATCCTGGGGCGCTCTTTGAGCGGGTACAGGTCGGCCGCGATGGTCTGCACGGTGCCTTGGAGCGCTCCGCCGCCGAGCCCCTGGACGATGCGGAAGGCGATCAGGGAGGCCATGTTCCAGGCGGCGGCGCAGAGGAGGGAGCCGACGAGGAAGAGGATGATGCCGGCGATGAGGACGGGCTTGCGGCCGAAGGTGTCGGAGAGCTTGCCGTAGACGGGGAGGGTGACGGTCGCGGCGAGGAGGTAGCCGGAGAAGAGCCAGGAGAAGACGGAGAGGCCGCCGAGGTCGCCGACGATCTGCGGTACGGCGGTGGCGATGACGGTGCCGTCGAGCGCGGCCAGCGCCATGCCGAGCATGAGCGCGGCGACGACCGGGCCGCGTCGGCCGCGGGGGCCGGGCGGGGCGGGGGCGGTGGGGCCCGTGTCCGGGGACGCGGCGTCGGGTATCGCGTCGGTCACCGAGTCGGGTCCTTTCCCTATGCATGTATATCCGTCGGCCCAGCTTCTCACCCGGCCCGCGGATGGAGAAGCCCCGGCGAGCCCTCCGGTGGTCAGGCGCGGCGTTCGAGGAGTACGAAGCCGGCCGCCGTGCCCGCCGCGTGGTAGCGGGCGTCGGGGTGGAGCCGCTCGGCGTAGGCGAGCGGGTCGCGGACCCAGCCGGAGGCGTTGTCGATCGCGATCCACTCCGGGGCGGGGTTGCGCGGGTCACCGATCCACAGGACCCGGCAGCGGCCCGCGAGGCGGCTGATGGGGCCGACGTTCGCCTCCACGGTGGCGCCGTCCGGGATCCGGGACAGGAGCTGTTCGGCGGCGACGGCCCGGGGTGGTTCGCGGTAGGTCCGCGCCTCGGTGAGCGACGCCAGGGGCAGCGTGGTGGTCAGGGCGAGCGCGGCCGCGGCGGTGCAGGCGGGCAGCCGGTCCGCGTACGTACGCAGCCACGGGCGTGGGCTGCGGCGGGCGATGTCGACGGCGTCGGTGAGGGCGAGGAAGAGCACCGGCATCAGGACGGCGCTGTAGTGCCACGCGGTGGACCAGTAGTGGGGGTCGCCCGAGAGGAAGCGCCAGCCGAGGGTGGGGGCGGCGGCCAGGAGGAGCGGGGAGCGCAGGGCGAGCAGGCCGCTGGTGGGCAGCAGGACCCAGGCGAGGGTGCGCAGTTTCGTCTCGGCGCCGGCGAAGGGGCCGGGCCCGTCGCCGAGCTTGGTCCAGTAGTCGTAGCCGCCGGTCGGGTTGAAGGCCGGGATGACGGCGGTGAGGGTGAGGAGGGTGGCGGCGGCGCCGAGGAACGCGACCCCGAGCGCGTACACGGCGGTACGCGGCGCGGTGCGCCGGGCCCGCCAGGCGACGACCAGCGCGAGGGCCGCGAGGGTGGCGCCCAGGTCCTCCTTGACCAGGACGAGGGGCGCCGCCCACAGCAGGGCGGCCCGCCACCGGGCCCGGAGCACCGCCTCCAGGGAGAAGGCGATCAGCGGGACGGCGAAGCAGATCTCGTGGAAGTCGAAGTCGGCCGCCCGCTGGATGCCCCACGACAGTCCGTAGGCGGTGCCGATGGCGAGTCCGGGGCCCCGGCCGAGCAGGCGGGTCGCGGCGCGTGTGACGGGGATGGCGGCGAGCGCGAACAGCGCGGCCTGGGCGACGAGGAGGGTGACGGGGGTGGGGAAGAGCCGGTAGGCGGGGGCCAGCAGGGCGGTGACGGGGCTGAAGTGGTCGCCGAGGACGTTGGCGCCCGGGCCCTTGAGGTCGGCGACCGGCGCCTGGAGGTGGGCGTAGCCGCGTACGGCCTGCTCGAAGATGCCCAGGTCCCAGGAGCGGGTCTCCATGCGGCGGTAGCGCAGGACGGAGAGCGCGGTGTACGCGGCGAAGAGCGCGAGGGCGAGGAGGTGGGGGGTGCGGCCGCCCGCCGGGTCGGGTCGCGGGGCGGGCGGCCGGGGTATCGGCTCCGGCTTCGGTAGCGGTCCGGTGCGGTCGGTGGGGTGCGGGGCGACGGCGACTCCACGCATGCGTCGGGGGCTCCTTCGGGTCACTTACGGGTTGCGGGACCCGATGGGCGGTGGCGGCACGGACGAGGGAAAGGCGGTCGGGGTGAGGGAGGGCGTGGGGGTGAGGGTGGGCGTGGAGGTGGTGGCCGGGTACGAGGGTGAGGCCGGGTACGAGGGCGAGGGCGCGGGCGGGTACGAGGGGGAGGGGGAGGGCGCGGGCGACGGCGGTGTCGCGGGCGCGGCCGGCGGGTCGGGCCGGAGGGCGAGCGCCGTGAGGGTGCCCGTCACGGCCAGGACGCACACGGCGGTCGCCGCCGCGGCGGCCAGCGTACGGCCGCGTCGCCGCCGTCCCCGTGCGACCACCTCGGCGGGCGGCGCGGGCACGGCGCGGCGGGCGCCCCGGTCGGCGGCCCGCTTCAGCGCCGTGGCGAGGGCTTCGTCCCCGTGCTGCTGGTCAGACACCGTGCTCCTCCTCTGTCAGGGCCTCGGTGAGGTGGGGCGCGAGGGCGGCCCTGGCCCGGGACAGGTGCGTCTTGACGGTCCCGGTGGCGATGCCGGTCTCGGCGGCGACCTGCTCCACGGTCAGGTCGCACACGTAGTGCAGGACGGCGACGCGCCGCTGGCGTTCGGAGAGCGTGCGCAGCGCGGCCACCAGGGCGACCGGTCCGGCGTCGGGTGCGGGCGCGGTGTCCCGCAGCCCGGCGCCGTGGCGGCGCCACGCCTCGGCGGCCCGGCGCCCGCGCCGCCACCTGCTGACGGCGAGCCTCCACGCCACGGTGCGGATCCACGCCTCGGGCCCCGCGTCGCGTACGAGCCGCGACCGGCGCCCCCAGGCCCGTACGAACGCCTCCTGGACCACGTCCTGGGCCTCGTGGAGGTCACCGGTCATCAGGTAGAGCTGGCCGACGAGCCGCGTGACGGAGTGAGCGTAGAGGTCGTGGAACTCCTCTTCGGTCAATGCGGCTCCCAGCGGCGGGGGTGGAATCGGGTGGAACGGGTTTCGTGACGTATACGCAGGGGGACACGGTTTCGGTTGACACCGGGGTGGGACGTGTCCGGGACCGGCCGGGGGTTGTTTCGAACGCGGGTGTGCCGACGACGTCGTAGGCTGGGAACCCCCGGCCCGTGAGACGTGTCGGGCGGTTCGCGTTGCCCCTCGCCCCACACGTCGGGGCCCCATACCTCGGGATGGAAGCCTCCATGAGCCTGCACGGTCTGCTCGACGCCGTCGTCAAGGACCCCGCCCTCGCCGAAGCGGTGAAGGCGGCGGCCGACGGTCACCGGAGCCATGTCGACCTGGTCGGCCCGCCCGCCGCGCGCCCGTTCGCGCTGGCCGCGCTGGCCCGGGACGCGGGGCGGCCGGTGCTCGCCGTGACGGCGACCGGGCGGGAGGCCGAGGACCTGGCGGCGGCGCTGCGCAGCCTGCTGGACCCGGACACGGTCGTGGAGTACCCGGCGTGGGAGACGCTGCCGCACGAGCGGCTCTCGCCGCGTTCCGACACCGTGGGCCGCCGGCTGGCGGTGCTGCGGCGCCTGGCGCACCCGTCGGCGGACGACCCGGCGGCCGGCCCCGTCTCGGTGGTGGTCGCGCCCGTGCGGTCGGTGCTGCAGCCGCAGGTGAAGGGGCTCGGCGACCTGGAGCCGGTGTCGCTGCGCACCGGGCAGCAGGCGGACCTGAACGAGGTGGTCGAGGGGCTCGCGGCGGCGGCGTACGCGCGCGTGGAGCTGGTGGAGAAGCGCGGCGAGTTCGCGGTGCGCGGCGGGATCCTGGACGTCTTCCCGCCGACCGAGGAGCACCCGCTGCGGGTCGAGTTCTGGGGCGACGACGTCGAGGAGATCCGCTACTTCAAGGTGGCCGACCAGCGGTCCCTGGAGGTGGCCGAGCACGGGCTGTGGGCACCGCCGTGCCGGGAGCTGCTGCTGACGGAGTCGGTGAAGGCGCGCGCGGCGGCGCTGGCAGAGGAGCACCCGGAGCACGGCGAACTGCTCGGCAAGATCGCCGAGGGGATCGCCGTGGAGGGCATGGAGTCCCTGGCGCCGGTCCTCGTGGACGACATGGAGCTGCTGCTCGACGTGTTGCCGAAGGGCTCGATGGCGGTGGTGTGCGACCCGGAGCGGGTGCGTACGCGGGCGGCGGACCTGGTGGCGACCTCGCAGGAGTTCCTGCAGGCGTCGTGGGCGGCCACGGCCGGCGGCGGCGAGGCCCCGATCGACCTGGACGCGGCGTCGCTGTGGGGGATCGCGGACGTCCGGGACCGGGCGCGCGAGCTGGGGATGATGTGGTGGTCGGTGTCGCCGTTCGCGGCGGACGAGGAGCTGGACGACGACACGCTCAAGCTGGGCATGCACGCCCCGGAGTCGTACCGCGGTGACACCGCCCGCGCGCTCGCCGACACCAAGGGCTGGCTGGCGGACGGCTGGCGCACGGTCTTCGTGACCGAGGCGCACGGCCCGGCGGCCCGGACGGTGGAGGTGCTGGGCGGCGAGGGCATCGCGGCCCGCCTCGACGGGGACCTGACCGGCATCTCGCCGTCCGTCGTGCACGTGGCGTGCGGCTCGATCGACTATGGCTTCGTCGACCCGGGCCTGAAGATCGCCGTCCTGACCGAGACGGACCTGTCGGGGCAGAAGGCCGCCGGCAAGGACGGCCAGCGGATGCCGACGCGGCGCCGCAAGACGATCGACCCGCTCACGCTGGAGACCGGCGACTACATCGTCCACGAGCAGCACGGTGTCGGCCGCTACATCGAGATGGTGCAGCGCACGGTGCAGGGCGCGACCCGCGAGTACCTGCTGGTCGAGTACGCCCCCGCCAAGCGCGGCCAGCCCGGCGACCGGCTGTACATCCCCACCGACCAGCTGGAGCAGGTCACCAAGTACGTGGGCGGTGAGGCGCCGACCCTGCACCGGCTGGGCGGCGCGGACTGGACGAAGACGAAGGCCCGGGCGAAGAAGGCGGTCAAGGAGATCGCCGCCGACCTGATCAAGCTGTACTCGGCCCGGATGGCCGCGCCCGGCCACGCCTTCGGTCCGGACACGCCCTGGCAGCGGGAGCTGGAGGACGCCTTCCCGTACGCGGAGACGCCGGACCAGCTGTCCACCATCGCCGAGGTGAAGGAGGACATGGAGAAGACGGTCCCGATGGACCGGCTGATCTGCGGTGACGTCGGCTACGGCAAGACGGAGATCGCGGTGCGCGCCGCGTTCAAGGCGGTGCAGGACGGCAAGCAGGTCGCCGTGCTCGTCCCCACGACGCTGCTGGTGCAGCAGCACTTCGGGACCTTCTCCGAGCGGTACTCGCAGTTCCCGGTCGTCGTGCGGGCGCTGTCCCGGTTCCAGAGCGACGCGGAGGCGAAGGCGACGCTGGAGGGGCTGAAGGACGGCTCGGTCGACGTCGTCATCGGCACGCACCGCCTCTTCTCGTCCGAGACGAAGTTCAAGGACCTGGGGCTGGTCATCGTCGACGAGGAGCAGCGCTTCGGCGTCGAGCACAAGGAGCAGCTGAAGAAGCTGCGCGCCAACGTCGACGTGCTGACGATGTCCGCGACCCCCATCCCCCGGACGCTCGAGATGGCGGTGACCGGCATCCGCGAGATGTCGACGATCACCACCCCGCCGGAGGAGCGGCACCCGGTCCTGACCTTCGTCGGCCCGTACGAGGAGAAGCAGATCGGCGCGGCGATCCGCCGCGAGCTGCTGCGCGAGGGCCAGGTCTTCTACATCCACAACCGCGTCGAGTCGATCGACCGCGCGGCGGCCCGGCTGCGGGACATCGTGCCCGAGGCACGCATCGCCATCGCCCACGGCCAGATGTCGGAGGCCGCCCTCGAACAGGTCGTGGTCGACTTCTGGGAGAAGAAGTTCGACGTCCTGGTCTCCACGACCATCGTCGAGTCGGGCATCGACATCTCCAACGCCAACACCCTGATCGTCGAGCGCGGCGACAACTTCGGCCTGTCGCAGCTGCACCAGTTGCGCGGCCGCGTGGGCCGTGGCCGGGAGCGCGGGTACGCGTACTTCCTCTACCCGCCGGAGAAGCCGCTCACGGAGACGGCCCACGAGCGGCTGGCGACGATCGCCCAGCACACGGAGATGGGCGCCGGTATGTACGTCGCCATGAAGGACCTGGAGATCCGCGGCGCGGGCAACCTGCTGGGCGGCGAGCAGTCCGGCCACATCGCGGGCGTCGGCTTCGACCTGTACGTCCGCATGGTGGGGGAGGCGGTCGCGGACTACCGCGCGTCGCTGGAGGGCGGCGTGGAGGAGGAGCCGCCGCTGGAGGTCAAGATCGAGCTGCCGGTCGACGCGCACGTCCCGCACGACTACGCGCCGGGCGAGCGCCTGCGCCTCCAGGCGTACCGGGCGATCGCCTCGGCGAACTCGGAGGAGGACATCAAGGCGGTCCGCGAGGAGCTCACCGACCGCTACGGCAAGCTCCCGGAGCCCGTCGAGAACCTGCTGCTGGTGGCGGGCCTGCGCATGCTGGCCCGCGCCTGCGGCGTCGGCGAGATCGTCCTCCAGGGCCCCAACATCCGCTTCGGGCCGGTGGAGTTGCGCGAGTCGCAGGAGCTGCGCCTCAAGCGCCTGTACCCGCGCACGGTGATCAAGCCGCAGACGCACCAGGTCCTGGTCCCCCGCCCGACCACCGGCAAGATCGGCGGCAAGCCGGTGGTGGGCCGCGAACTGCTGGCGTGGACGGGGGAGTTCCTGACGACGATCCTGGGCTCGTAGGGCTCATAGGGCTCATAGGGCCCATGCGGCCGGGGGCGTGGCCCCCTTCGTGGCGGCGCGCGTGGTGGGTCAGCCGAACTGGCCCACCACGTAGTCGCCGGCCGGCTGCCGGGCGATCACGTTCAGGCGGTTGTAGGCGTTGATGAGGGCGATCAGGGACACCAGCGCGGCGAGCTGCTCCTCGTCGTAGTGCTGGGCGGCGTTCGCCCAGGCCTCGTCCGTGACGCCGCCGGCCGCGTCGGCGATGCGGGTGCCCTGCTCGACGAGCTCCAGCGCGGCGCGCTCGGCGTCGGTGAAGACGGTGGCCTCGCGCCAGGCCGCGACCATGTTCAGGCGCAGGGCGGTCTCGCCGGCGTGGGCGGCCTCCTTGGTGTGCATGTCGAGGCAGGGGCCGCAGCCGTTGATCTGGCTGGCCCGGATCTTCACCAGCTCCTGCGTCGCGGCCGGCGGGGTCGAGTCCGTGATGACCTTGCCCGCCGCGCCGAGGTACTTCATGAGCTGGGGCGCGAGGGGGCTGCTGAAGAGGTTGAGGCGGGCGTCCATGGTGTTCTCCTTGCCGTGTCGACGGTTACACGGCAAGGACGGAGCGGCCCGGCGCGGATGTGACATGCCGGCGGGCCGGAGGCGTGTGACGTGCGTCACGAGAGACCGGCGGGTCCGGGCCGGGCGGCGGCGCCCTGGAACAGCAGCCCGGTCAGGGACCGGAACACCTCCTCCGGGGCACGGTCGCCCACCGGGTCCGTCAGGTTGTGGGTGAGGAGCAGTGTCGCGAACCCGTGGGCCAGGGACCAGGCCGCGATGCCCGCGAGGCGTGCGTCGTCGGCGGTCTCCTCCGTGCCGGTGCCGGTGCCGGTGTCGGTGCCGGAGGCGTCGGAGAGGCCGGAAGTGACGGGGGTGACGGCCGCGCGGAGGCGGTCGCCCGCGCGGGTCCTGGCCCGCTGGAGCTCCGGGTCGTCGGGGTGGTGCAGGTCCGGCTGGAACATGACCTGGAAGTGCGCCGGGTGGTCCATCGCGAAGCGGACGTAGCGCACGCCCGAGTCGGCGAGGTTCGCGGCGTCTTCCAAGGTCTCGGCGAGCAGGTCGTAGCCCTCCGCCGCGATGGCGGTCAGCAGGCCGGCGCGGTCCTTGAAGTGGTGGGCGGGGGCGGCGTGGGAGACGCCCGCGCGGCGGGCCAGGTCGCGCAGGCTCAGGCCGGCCGGTCCGTCGGTGCGGATGACGTCGAGGGCGGCGGCGAGGACCGCGCGCCGCAGGTCGCCGTGGTGGTAGCCGCGCTGGGGGGTGGGTGTGCTGCTCATGCGGTCAGCGTAGGCGCCATCTAGGCGTTGACAAGTTCGGGAGGGGGGTGGAGGCTGGGGCAGTCCAATCTAGGCAGTGACTAGATGAGGGGGAGTGGTTCCATGTCCGAGATCGAGGCCCAGACACGGGCCGGGCAGGCCCGAATCCAGGGTCAGGTCCAGGGGCAGGTCCAGGCCCAGATCCAGGGCCAGATCCAGGGCCAGATCCAGGGCCAGGTCCAGGTCCAGCGGGCCCGGTTCCAGGCCGGGTTCCGGCCGGACCCGGCGCGCGTACGGCAGATGTGGCATCTGCTCGAACCCCTGCACGCCGTCGTCTACTACGCCCCCGAGACCTTCGAGGAGGCCGCCGCGCTCGGGTACGCCACCGGGGAGCGCTGGCCGAGCTACTTCGCCTGGCGCGCCGCGCCGCTCGGCGCCGTGGGGGCCGGGCCGGTGGCGTCGGCGTTCTACAGCTTCAGCCCGGAGATGGTCGCCCGGTACGTGGCCGGGGCGTGGGAGACCGCCGCTCCCGGCGACGTGCTGGCGGCGCGGCTGCGGGGCGTGGACCGCTTCTACCGGCGGCTGCTCGGGGACGCGGTGGACGGCGAGGAGCTCGCCGAGGCGGCGGAGCTCGCGCGGCGCGCCGCCGAGGCCGCCGTGACGGCGGGGCGGCCGCTCGCCGCCGCGAACGCCGCACTGGAGTGGCCCGAGGCGCCGCACCTCGTGCTGTGGCAGGCCGCGACCGTACTGCGCGAGCACCGTGGCGACGGGCACCTGGCGGCGCTGCTCGTCGCGGAGCTGGACCCGGTGGAGGCGCTGGTGTCGTTCGCCGCCGTCGGCGCCGCGTCCGCCGAGACGTTCGAGAGCCGCGGCTGGAGCGGGGGCGAGTGGGCCGCCGCCCGGCAACGGCTCGCCGCACGCGGGCTGGTGGCCCTCGAGGGCACGGCCACCGACGCGGGACGCGCCCTCCGCGCGGAGGCCGAGCGCCGCACGGACGACCTGGCCGCCGGCCCCTGGGCGGCGCTCGGCGACGAGCCCATGGCCCGGCTCGCCGAACTCCTCGGCGGCGTATGGGTCGCGGTCCTGGGCAGTGGGCTCCTGCCGCGCGAGAACACCCTCGGGATCGGCAAGGTGTAGCACCGAGGGGCCCGGCTCCCTGCGGCTGACGGGCCCTCGGGATCGGCAAGGTGGAGCGCGCGCGGGGCCCGGCTCCCGCTCAGCCCCTACGATTCGGGCATGCGTACGCCTCGAAGGGTCCTGCCCGCCGTGCTGCTGGCCGCCGTCGCGACGTTCGCCGCCGGGTGCGGCCCCGGTGCGAACGACGGCGCGGACGGCGGTGCGTCAGGCCCGCCGGGCTCCTCCTCGCGCGCAGCCCGCCCGCTCGACAACCCCGACGGTACGAAGCCGGGCCTCGCGCCCCTCACCTCCGAGGGCGAGCGCGCCGAGGCCCGGCGGCTCCTGGAGCGCGTGGCGGTGAAGGGGCGCGGACCGAAGACCGGGTACGACCGCGACGAGTTCGGCTACGCCTGGATGGACACGGCCGACGGCGTACCGCTGGCCCGCAACGGCTGCGACACCCGCAACGACCTGCTGCGCCGCGACGGGCGGCAACTGCGGTTCCGCGAGGGGTCCGACTGCGTGGTCATGGCGATGACACTGGCGGACCCGTACACCGGCCGGACCATCGAGTGGCGCAAGCAGGACGCCGCCGAGGTGCAGATAGACCACGTGGTGCCGCTGTCGTACAGCTGGCAGATGGGCGCCTCCCGCTGGCCGGAGAGCAAGCGCGAACAGCTCGCGAACGACCCGCTGAACCTCCTCCCGGTCGACGGGCGCGCCAACTCGGCGAAGGGCGACTCCGGTCCGGCGTCCTGGCTGCCGCCGGACAAGGGGATCCGGTGCGCCTACGCCGTGCGCTTCTCGCAGGTGGCCGTCAAGTACGCGCTGCCGGTGACCGCGGCGGACAAGGAGGCGATGCTGCGGCAGTGCGGCGAGGGCTGAGCCCCCGTGCAGACGCCGGTAACCCGATAATCAGTGCGGCGGGGTGGGCCTTTCGGGACACAATCACCCCCATGTCTCGTACCGCCGCACGCCTGCTCGCCGACCTCGAACCCCTCCCGCACGCGCAGCGGTTGCGGCACCTCGGCCACGCGGCCCGCGATCTGGCGCGGGACGGGGGACTGCCCGAGGTGCTGGCGGAGTGGGACGGCCTCGGCGGCAGCGAGGGCCCCTACGCGCGGCGGCTCGCGGCGATGGCCGCGCTGGCCGGGCGGCAGGCCGACTTCCTCGCGGAGCGGCTGACCGACCCCGACGAGGTGGTGCGCGGGTACGCGCTGCGCGCCGCCCGTACCTTCCCGCTGCCGGACGCCGTGATCGAGGCCGCGTACGGGGACGCCTCCGAGGCCACCCGGCGCGCCCTCACCCGCGTCGTACAGCGGGGGCGCCGCACGGCGCTCGCCGAGCACCTGGTGGAGCGGCTGCGCGAGGAGTGGGGGGACGCGGAGGCCGCGCGGCTGCTGTCCGTGTGCTCGGCGCCGTTCGTGGCGCGGACGCTGCCCGCGCTCGCGTACGCCGTCGAGTCGTGGACGCAGCTCGGCCGCCGTCACCCCGACGCCGTGCTCGACCATGCCGCACGCGAACTCGCCGTGCAGCCCCTCCATCTGCGCGCGGCCTGGTGGCAGGCGCACGCGCGGGGGATCGCGGCCGCCGCGCCCGCCCGGCCGCTGCGGGTGCTCGCGCTGCTGGAGGCGTACGGGCCCGGCGTCCTGCCGGCGCCGCTGTGGGACAAGCTGGGCGTACTGGCGGATGCCGACGCCGAGCGCGTCGTACGGTGGCTGATCTCGCCGGAACGGCCGGCGCAGCGCTACGAGCCGCTGCTGCCGGCTTCGGTGCTGCGGCGGATCGCGCGCGCCGACCCGCCCTCCCTGCCCGCGCTCGCCCGCCACTGGGTGCGCCGCACGGAGCAGTTCGCCGCGCTGCTCAAGGCGGTGGCGCCGGGGCGCCGCGGTGAGCTCCTCGACACGGCGATGGAGGGCACGGACGGCAGGGTCACGATCGCGGACGCGGTGCTCGCCGTGCTCCCGCGCGAACGGCGGTGGGCGGAGGCCCGCCACTGGGTGCGCACGGGCCGCGAGGAGGGGTGGTACTGGACCGAGATCCTGGAGACGCTCGCCCAGTGCCCGGTCGCCGAGGCCCGCCCCGAACTGCTGGAGGCGCTGCGGCGGCCCGACGCTACCGAACGGGCGCTGGTCTGGCCGCTGCTGGCCGCCAACGTGGACGCGTCCGGCGACGCCGCCGACGTACGCGACCTGCTGGACCTGATGAGCACACGGCTCCGCAACGAACAGGACCCGGTGCGTGCGGCGGCGCTCGAAGCGCTCGCCGGCGTACGGGCCGAGCTGTTCACGGCGGAGTGCGCGGGCGCCCTCGACCAGGTCGTGCGCGACGCGCTGGAGGCGCGCGACGGCTCCCCGCGCACCCGGGGCGCGCTGCGCCGCCTCGCCCTCGCGGTGCTGCGCGCCCACGTGCCGGACGGCGACGCGGCCCTGCGCGACTGGGCCCTGTCCGCGCTGGAGCGGATCGCCGGGCACGTGGGCGTCGGCGACCTCGGCGCACTCCACCGCGGCCTGCCACGCGGCCAGGAACAGCGGCTCTTCGAAGCCCTGCGGCCCTGGCTGGAAGCCGCCGCGCACAAGGGCGACCACCGCCCGCTCCTCGCGCTGGTCCAGGCGCTCGGGCCGCGCGCCCACCGGATGGAGACCCTCCAGCGGATGCTGGAGGACGCCCTGGCGTCCGGCGACGACAGCGCCTTCGAGACCGCGGCGCGGCTGTGGCTCGAACCCGCCGCGACGCGCGACGAGCGGGCCGGGCGGCTCCTCGCCCTCGAACCGTCGGCGGCCGTCCTGCCGTCCGTGCACCACGTGCTGGCGGCCCGCCGCACCGACCTCCTCGACGCCGTGACCGGCCGGACCCCGCCGTACGGGCGGTTCCTCAAGCCCGGCACCCGCCGCCCCCTGCCCCTCTTCGGGTACGCCCACCGGTGGCTGCCCCGCCAGCAGGCGGCGGCGGCCCGGCTGGCCGCCGAGGCCGTCGCGGACGCGACCCTGCCGCTCCACGAGCGGGCCGCGGTGCTCCGGGCGTCGGCCGCGTTGCCGGTGCACGGGCGGGCGCTCGCGCTGCGGTACGCGCGGGGAGCGGAGGGGGACGGGCCGGCCGAGGTGGTGCTCGTCGAGGCCGCTCTCGGCGCGCTGGTGTGGACGGAGCAGCCGCAGCTCGCCCTGCCGCTGCTGCTGGCGCACGCCGGAGGCGACCGCGCCCGGGTCGCCGTGTACGCCGCGGGGCGCGCCGCCCGCTATGCCGCGCCCTCCGAACTGGACGGCCGGCTGCGGGCGTTGCTGACCGCGAGCGACGGCGTGAAGGTGACCAGCCGCAAGGAGGCCGTCCGGCTCGCGGCCCGCCACCTGCCGCCGCACCGCGCCGCCGCGCTACTGGCGGCCGCGTACCGCGCACCCGGCGCCCACCCGGACGTCCAGGCGGCCGTGGTCGCCGCCAGCACCGGACTCCTCGGGCGCGAGGAGGCGTGGGCGGTCCTCACGGAGGCCGCGCGCGACGGCGCCGAGCAGGTGCTGCGGGCGCTGGTGTGGGCCGAGTACGGGGCCGTGCCGGCCGCCCACCGGGCCCGGTACGCGCGGCTGGTGGGGGAGGTGTGCCGGTCCGCCGACCGCGATGTCGCGGCGGCCGCGCTGGAGAGACTGCCGCGCTGGGCCGCGGACGCACCCGAGGTGGCGGACGTCCTGGTCGGTACGGTCACCGCTCTGGAGGAGCGCGTCGGAGCGGGCGGTTGGCAGCGCCCGTGGCGCGCTGCCGCGCAGGCCGTCACGACGCTCGCCGTCTCCGGTCTGCCGCACCCGCTGGGCGGCGCGGCGCCCGGGAGCCTGCTCCACGACACGGTGGACCGACTGCTCACGGCCGTCGCGGCCGGGGAGTACGAGGCGCTGGAGGACCGCGACCTGCCGGCCCGGCAGCGGCTGCTGTCCCTGGTGGACAACCTGCCCGCGGACCAGGGCCAGGGGGCCGGCGCCCGCCTTGTGGCGGAGGCGGTCGCCGCGCAGCTGGCCACCGAGCCGTCCCTCGCGGCCGCCCGGGCCCAGCTCCTCGTGAGCCTCGTGGACCTCGATGCGGAGCCGTCGGAGCTGACGGCCCGGCTGCGCGCCGTCGCCGACGCCGTCGACGGCAGGCCGGCGCTCGCCGCCCGGATCGCCGGCCGGCTGGGCTCGCGGGTCGCGGTCATGCACCGGGCGCAGGACCCGGCGCCGCTGCTGGCCGCCGCCGAGGGGTGCGCGGCGGCGGGCGACCCGGGTGCCGGACTGCTGGCCGTCGACCTGGTGCACACCCTCGGCGTCCGCCTCGGCTGGCCCGCGCCCTGGCGGGCCGCCCTGCGCACCCTGCGCCGCCACCCGGTGGCGGACGTCCGGGACGCGGCGCTGACGGTGACGGTGGAGCGGGAGTGAGGCTGGCGGGGGCGAGGCGCCCCGGGGGATGAGGCGCCCGGGGTGCCCGGGGGTGAGGCGCCGTGCGTGCCCGGAGGTGAGGCGCCCCGGGGGTGAGCCGGCGGAGAGGTTTCCGGGAGGGGGCGCCTGGGGGCGAGGTAGCCCGGGCGAGGCACCTGGGGCCGGGGCTTCCGGGCGGGAGACCCCTGGAGGGAGGCTCCTGGGGCCGGTGCCGGGAGCGGTGCTTCCCGCAAGGGGAGGCGTCAGCCCGTCTTGACCCAGTCCTTGCAGCCGGTCGTCTTGAAGTACGCGTCGCTCGCGGTGATCTTCACGATGGCCGTGCCGGAGACGTTGTCGTTGGCGAGGATCGCGTCCGAGCTGTGGGAGGCGTCCTTCGCGCGCTCCCAGTAGCACATGTCGTCCTCGTTGCCCGTGGACTTGTACGTGCCGGGGGCGAGGTCCGCGCCCACCTTGTACATGCCGCCGTCGCCCTTCGCCTCCGCCTTGGGCGTCCCGGCGGCCTTCTCGTCGACGGCCTCCCAGTCCTTGCAGCCGGAGGACTTGAATACCTTGTCGCTCGCCTTCAGGAGCACGTAGCTCGTGCCCGTGACGTTGTCGTTGGCGAGGATGGAGTCGGTCTCGCCGGTGGAGTCCTTGGCGCGCTCCCAGTAGCAGAGGCCGTCGTCGTTGCCGCTCGTGCGGTACAGGCCGGGCTGGATGTCCTTGCCGACCTCGTGGTCGCCGTCGCCCGCGATCGAGGGCGCCTTCTTCGCCTCCTCCGGCTTGGCCTGCTGCTCCTGCTTGCCCTTGGTGTCGCCCGACGCCGTCTTGGGGGACGAGTCGTCACCGCCCGAGCCGACCGCGGAGGCGATCGCGACGACCACGACGACCGCGCCCAGGCCGGTGAGGACCTTGTGGCGGGCGAACCAGCCGCGCTTCTTCTCCGGCCGGCCGTGCTGCGGCTGCTGGGGCTGCTGCGGGGCGTACATGGACTGAGACATGGCTGTGGCACCTTCCCGGGCGCTGGAGTTGCTCCGTTGTTCGATGGGTCAATCACAGCAGAGCTTGTGAACCGAGTCAACAGAGTTCACGGAAATCGGATCGGCTCACACTGTGAACCGTTGGATCGGTATGCTCGTTTCTTCAGCGCGGTGAGAGCGCGGACGAGGGGAGACGGACACGTGCCGCAGGAACGCACAGCAGGCACAGCAGGCACAGGGGGCACCCCGGCAGCGGCGCACGCGGTAGCCGCGGTGGGTGCGGCGGCCACGAGTGCCCCGGCAGCCGCGCCGGAGGTCACCGCCGCCGGTATCGCCCGGCTCGCGGGGGTGGGACGCGCCGCCGTCAGCAACTGGCGCAGGCGCCACGCCGACTTCCCCAAGCCCGTCGGCGGCACCGAGACCAGCCCCTCCTTCGCCCTCGCCGACGTCGAGCGATGGCTGCGCGACCAGGGCAAGCTCGCCGAGGTACCGCTGCGCGAGCGCGTCTGGCAGCAGCTCACCGCCCACCCCGCCGGGCCCCTCACCGCCCTCGTCCACGCGGGCTGCGCCCTGCTCCTCGTCCACGAGCGGCCCACCGGCTGGCTGGAGCGGTCCGCCCTCCCGGACGACCGCCTCGCCGACGCCCTGCCGACCGCCCTGGAAGAGGTGCTCACCGCCCGCTTCGGCACCCCCCGCTCCGTACGCACCCCCACGGCGGCCGACCTCGCCCCCTCACTGTCGCTGCTGCGCGGCGCAGCCGAACTCGCCGCCCAGCTCGGCGGGGCGCGCCAGGCGTTCGAGTTCCTGCTCGGACGGCACCTGGACGCCAACCCCCGCCAGTACACGCTCACCCCGCCCGGTCTCGCCGAGCTGATGGCCGCCCTCGTCGGCCCGTCCCCGCGGACCGTGCTCGACCCGGCCTGCGGCACCGGCGGGCTCCTGCGCGCCGTCGACCGTGCCGTCGACCGGGCCGACACCCTCCACGCCCAGGACGCCGACCCCGATCTCGCCGCGCTCACCGCGCTGCGCCTCGCCCTGCACACGTCGGCCGAGATCCGCACGGCCGCCGCCGACACCCTGCGCCGCGACGCCTTCCCCGGCCTCGCCGCCGACGCCGTCGTCTGCCACCCGCCGTTCAACGAACGCGACTGGGGCCACGACGAGCTCGCCTACGACCCCCGCTGGGAGTACGGCTTCCCGGCCCGTACGGAGTCCGAACTGGCCTGGGTCCAGCACGCCCTCGCCCGTCTCCGCGACGGCGGCACCGCCGTCCTCCTGATGCCCCCGGCCGTGGCCTCCCGCCGCTCCGGCCGCCGCATCCGCGCCGACCTGCTGCGCCGTGGCGCCCTGCGCGCCGTGATCGCCCTGCCCGCCGGGGCCGCGCCCCCGTACGGCATCCCGCTGCACCTGTGGGTGCTGTGCCGGCCCGGCGCGGACCAGCGACCGGACCCCGAGCTGCTGTTCGTCGACACGACCGGGCTCGTCCCGGACGGCGGTCGCGACAAACTGCCCTGGCCCGCGCTCCAGTCGGCGGTGCTCGACGCCTGGCGCGGCCGCGGGGACCACCCCGGCGTCCCGGGCGTGAGTCGCTCCGTACCCGTCATCGAACTCCTCGACGACGACGTCGACCTCGCCCCCGCCCGCCACCTGCCCGTCCCCGCCCCCGGCGGCTCGGCGGCCGGCCTCGAAGCCGTACGCGACCGCCTCGGGGCCACCCTGCGCCGCACCATGGAGCTCACGCCGCCACCCGCCGCGCCCGCCGGGAGTGCCGCCGCCCGGCCCCTCACCACGGTCGGCGAACTCGCCCGCGCCGGAGCCCTCCAGCTGCGCGCCGGCGGCGCCGGCACGGCCCCCTCCGGCCACCCCGTCGCGGTCCTCACCGAGCACGATGTGCTCGCCGGCACGGCCCCCTCCGGCACCCTCCCCGACGGTCCCCCGGAAGAACCGGTGCTCACCGAGGAGGGCGACGTCGTCGTCCCCGTCCTCGGCGGCGGCTCCGTCGCGCGCGTCATCGACGCCGCCACGGCCGGCGCCGCGCTCGGCCGCAACCTCCAGCTGCTGCGGCCCGACCGCACCGCACTGGACGCCTGGTTCCTCGCCGGCTTCCTGCGCGGCACCGCCAACAACCGCCGCGCCAGCAGCTACGCGTCCACCGCCACCCGGCTCGACGTACGGCGCCTGCGGCTGCCCCGGCTGCCCCTGGCCGAGCAGCACCGCTACGGCGAACGCTTCCGCGCCCTCGCGGAGTTCGAGGACGCACTGCGCCTCGCGGGACGGCTCGGCGAGCAGCTGGTGCAGGGCCTGTACGACGGTCTGGCGGACGGCACGGTGCTTCCCGAGTGAGCTGAGCGAGCCGAGTGATCAGCTGGTCGGCCGTTTCGTACAACCCTGGGGCGGCTGTCGGTGTCGGTGTATACGCTCGAGTTCCTCTGATCCGCACCCCCTGGAGCGACGTATGCACGGGCACGCGCCCATGACGCCACCGCGTCCCGCCGTGACGGCGGGCGTGATCGCCGTGCGCGTGATCATCTGCATGCTGATCGTGCTGACCCTGGGCATGCTCGCCTGGGTGGCCATGCTCCGGATCGCGATCGTGCGCCGCACGGGCCGTGACTGGACGCTGTTCTGGTGCCAACTGGCGTTGAACATCGGCTGTCTGGCGAGCCTGGAGCAGCGCTTCGCGGACCACTGGATCTCGAACGTCGGCATGGCCGGGCTGCTGCTGCAGATGGTCGGCGTCGTCGTGTACTACCTGATCGTCGACATCCACCACCGCGGGCGCGTGGCGGCGCAGGCGGCGCCCTTCCACCCGGCGCCACCCGTACCGCCCGTACCGCACATGCCTCCCTACGGCCCGCCGTCGCCGCAGCAGCCACAGCAGCCGCAGCCGTACGGATACGGCCCGCCGCCCGCGCAGCCCCAGCCGCCCACACCCCCCGCGCCACCCCAGCCCCAGCAGCCTCAGCCGCCGCCCCGCATCGACCAGGTCCGTGCCGAGCTCGACGAGCTCAGCCAGCTGCTCCGCCAGGACCCCGGGAACGGCGGGGGCGAGCGCCGGTGAGCGGACGGATCATCGCCGACCGGTACGAACTGTCCACCGTCATCGGCCAGGGCGGCATGGGCCAGGTCTGGACGGCCTACGACGGCCGCCTCGACCGCCGCGTCGCCGTCAAGCTGCTGCGCCCCGACCACATGGCCGCCGCCACCGCCGCCGAGGAGATGCGCCGCCGCTTCGTGCGCGAGTGCCGCGTCACCGCCCAGGTCTCCCACCCCGGCCTGGTCACGGTCCACGACGCGGGCAGCGACGGCGACGACCTGTACCTCGTCATGCAGTACGTCGAGGGCGCCGACCTCGCCGACCACCTCGCCGAACACGACCCCTACCCCTGGCAGTGGGCCGTCGCCGTCGCCGCGCAGCTGTGCGCCGTGCTCGCCGCCGTGCACGCCGTGCCGATCGTCCACCGCGACCTCAAGCCCCGCAACGTGATGGTGAAACCGGACGGCACCCTCACCGTCCTCGACCTCGGCGTCGCCTCCGTCATCGACACCGACACCACCCGCCTCACCCACACCGGCTCGCCCGTGGGGAGCCCCGCCTACATGGCGCCTGAGCAGGCCATGGGCGGCGCCGTCGGCCCGTACACCGATCTGTACGCCCTCGGCGTCCTCCTCCACGAACTCCTCAGCGGCAACGTGCCCTTCGCCGGCTCCACCGCCCTCGGCGTCCTCCACCGCCACCTGTACGAGCCGCCGCTGCCCGTGCGCCGCCTCCGCCCCGAGATACCGGAGGCCCTGGAGACCCTGGTGCTGCGGCTGCTCGCCAAGGACCCGCAGCACCGGCCGTCCGGAGCGCAGGAGGTGTACGAGGCCCTCGCGCCGCTGCTGCCCGTGCGCGGCACCCCGGCCGGGCCCCTCGACCCGACGCGCCCCTTCCTGCGCCCGTACGCGCCCTGGCCGGACCGCGCCGCCACGCCCCCGCCGCCACCGCGCCCGCCGGTGCCGCCCGCCGCCACGCGGCCCGACGTGGCCGCAGCCGTGGACGAGGTCAAGCGGCTGCTCGGCGAGGGGAGCATCACCCAGGCCGTGGACATCCTCGGCGGCATCCTCCCGGCGGCCGCCGCCGAGCACGGCGAGCACTCCCCGGTCGTCCGCATCCTGCGCAAGCAGTACGCGACGACCCTGATGGACGACGGCCAGTACCGCCGCGCCCTGCCCGAGCTGCGGCGCCTCGCGGACGACCGGGCGGCCGAGGCCGGTCCGGGGGACCCGCAGACGCTCCAGTTCCGGTACGACGCGGCGCTCTGCCTGGAGCAGCTCGGCGAGACGGCGGCCGCCCTCGCCGAGTACCGCGCGCTCCTCCCGTACTACGAGAACGGCACCGGCACCCAGACGACCGGCGCCCCCGACTCCGGCCGCGCCTTCGACCTGCGCCACCGCATCGGCCACCTGTTGCTGGCGATGGGCGACCACTCGGCCGCGTACCAGCAGCTGCAGAGCCTGCTGTACGACACCGAGCGGGTCTACGGGCCGTACCACCCACAGGCGGCGGAGCTGCGGCGCGCGCTGGAACGCCAGCAGCAGATACGCACCTTCTAGCGGGGGTACGACGACGACTCGTCAGGCGGACGACCTACGCGTCCGCCCGGCAGTACACCGAGTCCGCCACCCGCCCCAGGCCCGTGAGCTCCGCGGGTCGCGGCTGGTCGCCGAGGACCACCACCGCGCCCGGTGCGGCGAGTTCCCGCGCCGCCGCCGCGTCGTGCCCGTCGCCGTTGAGGACGATCACGCCGTAGCGCCGGTCGCCGACCTCGTCCCGTACGGCCGCCTCGGCGAAGGAGCCCCGCACCAGGCGTGCCGTGTCGCCGGCCGGGTGCCCGCCGCCGAGCGCCAGGTTGCCGCGTACGACGTCCTCGCGGGCGGGCGGGCCGTCCAGCGGGTCGACGACAACCGTCAGCCGCGCGTCGAGGCCACCGCGCTGGAGCATGCGCCGCAGCGCCGCCGCGAACAGGCCGTGCCGCGTGCCGAGCTCCAGGACCTCGCCGTTCGGCGGCGCGAGGAGCGGCACGGTCGCGAGCCGTCCGCACACGTCGGACAGGGACCCGCCGAGCCCGCCGGCGCCGAGCGCCTCCAGCGCGACCAGGTGGCGGTACGCGACGGTGATGTCGTGCCGCACGCGCTCGCCGCGCTCCCCGGTGACGGCGGCGACCTCGCGCACCAGCGTGTCGACCTGCGTGGCGGTCGGCATCCGGTCGCCGTCCCGCCCGGCCCGGTCGAGCAGCAGCCCGAGCCCGTAGCTCTGCCGCCGCAGGTCCGCCACCTCGTGGTGCAGGGCGTCCAGATCGGACTGGAGCGCGGTCGTGGCGCGCTCCAGGCGCTGCTCGACCAGGGCGAACGCGGGCTTCAACACCCGCTTCGCCAGCCGGTTGCTCAGTAGAGAGGGCATGCGCCGCAAGCTACGCCGCACCGCCCGCGCGCGGGCCACGGGACGGTGCCGCTCCGGTGAAGTCTTGGTGGCGCCCAGTGGGCCGCCCGTACCGTCGCCGCCGCAGCCGTACGACCGCCCGGCACGTCCAGCCCGCCCAGACCGCCCACACCACCGTCGCCGCCGCGCCGACCGCCGCCCCGGCCCGCAGCCCCGGCGGCCGGAAGGTACAGCTCACCGACGCCTGACCCGCCGTCACCGGTACGGCGACGAGCCCCAGGTACGCGTCCGCCGGGCGGCCCTCGCACCGCCAGCCCGCGATGCGCGGTGCCGCCAGGACCGCCGTGCCGGCGGTCCGGGTGCCCGGCGGCAGCTCCGCGCGCACGCCGTCGGGCGTGACGTCGACCGCCACCGCCGCGGTCGCCCGCAACCGCGCGACGGCCGCCGTGAGCCGTGCCCGGTCCAGGCACCCGACGCTGCCGGAGGGCGGCACGGAGCCGCGGCCCTCCAGCACCACCCGCGCGCCCGCCGTGCGCTGCGTACCGAGCGGCGCCATCGCCGCGCGCCGCTTGGGCAGGCCACCGCGCAGCTCCACGGGCGGGCTCACGGGCGGGCCGCCCGCGTCGCCGAGCCGCGCCGTCCCGGTGAAGTCGGGCGCCCACACGAAGACCTCGCTGCCGACCGGGCACGCGCCGTCCTCGGGGAGGTCGTAGACGCGTGACCCGAGCAGCAGTTCCTGGTTGCGGAACGCCGAGTCCCCGTACCGGAGTTCCGCACTCCGGGGCCGGACCGTCACCAGCGGCAGCGCGCCTCCGTCCCGCCGTACGGCATCCGGCCCCCGTACCCGCGCGCCCACCCCGAACAGCGCGTCCGTCACCGGGTTGTCCAGGGACTGCACGCTCCGCCCGTTCGAGGTCCAGCCGCCGCCGAGCGCCGCCAGCGTGCGCGTCAGCACGGCGGGCGTGTGGCTGCTGTAGTACGCGGCGCCCTGCCCGCCGACCAGCAGCGGGTCGTTCCCGGTCAGCTGCGGCCGCCCGGGGTCGGTGCGGTACCGCGGCCACCCGTCCGCCCCGGCCACCGCCGCCGCCCGCGCCGCGTGCTCCCCGCCCCACGCCGGGTAGTCGTCCAGCCGGGCCGGCCGCTCCCGGTCGGCGTACGCCGTGGTGGCCGCCGCCTGCACGACCAGCGCGCCCGCCAGCAGTACGGCCCCGGCCACCGCGCCGCCGGACGGCCGGCGGCGTACCAGCGCGAGCGCGCCCACCGAGGCCGCCAGCCCGCCCGCGAACAGCGCATACGACCACCGCGTCGCGGAGGTCCCGGACACCGAGGCCGCCGCCACCACGCCCAGCACCAGCGTCCCGCCGAGCAGCGCCCGCCGCCCGGGCCAGCCGTACGACACGGCCGTCCACGCCGCGATGACCACCACCCCGGCGAGCACGAACGTCTGGCGGTACGGGCTGCCGTTGGGCGTGGCGAAGACGTGCCACACCAGGTGCGTGGGCTCCCACTGCAGCGACAGCAGGACCCCCGCCACCAGGCCGGAGAACACCCACCGCTCACGCACCGGCACCGCGCGGTGGAAGGGGAGCGCCGCGGCGAGCAGCAGCGCGCCCGTCCCGACGAAGAGCGCCGGGGTGAAGAAGCCGTACGTCGCCGGGAGCGTGCGCGCCGCCACCTCCGCCCACCCGGCCGCCCGGAACTCCCGCGTCCACCCTGGGTACGCGTGCCGCGACCCCAGGAACACCGGCACCAGCACGGGCGCCGCCAGCCCGATCCCCAGCAGCACGGTCCCGGCGGCCCGGCCGAGGGCGCGCCACCCGCCGACCCCACGCGCCAGCAGCACCAGCGCGGCGCCGAGCGTGGCCATGTACGCGGTGTAGAAGTTCGCCACCCAGACCAGGGCCACCACCAGCGGCCCGAGCAGCGGGCGCCGTCCCGTGCGGACCCACTCGCCCACCAGGCACAGCAGCGGGAAGCCGATCAGCCCGTCCAGCCACATGGGGTTGTACGACGCCTCGACGACGGCCCAGCCGCACAGCCCGTACGACGCGCCGAGCACGCCCGCTCCCCACCAGGGGCCGGTGGCGCGCAGCGCGAGCAGCAGGACGGCCATGGCGCCCGCGGCGACCGCCGTCTTCAGGACCGTGATCACGTACACCGCGAGGTTGATCTCGTCGCGCGGGAAGAGCGCGACGAGCGGTGCGAAGGGGCTCGACAGATACGTGCCGAGGTCCGGCAGGAGGGCGGTGCCGTACCCCGACCGCCAGTTCAGCAGCAGCCCGCCGTCCGCCCGCCCGTGCAGCAGGTCCCACAGGTGGGCGTGGAACGGCACGAACTGGTTGCCGAGGTCGTTGACCGCGCGCGTACGCGGGCCGAAGGGGAAGGTACGGGCGACGGCGTCACCGGCGCAGACCGCGAGCGCGGTGAGCAGCCCGGCGAACACACCGGGGAGCGCACCGGCGAACACACGGGGGAGCGCACGCGCCCGGAAGGCGTCTCTCTGCATGATGGCGCCGAATATGCCAGCGCCCCGGCCCCGGAAAGTGGGCTTCGTACGCCAGTTCACGCAATGGTCGCCGGGCCGCCATGCGAAGCGACCGCCGGCGACACACGGGTCCGTTGTCGTACTTCCGTGCTGATCTCGATTGTCGTGCCGTGCTTCAACGAAGAGGAGATCATCGGCCGCTTCCACGCCCGCGTGACCACGGAGCTCGAACGCCTCGAAGCCGAGACCGGGACGGGGTTCGAGCTGGTCTACGTGGACGACGGAAGCCACGACCGTACGCTCCCGCTGCTTCAGGAGACGGCCGCCCGCGACGCCCGCTCCCGTACGCGCTACGTCTCCTTCAGCCGGAACTTCGGCAAGGAGGCCGCCATGCTGGCCGGCCTCCGCCACGCGACCGGGGACGCCGTCGTCGTCATGGACGCCGACCTCCAGCACCCGCCCGAGCTGCTGCGCCGCATGCTGGAGCTGCACGGCGAGGGCTTCGACCAGGTCGTCGCGCGCCGTACCCGCAAGGGCGACCGCGTCACCCGCACCCTCGCCGCCCGCGCCTACTACCGGCTGGTCAACCGCCTCGTCGACGTCGAGCTCGTGGACGGCGTCGGCGACTTCCGCCTCCTGTCGCGGCGCACCGTCGACGCGGTCCTGGAGCTCACCGAGTACAACCGCTTCTCCAAGGGCCTCTTCGCCTGGGTCGGCTTCCGCACGACGACGCTCGCGTACGAGAACGCGGCCCGCGAGCAGGGCCGCTCGAAGTGGACCTTCCGCCGGCTCCTCAACTACGGCCTCGACGGTCTGCTGTCCTTCAACGACCGACCGCTGCGCGCCGCACTCCACCTCGGCCTGCTGCTCGTCTCCCTCGCCGCCGCGTACGCCGCCTGGATCGTCGGCGCGGCCCTGGTGAAGGGCGTCGACACCCCCGGTTACGTCACCCTCCTGGTCACGGTGACGGCGCTCGCGGGGGTCCAGATGGTGATGCTCGGGGTCGTCGGGGAGTATGTGGGGCGTATCTATTACGAGGTGAAGCGCCGCCCGCACTTCCTGGTGAAGGCGTCGAACACCACCGCGCCGCCACCCCGGCGTGACCGTTCAGGGGAGCTCGTACGCCGATGACCGTCCAGGGCCAGAGCCGGGGCCGGGTCCAGGGCAAGGTCCGGGGCCAGATCGTCAGGTTCGCGCTCGTGGGCGTGGTGAACACCGCCACGTACTACGGCTTCTACCTGCTGTTCCTGTCCCTGAGCCTGCCCTACGTGGCCGCGCACGTCGTCGCGTTCCTCCTCTCCATGACCGGCTCCTTCTTCCTGAACAGCCACTTCACCTACCGCACCCGGCCGACCTGGCGGAAGTTCCTGCTGTTCCCGCTCACCAACGCCGCCAACTTCGTCATCACGACGAGCGGCGTCTGGCTCCTGGTCGACGTGGCCGGCCTCTCCAGCCGCTACGCCCCGCTCCTCGCCGCGGCCGCGGCGATCCCGATCACCTTCGTCGTCTCGCGGACGATCATGCTGCGGCCCGAGACCCCGCGCACCGGTGAGTCGTTGACGGAAGCAGTGGCCTCGAAGTAGTGGCCTGAGCCACATTCACTGCCTACCATCGATCATCGCAAGGTCGTTCCACTGACGCACGACCCACGCCGGGAGGCTCCTTTGCACCGCCTGCATCGACGCCGTCGCACCGCGCTCTCCGTCTCCGCCGCACTCCTCGTGGCCGGGCCCCTGCTGGCGGGGTGCGGGAGCCAGGCGCATCCAGGGGCCGCGGCCGTCATCGACGGGCAGCGGATCGAGGTGGCCGCCCTCCAGGCACAGGTCAAGGACGTGCGCAGTGCGCAGGAGGCGTCGCCGCAGGCCGCGGAGCTGGTGAAGGCGACCGGGGACCTCAACCGCGAGAAGCTCAACGGCATGATCTTCGACCGGGTCGTGGAGAAGGTCGCCGCCGACCACGGCATCACCGCCAGCCGCAAGGAGATCCAGGAGACCCGGCGCTCGGCGGCCCGGCAGACCGGCGGCGAGGAGCAGCTGGCCGCGATGCTGCTCCAGCAGCAGGGCGTGGCGCCCGACGAGATCGACGCCGTCGTCCGCCGCAACGTCCTCATGAACAAGATCGCCGAGAAGCTCGGGGCCACGAATACGCCCGAGGGGCAGAAGAAGCTCACCGAGGTCTTCGCCGCCGCCTCCAAGGCACTCGACATCGAGGTGAACCCCCGCTACGGCACCTGGGACAACGACAAGATCCAACTGGGCGAGTACCGGGCCCCCTGGATCCGGGAGCTGGGCGCCCAGCAGCAGATGTAGGTTCGTGGGGTGAACGCTGACACCCCCGGCCGTATCGTCCTGCTCACCGCCAGCCACCGCGTCGCGCCCGGGCTGCTGTCCTGGCCCGCGTGGCAGACGCTGCACGCCGCCGACCGGGTGCTGTGCGCCGACGCCGACCACCCGCAGCTGCCGTACCTCCGCGAGGCGGGCGTCGCCGTGGAGATCACCGCGCCCACCGCGCAGGAGCTCGTCGACGCCTGCGCCGGCGGCCGCACCGTCGTGGTCGTCCCGTCCGGCGAGGGCGACAGCGCCCTCACGGACGGGCTGGCCCGCATGGCCGGCTCCGGCCGCGTGGCCATGCCCGACCTGGAGCTGCTCCCCGGCTCGTACGACCTGCCGGGCGCCCGGCTGCTGGACCTGGTCGAGGTCATGGACCGCATCCGGCGCGAGTGCCCCTGGTCGTCGCTCCAGACCCACGAGGGCCTCGCCAAGTACGGCATCGAGGAGGCGTACGAACTCGTCGAGGCCATCGAGGACGGCGACCGCGACGAGCTGCGCGAGGAGCTCGGCGACGTCCTCCTCCAGGTCGTCTTCCACGCCCGCATCGCGCAGGAGCACGACGAGGAGCCGTTCTCGATCGACGACGTCGCCGGCACCATCGTCGACAAGCTCATCCACCGCCACCCCCACGTCTTCGGCGAGGAGCGCGCCGAGACGCCGGAGGAGGTCAAGGAGCACTGGCTCCGTACGAAGGCGATCGAGAAGCAGCGCGAGTCGGTGACCGACGGCGTCCCGCTGGGCCAGCCGGGCCTCGCCCTCGTCGCCAAGCTCGCGAGCCGCGTGCGCAACGCCGGACTGGACGTGCCGCCGCCGTCGGGCGAGGGCATCGGCTACGAGCTCCTCGCCCTCGCGGTCCGCGCCGAGGCCGAGGGCGTCGACCCGGAGGCGGCGCTGCGGGCGGCGGGGCGGGCGTACCGGGACGCGATCCGCGCGGCGGAGGGGCGGTAGGTTTCCTCACGGGACGAACGGGGCGGGGCCATGGACGAGGAGACGCGGGCGGCCGAGGTCGCCGCCGTGCGCAATCAGGTGTCCGGCGGCGGGTTCTCGGCCGTCGTCCAGTCCGGCTCGATCGGCGCCGTCCACGTCGGCGCTGCCTCGCCGCCCGATCCTTTCCTCTGGCTGCCGGTCCGCGAGACGGACCCGGTGGCGCTGGGCGGCCGTCACTATGACGGCACGTACGTCCTCCGGGACCGCGACGCCGAACTGGCGGAGCTGAGCGGGCTGGTCGTCGTCACCGGCGAGCCGCTGTCCGGCAAGACCACGACCGCGTGGGCGGCGATGGTCCGCGCTCTGCGGGACCACCAGGTGTGCGTCCCCCCACCGGGCGCGGACCTGCGCCCCCTGGCCCGGCACGAGGGCGGCCCGTGGGTGCTGTGGCTCGACGACCTGGAGGGCCACCTCCACGAACGCGGCCTCGACGCGGGGCTGCTGGCCCGGCTGACCAGCCAGGGTGTGCCGGTGCTCGCCACCATGTCGGACGCGGCGTACGACGAGCACCGCTTCGGCTCGTCGGCGTACGCGCGGGTGCTGAGCCGGGGCAGGACGGTGGAGCTGAGCCTCGCCTGGAGCGCCGATGAACTCGCGCGGCTGGCGGTGAGTGGCGACCCCCGTCATGGGCGTGCACGGCGGTGGCGCGGAACGAGCCCAGTGACCCAGTACCTGGGCCTCGGTCCCGACCTGTGGGCGGAATGGCAGCGCGCCCGCCGCCCGGCCAACCACCCCCGTGGCCACCTGGTGGTGCGGGCGGCCCTCCAACTGGCGCTGTGCGGGCTCATGGCGCCGCTGCCGGTGGAGCTGCTGCGTAAGACGTACGAGTTGTACGGCCCCGACTCCTCGGGCGAGTCCTTCGAGGACGCCCTCGCCTGGGCGGCCCGACCCCGGCTCGGTATCACGGGCCTGCTTGTCGAGACGGGCGACGGGTGGCGTCCGTACGGCTCGCTGATCGCGGACGCGCTGCGCTCGGACGCCGTGCCGGCGCCCTCGGACGCGGTCTGGGACGCTGCCCTCGCGTACGACCCTGAGACCGTCACGCCGGTCGCGCGCGTGTACTACCAGGAGAGGGCGGAGGAGGGGTACACGGAGGCGATGTACCGCCTCGCGCGGCTCACCGACGACGAGGCGTGGCTCCGGAAGGCCGCCGACGCGGGCCACACCGGCGCCTGTCGGGAGCTGGGCCGGTCGCTCGCCGGGCGTGGTGAGATTCGCGAGGCGGAGCGGTACCTGGAGGCCGCCGCCGGAGCGGGGGACGCGGAGGCGGCGTTGGAGTTGGGGAAACTGCTCCGGGAACGGGCAATGGAGTGGCTGACCACGGCCGCGGACGCGGGCAACCCGGAAGCGGCGCACGACCTGGGGGACCTGTGCTTCGGGTCAGGGCAATACGGCAAGGCCTTTTCGCGGTATGAGCAAGCGGCCGAGAGCGGGTACAGCCAGGTGGCCGGCAGCCTGGGCGCGATGCACCGTTACCGCAACGAGGAACTCCTGGCGCGGGTCTGGCTCCAGCGAGCCGCCGATGCAGGGGACACGCGGCGCGAGAAGGAACTGCCGGAGTACAGGGTGGACACCGTCGAGGATGCTGAGGAGTGGTTCCTCGAGGCCCTGTGGCCCCAGGACCTCGCCAACCTCGGCGTGTTCCTCGAAGAGGACGGCCGCGTCGAGGAGGCCCGCGGGCGCTACCTCCAGGCGTACGAATCCGGCGACCCCTACGGCGCCTTCCGCCTCGCCCGCCTCCTCGCCAAGGAGGGCAAGCCGGAAGAGGCACGCGCCTGGATGCGTAAAGCCGCTGACGCCGGGCACCCCGGTGCCGTGAAGGCACTCGCCGCCGAGGGGGACGGGGCGGATACCGTCGAGGGGTGAACGCCCCGAACCATCCGAACACGCCGCCCGAGCTCTTCACCTGGGAGTTCGCCACCGACCCCTACCCCGCCTACGCCTGGCTCCGGGAGCACGCCCCCGTGCACCGCACCAAGCTGCCCAGTGGGGTCGAGGCGTGGCTCGTCACCCGGTACGCGGACGCGCGGCAGGCGCTCGCCGACCAGCGGCTCAGCAAGAATCCGGCGCATCACGACGAGCCCGCGCACGCCAAGGGCAAGACCGGCATTCCGGGGGAGCGCAAGGCGGAGCTGATGACGCACCTGCTGAACATCGACCCGCCGGACCACACCCGGCTCCGGCGCCTGGTGTCGAAGGCGTTCACGCCGCGGCGGGTGGCGGAGTTCGCGCCGCGGGTGCAGGAGCTGACGGACCGCTTGATCGACAACTTCGCTACAAAAGGGAGCGCCGACCTCATCCACGAGTTCGCGTTCCCGCTCCCCATTTACGCGATTTGCGACATGCTCGGCGTCCCGCCCGAGGACCAGGACGACTTCCGGGACTGGGCCGGGATGATGATCCGGCACGGCGGGGGGCCGCGTGGCGGGGTCGCGCGGTCGGTGAAGAAGATGCGGGGCTACCTCGCCGAGCTGATCCACCGCAAGCGCGAGGATCTCGGGGACGACCTCATCTCGGGGCTCATCCGGGCGAGCGACCACGGCGAGCACCTCACCGAGAACGAGGCCGCGGCGATGGCGTTCATCCTCCTCTTCGCCGGGTTCGAGACCACGGTCAACCTCATCGGCAACGGCGTGTACGCCCTGCTGCGCAACCCCGGCCAGCGCGCCCGGCTGCAGGAGTCCCTCGCGGCGGGCGAGCAGGGGCTGCTGGAGACCGGGGTCGAGGAGCTGCTGCGGTACGACGGGCCCGTGGAGCTCGCCACGTGGCGGTTCGCGACCGAGCCGCTGACCATCGGCGGGGAGCGCATCGCGGCGGGGGACCCGGTGCTGGTGGTGCTCGCGGCCGCCGACCGGGACCCGGAGCGGTTCGCGGAGCCCGACACCCTGGACCTGGCGCGGCGCGACAACCAGCACCTCGGGTACGGGCACGGCATCCACTACTGCCTCGGCGCGCCGCTCGCCCGCCTCGAAGGGCAGACCGCGCTGGCGACGCTGCTGACCCGGCTGCCGGACCTCCGGCTCGCGGTGGATCCTGCCGATTTGCGGTGGCGTGGGGGGCTCATTATGCGGGGACTGCGCACGCTCCCGGTCGAGTTCACCCCCTTTGCGGGGCCCTCGGATATGACGATCCGTCAGTAATGTGATCTTCGCGTAATCTCCGCTGCATCGACTTGTGACTAGCGTTCGAATGCCGCTACGTTCACCGTCACCTCAGCAGTCACGCGAAAGGCACACCGCATGCGCTCCGGGAACGGCAGGCACCGTCGACCCCGTCAGGCCCCCGCCATCGTTGTCGCGGCAGGGGTGACCGGATCCGCCATCGCCCTTCCGCTGCTCGGCGCCGGCTCCGCGTCGGCCGTCGACGCCCACACGTGGGACCGGGTCGCCGAGTGCGAGTCCGGCGGCGCGTGGAGCGCCGACATGGGCAACGGCTTCTACGGCGGACTCCAGCTCTCGCAGGAGACGTGGGACGCGTACGGCGGCAAGCAGTACGCCCTGCGCCCCGACCTCGCCAGCCGCGCCCAGCAGATAGCCGTGGCGGAGCAGGTCTACGCCGCGACGGGCGTCAAGACCTGGGAGACCTGCGCCCCCATCGTGGGCCTGGGCGGCACCGACGCCGCGCCGGCGAAGGGCGCCACGCCCGACGCGTCCACCGACGCCGCGACGCCCGAGGCCACGCCGGACGCCGCTCCCGAGACGCCCGCCCCGGCCGAGTCCGACGCCACGCAGCCGGTGGAGCCCACGGAGCCCGTGGCCCCGGCCGACCCGGTCGAGAGCCTCCTGCCGACCGAGCCCGCCGCGCCCGCCGCGCCCGCCGAGCCCGCCACGCCCACCACGCCGGACGCCGCTCCGGATGCGGCCGCCCCGGCCGCCCCGCCGGCCCCCGGCACCGGAAAGCACCGCGGCGCGCCCGACCCCGCGGAGCCCCCGGCGGCGACGGACCTGGCGGCCACGGACCCGGCCGCACCGGAAGGTGACGCCGCCACCGGCGCCGACAATTCGGTCAGCGGGCGCGAAACGGACGGCCATGCCTCGCGGAGTGACGGCGCGGCACGCGACCTGGCGGACGCCCAGCCGGGCGCGTACACCGTCCGCCCCGGCGACAGCCTCTCCGCCATCGCCGCGGAGAGGGACCTCGAAGGCGGCTGGACCGCCCTCTACGACGCCAACCGCCAGACCGTGGGCGAGGATCCGGACCTCATCCTCCCCGGCCAGAGCCTCGATCTGGCTCCCGCGCAGCCCTAGTTGACCGGGGCCAGGCAGGGGCTATTGGTGCCTCTATGTCCGGGTCTGCGCCAGTGAGACATGAGTCTCTTTGTGCCAACTGGCGCCTCACGAACGCACGATGTGTCCGTTCCGCCCCTCACCTGCGCAAACGTCCGTCAAGCCGCGGGCGGTAGGGGCGGATTGACCCGGATGTCCGTCTTTGAACTTCAGTGGGCTCTGTGTTTACGGTCGTCATCGCTCGCCACCGCGGGCCCCTTCGACCGGTACGCCGAATCCTGCCGCCGGCCGTGAGGGAACAGTCGTCGCGTGATGCGCCGAAGGCAGGAGCGGGGGACCCAAGGTAGGTGCCGGCCCCCGGCCGTCGGATGACGGTACGTGAGCCGGCTTGGGGTGAGGCCGCGCGAGAGCGCGGCGGGGCAGCTCATCAGCCCTAACCCGACAGCTCACCTCGTAGGCGTCGGTGAGGAGATGCTCCATGCTGTTTTCCAGCAAGGTTTCCGGCAAGGCCAAGCACCGTCGCCCGTCCAAGGCGGTCCGTTTCGCCGCGTTCGCCGGCATCACCGGCGTCGCCGTGGCCGCCCCGCTGATGGGCGCCACCTCCGCCTCGGCCGCCACCTCCGCCGAGTGGGACAAGGTCGCCCAGTGCGAGTCCGGCGGCAACTGGTCCATCAACACCGGCAACGGCTACTACGGCGGCCTGCAGTTCTCGGCCTCCACCTGGGCCGCGTACGGCGGCACCGCGTACGCCTCCACCGCCGACCAGGCCAGCAAGGCCCAGCAGATCGAGATCGCCGAGAAGGTCCTGGCCGGCCAGGGCAAGGGCGCGTGGCCGGTGTGCGGCGTGGGCCTGTCCAACGCCGCGTACAACGGCGGCGCCGCCGAGCGCACGGCCGAGCAGCCCACCACCCGCAGCGAGCAGCGCACCGCGCCGAAGGCCGCCCCCAAGGCGCCGAAGGCCGCCGAGTCCGCGCCGAAGGCCGCGTCGAAGACCGTCACCACCCCGACCGGCAAGAAGGTCGAGAAGGGCGACGGCGAGTACAAGGTCCAGGCCGGTGACACGCTCAGCACCATCGCCGCCGAGAAGAAGGTCGCGGGCGGCTGGGAGAAGCTGTTCGAGCTGAACAAGGACATCGTCGACGACGCCGACCTCATCTACCCGGGCCAGCAGCTCCATCTGAGCTGACCCCCCGAAGGCCCCGGCCCGCCGCTCACAGGGCGGGCCGGGGCCTTTGTGGTTACCCGCAGGTAAACCTTGCGGGGTTTTGCCCCGCATTCGGGGCCCTCGGGTCGTTTTTCGTCCCACGAGGCGGGCGTCGGCTGGCCCCGGCCCCCCGGCCGGTTAGGCTCTTGTCGCACGGCGCAAGGCCAAAGAGACCCTGCACCCTGCACCGCTCGCGTCACAATTCGCGTCACATCCCAGAAGGAGATGCTCGTGCCGTCCATCGACGTCGTCGTAGCCCGGGAAATCCTGGACTCCCGAGGCAACCCCACGGTCGAGGTCGAGGTCGGCCTCGACGACGGCAGCACCGGCCGTGCTGCCGTTCCGTCCGGTGCCTCCACCGGTGCGTTCGAGGCCCTCGAGCTCCGCGACGGTGACAAGGACCGCTACCTCGGCAAGGGTGTCGAGAAGGCCGTCCTCGCCGTCATCGAGCAGATCGGCCCGGAGCTCGTCGGCTACGACGCCACCGAGCAGCGGCTGATCGACCAGGCGATGTTCGACCTGGACGCCACGCCGGACAAGTCCTCGCTCGGCGCCAACGCCATCCTCGGCGTCTCCCTCGCCGTCGCGCACGCCGCCTCCGAGGCGTCCGACCTGCCGCTCTTCCGCTACCTGGGCGGCCCGAACGCGCACCTGCTGCCCGTTCCGATGATGAACATCCTGAACGGCGGCTCGCACGCCGACTCCAACGTGGACATCCAGGAGTTCATGATCGCCCCGATCGGTGCGGAGTCCTTCTCCGAGGCCCTGCGCTGGGGCGCCGAGGTCTACCACACCCTGAAGAAGGTCCTGAAGGACAAGGGCCTCTCCACGGGCCTGGGCGACGAGGGCGGCTTCGCCCCCAACCTCGACTCCAACCGCGCCGCCCTCGACCTCATCCTCGAGGCCATCAAGCAGGCCGGCTACACCCCGGGCAAGGACATCGCGCTGGCGCTCGACGTCGCCGCGTCCGAGTTCTACAAGGACGGCGCCTACGAGTTCGAGGGCAAGTCCCGCTCGGCCGCCGAGATGACCGACTACTACGCCGAGCTCGTCGAGGCGTACCCGCTGGTCTCCATCGAGGACCCGCTGTTCGAGGACGACTGGGACGGCTGGAAGACCATCACCGAGAAGCTGGGCGCCAAGGTGCAGCTGGTCGGCGACGACCTGTTCGTCACCAACCCCGAGCGCCTCGCCCGCGGCATCGAGGAGGGCGCGGCCAACGCGCTGCTCGTCAAGGTCAACCAGATCGGCTCGCTGACCGAGACCCTCGACGCCGTCGAGCTGGCCCAGCGCAACGGCTTCAAGTGCATGATGTCCCACCGCTCCGGCGAGACCGAGGACGTCACCATCGCCGACCTGGCCGTCGCCACCAACTGCGGCCAGATCAAGACCGGCGCCCCGGCCCGCTCCGAGCGCGTCGCCAAGTACAACCAGCTGCTGCGCATCGAGGAGATCCTCGACGACGCGGCGGTGTATGCCGGCCGCAGCGCCTTCCCGCGCTTCCGCTTCTCGGGCGAGTAAGGCCGATAGGCCCTCAGTAGCCCGGTTACGTACGTCCCCGGCCACGGTCCCGTACCGTGTCCGGGGACGTACGTACGTAACGGGGTGCAGGGGAGGAGCGAGGATGGCCCGGGACCGGTTCTCCACCGCGACCAGGCTGCGGCTGCTCGGCGAGCAGACCGCCGCCCGCGTGTACCGCTCCCAGACGCGCCGTCAGGACCGCCGCTCCCGGCTCACCGGCCGCGCGGCCTTCCTCGCGCTCGTGGTCTGCTCGATGGTGGTGGCCCTGGCGTACCCGATGCGCCAGTGGGTCTCCCAGCAGAGCGAGATCGCCGAGCAGGAGCGGCTGGCGGCCGAGGCGGCCGAGCGCGTCGAGCGGCTGCGCGACGAGAAGGCGCGGCTCCAGGACGACGCCTACATCAGGCGCCTCGCCCGCGAACACCTGCACTACGTACGCCCCGGGGAGACCGGTTACACGGTCATCGACCCCGACGCGGTGCGCCAGCGCCGCACCGACCAGGGCGCGGCCGACCGCGCCTGGTACTCCAACCTCTGGGACGGCGTGGACTCCGCTGACCGCACCGACGGCACGGACCGCGCCGTTCGCACCGACCGCAAGTAGAACCCAAGGCAGGCATGGAAACGCCCCCTCCGCAGACCGAACGCACCGAGCCCACCGAGGCGGACGTCGCGGCGTTCGAGGAACAGCTCGGCCGCCCGCCGCGCGGCCTGCGCGCCATCGCGCACCGCTGCCCGTGCGGCAACCCCGACGTGGTGGAGACCGCGCCCCGGCTGCCGGACGGCACGCCGTTCCCGACGACGTACTACCTCACCTGCCCGCGCGCGAACTCCGCGATCGGCACGCTGGAGGCGAACGGCGTCATGAAGGAGATGACCGACCGGCTGCAGTCCGACCCGGAGCTGGCGGCCGCCTACCGGGCCGCGCACGAGGACTACATCGCGCGCCGGGACGCCATCGAGGTCCTGGAGGGCTTCCCGAGCGCGGGTGGCATGCCGGACCGCGTGAAGTGCCTGCACGTGCTCGTCGCGCACTCGCTGGTGGCCGGCCCGGGCGTGAACCCGCTGGGCGACGAGGCGCTGGCGATGCTGCCGGAGTGGTGGGCCAAGGGCCCGTGCGTCGGCGCCCACCGGGAGGACGCGCAGTGACGACCCGGGTCGCCGCCATCGACTGCGGTACGAACTCCATCCGCCTGCTCGTCGCCGACGTCGACCCGACCACCGGTCAGGTCACCGACCTGGACCGGCGGATGACGATCGTCCGTCTCGGCCAGGGCGTCGACCGGACCGGCCGGCTCGCCCCCGAGGCGCTGGAGCGGACCTTCGCCGCCTGCCGCGAGTACGCCGGCGTCATCGAGGAGTACGGCGCCGAGAGGCTGCGTTTCGTGGCCACCTCGGCCTCGCGCGACGCCGAGAACCGCGACGACTTCGTGCGGGGCGTGCGGGAGATCCTCGGCGTGGAGCCCGAGGTCGTCACCGGCGATCAGGAGGCGGAGTTCTCCTTCACCGGGGCCACCAAGGAACTGCCCGGCACCGGGGAGGAGTACCTGGTGGTGGACATCGGCGGCGGCTCCACCGAGTTCGTCGTCGGCACCGAGCACGCGCGCGCGGCCCGCTCCGTCGACATCGGCTGCGTCCGGCTGACCGAGCGTCATGTCCGCAGCGACCCGCCCTCGGAGGCGGAGGTCGCAGCGATCCGGGCGGACGTCGAGGCGGCCCTCGACCTCGCGGAGGAGACCGTTCCGCTGCGGGGGGCCGGGACGCTGGTCGGGCTCGCGGGTTCGGTCACCACGGTGGCGGCGATCGCGCTGGGGCTCAAGGAGTACGACTCGGCCGCGATCCACGGCTCGCGCATCCCCTACGAGCGGGTCGCGGAGGTCACCGGGCGGCTGGTCGCCTCCACCCACGACGAGCGCTCCGCGATCCCGGTGATGCACCCGGGCCGGGTGGACGTCATCGCCGCCGGGGCGCTGGTGCTGCTGGCCGTGATGGACCGGATCGGGGCGCGGGAGGTCGCGGTCTCCGAACACGACATTCTGGACGGAATCGCCCTCTCGCTGGTCTGACGCGGGACCGCCGGACGGCCGGCCGGAAGGGTCGCCGGACGGCCCGTCGGGAAAGTTCGTGAAGTTCTTCACAAGGAAAAGGGCCCTGAGGGGTGTCCTGGAGGCCTTTCGGGGCCTCCAAGGGCCCCTTCGGGGCCCTTTCCCGCCCCCGCGAGGGGCACCTCACCTATGTTTCGCAGGCGTGAACTCCGGTGCGGTCCACCGTTGCAAGGTGCTCTCTGTCCCAGTTCAACGGGGGTGAACAACGTCTTCTGTTACACCGCGGTTCCCCTGCGGCGCCATGACCTCGGTCACGTGGGCGGCGGAGTGTAGCAGAGGTGCCCCGGAAGCTTGTGAAGGGGCGCACGAGCGACCCCCCTCCAGCGGGTGGATACTCGATGGCATGAGCACCACGGAGCGTCCCAGGATCCTCGTAGTAGGCGGTGGGTACGTAGGCCTGTACGCAGCTCGGCGCATTCTCAAGAAGATGCGCTACGGCGAGGCGACCGTCACGGTCGTCGACCCCCGGTCGTACATGACCTACCAGCCCTTCCTGCCCGAAGCCGCCGCCGGCAGCATCTCGCCGCGGCACGTCGTCGTCCCGCTGCGACGCGTGCTGCCCAAGGCCGAGGTACTCACCGGCCGGGTCACCAGCATCGACCAGGACCGCAAGGTCGCCACGGTCTCGCCGCTCGTCGGCGAGGCGTACGAGCTGCCGTTCGACTACCTGGTCATCGCGCTCGGCGCGGTCTCCCGCACCTTCCCGATCCCCGGCCTCGCCGAGCAGGGCATCGGCATGAAGGGCATCGAGGAGGCCATCGGCCTGCGCAACCACGTCCTCGAGCAGCTCGACAAGGCCGACTCGACGACCGATGAGGAGGTCCGCCGCAAGGCGCTGACCTTCGTCTTCGTGGGCGGCGGCTTCGCCGGCGCGGAGACCATCGGCGAGGTCGAGGACCTGGCGCGCGACGCCGCGAAGTACTACAAGAACGTGAAGCGCGAGGACATGCGCTTCATCCTGGTGGACGCCGCCGACAAGATCCTCCCCGAGGTCGGCCCGAAGCTCGGCCAGTACGGCAAGGAGCACCTGGAGAGCCGTGGGGTGGAGATCTACCTCAACACCTCCATGGACTCCTGCGTCGACGGCCACGTGGTGCTGAAGAACGGCCTGGAGGTCGACTCCAACACCATCGTCTGGACCGCCGGTGTGAAGCCGAACCCGGTCCTCTCCCGCTACGGCCTGCCCCTGGGCCCGCGCGGCCACGTCGACACCGACGTCACCCTCCAGGTCAAGGGCAGCGACTACATCTGGGCCGCCGGCGACAACGCCCAGGTCCCGGACCTCGTCGGCCGCAAGGCGGGCAACGAGAACGCCTGGTGCCCGCCGAACGCCCAGCACGCGCTGCGCCAGGCCCGGGTCCTCGGCGACAACGTGATCTCCGGCATGCGGGGCTTCCCGCAGAAGGAGTACAGCCACGCCAACAAGGGTGCGGTCGCCGGTCTCGGCCTGCACAAGGGCGTCGCGATGATCGTCATGGGCAAGATGAAGATCCGTCTCAAGGGCCGTCTCGCCTGGTACATGCACCGCGGCTACCACGGCATGGCCATGCCGACCTGGAACCGCAAGATCCGCGTCTTCGCGGACTGGACGCTCGCGATGTTCCTCAAGCGCGAGGTCGTCTCGCTCGGCGCCATCGAGTCGCCGCGCGAGGAGTTCTACGAGGCGGCCAAGCCGGCGCCGCAGGCGTCGTCCTCCTCCGCGACGCCGCCGCAGAAGGCCAAGGCCTCCTGACGCACGCTCAGCGCTGAGCCGGACCGGCCGTAAGTCCGGCTCCCGAGGGGCCGCCCGCCATCCGTGGTGCGGGCGGCCCCTTCGCGTTGCCCGCGCGCCGGGCCGCGCGCTTCTTTGCCCTTCCATTGCGTCGTTCCGGGACTGTCACCCGTCGCTGTCGGTGTTTACGTGGTGACGAGCATTTCTGGGATCGAACGTCACGGAGGTGTGCACCATGGCCGACGCCGCGTCGCGGCTCACGACTCTCGCCGAGGACCTGCTGGGAGTCCCCCTGCCGGTCCGGATCCGGGCCTGGGACGGGAGTGAGGCGGGGCCTCCGGGTGACGTCCCCGTGCTCGTCATCCGCAGCCGGCGGGCCCTGCGGCGGATGCTGTGGAAGCCGGGGGAGATGGGCCTGGCGCGGGCGTGGGTGGCCGGCGAGCTCGACGTCGACGGCGATCTGTACGAGGCCCTCGACCGGCTCGCCGGCTTCATCTGGGAGCGCGGCGCCGACGCGAAGGACCCCGTCCACGCCATACGCGACCCGCGGGTACGGGCGGCGATCCGCGGGCTGGTGAAGATAGCCGGCCCCTGGCCGCCGCCCGCGCCACCCGCCGAGGAGGTCCGGCGGCGGACCGGGCCGCTGCACACCAAGCGGCGCGACAAGGAGGCCATCAGCCACCACTACGACGTCGGCAACGACTTCTACGAGCTCGTCCTCGGCCCGTCGATGGTCTACTCCTGCGCGTACTGGACGGAAGGCGGCACCCTGGAGGACGCCCAGCGCGACAAGCTCGACCTGATCTGCCGCAAGCTCGGCCTCCAGGAGGGCGACCGGCTGCTCGACGTGGGCTGCGGCTGGGGCTCCATGGCCATCCACGCCGCCCGCGAGTACGGCGCCAGAGTCGTCGGCGTCACGCTCTCCACCGAGCAGGCGGCCTTCGCGCGCAAGCGCATCGCCGAGGAGGGCCTCACCGACCGGATCGAGATCCGGGTCCAGGACTACCGGGACGTCAGGGACGGGCCGTACGACGCGATTTCCTCCATCGGGATGGCCGAACACGTCGGCGCCGTCCGCTACCGCGAGTACGCCGACGACCTGTACGCCCTGCTCAAGCCGGGCGGCCGGCTCCTCAACCACCAGATCGCGCGCCGCCCCGAGCCGGACGAGACCGCGTACCACGTGGACGAGTTCATCGACGCGTACGTCTTCCCCGACGGCGAGCTCGCACCCGTCGGCCGTACCGCCGCCACCCTGGAGGATGCCGGGTTCGAGGTCCGCGACATCGAGGCCCTGCGCGAGCACTACGCCCTGACCCTGCGCCAGTGGGTGGCCAACCTGGAGGCGAACTGGGCCCGGGCGCAGCGCCTGGCCTCCCCCGGCCGCGCGCGGGTCTGGCGCCTCTACATGGCGGCGTCCGCCGTCTCCTTCGAGCGCAACCGCATCGGCGTCAACCAGGTCCTGGCGGTGAAGACGCCCGAGAGCGGGGCGTCGGGCATGCCGCTGCGGGCAAGACGGTGGACCGGGGGCGGCGACCGCTGACACGCCGAAGGGCCGGGCCCCCGCACCACGGGGGGACCCGGCCCTTCGGCACATCACCGGCGGAGTTACTCGGCCTTGATGGCGTTCAGCATGTTCAGCTTCGCGGCGCTGCGCGCCGGCCACATCGCGGCGAGGACGCCGACCAGTGCGGCCAGGACCAGGAAGATCCCGATCCGGTCCCACGGGATGACCAGGGCGTAGCCGGGCAGTCCGGACTTGATGGACTGGCCGATCGCCCAGCCCAGGAACGTGCCGAGCCCGATGCCGACCACCGCGCCGAAGACCGAGATGACCACGGCCTCCAGCCGCACCATCCGCTTCACCCGGCGCCGGTCCAGGCCGATCGCCCGCAGCATGCCGATCTCCTGCTGCCGCTCGAAGACCGACATGGCCAGGGTGTTGACGACGCCGAGCACCGCGATGATCAGCGCCATCGCCAGCAGGCCGTACATGATGTTCAGCATCATGTTGATCATGCCGCCGAACTGGTCGCGGATGTCCTGCTTGTCCATGACGTTGATCGCCGGGTTGTTGCCCAGCGCGTCGACCAGAGCCTTGTCGTTCGCCGCAGTCTCACCGCCGTCCATCGTCACGAAGATCTGCGGCATGAACGGCTTGTTCTCGTGCGGCGCGACGACCTCGGTGGCCACCAGCGCCGGCGACAGGAACTCGGTGTCCTTGAAGAGGGCGCCCACGGTCAGCTCGCCCTTCTTCTCGTCGGCGAAGGTGACCGGCAGGGTGTCACCGACCTTCCAGTTCCGCTTGGCGGCGGTCTTCTCGGCGACCGCGATCCGCCCCTCGCCGAGGGAGGCCAGCGAACCGTCCACCACCTCGACCTTCAGCACCTGCTCGATGTCGCCGGGCGTGACGGCCGACGCGGAGATCCAGTCGTCCCCGATGTCGAAGGACGTGGCCTGCTGCGGCGAGACGGCCTTGACGCCCGGGGCCTTCTGCAGTGCGCTCAGCGCGGACTCGTCGAGGGCGCCGCCGCTGGCCATGGCGACCATGTAGTCGGCCTTGATCTGGTCCGTGGTCATCTTGTCCAGGGCCGTGCCGACCGTGACGCCCAGCACCGACAGGCCGGTGACCAGGGTGAGGCCGATGGCCAGCGCGGAGGCGGTGGCGCCGGTGCGGCGCGGATTGCGGACCGCGTTCTGCCCGGCGAGCTTGCCGGAGACGCCGAAGACGCGTACCAGCAGCGGGCGTACGAGGGCGATGACCGGGCGGGCGAGCAGCGGGATGAGCACGATCACACCGACCAGCGCGAGGAAGGCACCGCCGGCGATCAGCCACCGGCCGTCGGAGCCGGCCGCGGCGCCCGCCACGATCAGCGCCGCGCCGGCGGCGGTGATGAGCGCGCCGATGGAGTTGCGCACCACCAGGGACTTCGTCGTCGCCACCGCGTGGACGCTGCTCATCGCGGCCACCGGCGGGATCTTCGCGGCGCGGCGGCCGGGCAGCCAGGCGGCGAACATGGTGATCAGGACACCCACGGCGAGCGAGGCGAGCATCGGCGTCGTACCGATGACGAGCGACCCGTCGGGCATCTTCATGCCGAACGCCGCCATCCCCGAGCGCAGCCCCACGGCCAGGGCCACACCGAGCGCGAAGCCGACGACGGACGCGACGAGGCCGACCAGACCGGCCTCGGCCAGCACCGAGCGGGTGATCTGCTTGCGGGACGCGCCGACGGCGCGCATCAGCGCCAGCTCCTTGGTGCGCTGCGCGACCAGCATGGTGAACGTGTTGGAGATCAGGAACACGCCGACGAAGAGCGCGATGCCGGCGAAGCCCAGCAGCATCTGGTTGAGGCTGTTCAGCTCCCTCTCGATCATCTCCGCCTGCTCGTCCGCGAGCGCGGCACCCGTCTGCGCGGTGGCGCTCTCCGGGATGAGCGGCTTCACCGCGTCGAGGATCTTCGCGTCGTCGGCGCCGGGCGCGGCGGTGACCGTCAGCTCCTTGTAGTAGCCCGGCTTCAGGTAGAGCCGCTGGGCGACGGAGGTGTCGAACAGCACCAGGCTGCCGCCGGCGTTCACGGCGCCGTCCTCGGTGGTGAAGACGCCCGCGAGGGTGTACTCCTTCACCGGCCCGTTGGTGGCCACCCGCACCCGGTCGCCGACCTTGTACGCGCCCTTGGCGGCGGTGTCCTTGTCGAGCGCGATCTGGTCGTCCTTCACCGGGCCGGAGCCCTCGGTGAAGTCGTAGGCGGCGTCCTTGCCGTCCTTGCCGGGGGCGAAGTTGGAGCCCTTGTTGGACCAGCCGACGCCGATGAGCTTGCCGTCGGGGTCGGCGACGCCGGCGAAGCCGTCCACCCGACCGGTGACGGAGGCGACCCCGTCCAGCTTCCCGACCTTGTCGAGGGTCTGCTGGGAGAGGCCGGGCTCCTGCTTGGCGTCGTTCTGGTCGGCGTACGAGGTGACGGCGACGGCGACGTCGTCGTAACTCCTGGCCGACTGGTTGCGGAAGGCGTGGGAGAGGGTGTCGGTGAAGACCAGGGTGCCGGAGACGAAGGCCACGCCGAGCATGACGGCGAGCACGGTCATCAGCAGCCTGGCCTTGTGCGCGAGCACGTTGCGCAGGGCGGTACGGAACATGAGGTGAGTCCTGGGAGTGGGTGCGGGCGTACGGGGCGGTCGGCTGGTCGGCCGGCCGGCTGGGCAGCCGGTCCGGTCAGCCGGTCAGCTGGTGCGGCCCTTGGTGTCGAACTCCTTCATGCGGTCCAGCACGCCGTCCGCCGTCGGGCGGAGCATCTCGTCGACGATGCGGCCGTCCGCCAGGAAGACCACGCGGTCCGCGTACGAGGCGGCCACCGGGTCGTGGGTGACCATGACGACGGTCTGGCCGAGCTCGCGCACGGAGTTGCGCAGGAAGCCCAGCACCTCGGCGCCGGAGCGGGAGTCCAGGTTTCCGGTGGGCTCGTCGCCGAAGATGATCTCGGGGCGGGAGGCCAGCGCGCGGGCGACCGCCACGCGCTGCTGCTGGCCGCCGGAGAGCTGCGCGGGGCGGTGGGAGAGGCGGGCGGACAGGCCCACCATGTCGATGACCTTGCGCACCCACTCCTTGTCGGGCTTACGGCCCGCGATGTCCATCGGGAGGGTGATGTTCTCGGCCGCCGTCAGCGTCGGCAGCAGGTTGAACGCCTGGAAGATGAAGCCGATCTTGTCCCGGCGCAGCTGTGTGAGCTGCTTGTCCTTGAGGGAGCCGAGCTCGGTCTCACCGATGCGGACCGAGCCGGAGCTGAAGGTGTCCAGGCCGGCGACGCAGTGCATCAGGGTCGACTTGCCGGACCCCGACGGGCCCATGATCGCGGTGAACTCACCCTGTCCGAACTCCACGGTGACCCGGTCCAGGGCGACCACCTGGGTCTCACCCTGTCCGTAGACCTTGGACAGATCCGTGGCGCGGGCGGCCACCGTGGTGGCGCGGTGGGCGAGGGGGGTGGTGGTCACGAGGGTGCTCCTGTCGGGAACGGCGGTTCGAATCGAGTACTCGTCCATCGTCCGCGCCGGCCACCCCGCCGGACGTCCGTCCGCGTGCCCGTATCCGGGGCAGTCTCGAGTCGGACCGGAGGCCCCACCCCTCCTCCTGAGGTATGACACGACCCCTGAGACCCACCCCGCCACCGGGCCCGGTCGCCCCGCGGGCGGCCCTCGGTGCCCCCTCGCCGGACATCGCCCGGTCATCGGCCGGCCATCCGGTGGTCAGCCGGTGGTCGGCCGGCGGTCCGTGCGCCGGACCGGGGCGACGACTTTCCGTCATTCCTTTGCGCGGTTCTGTGCTGCCGCGAGCCCGACACGGCTACCGCGCCACGCGCCTCACCTGCGCTGACGCACCCTCAAGCGTCAATAAAATAAGACAACATCGGGCCAGCGTTCCGCTGTTCGAGGGACGCCTCCGGATAGGCTCATGTGCCATGCGGAGCCGCGTTCCGCGCCCGGGTGGTGGAATGCAGACACGGCGAGCTTAAACCTCGCTGGCCTTAGGCCGTGCCGGTTCGAGTCCGGCTCCGGGCACTCACCGTCCGCACCGCCGGGAGCGGTCCCACGGCTTGGCCCGGGACCCGCCCAGAAGGAAGCGGACGATGCCGTCCTCGTCGTTGGACGCCGTGATGTCGGCGCCCCGGAAAGGGCCGTACGCCTGCTGTGCGTGCGTTCTGTGCGTTCCGGCCCGAAAGATCCTCCCCGAGCACTAGGGTGTTTCCTTTGCGTCCCCATTACTCTTGTCTCAAGGCCGCGCACGGCGGCCATGGAGGAGTGAGATGAGGAGCAGCAACCCGGTCTTCTCGCGACGGGGGTTCAGCCGCGACAACGGCGGCTACGCGGGCTTCAACGCGCAGCAGCCGGCCGGGGGCCCCGCCGCTGGAACCAACCCGTACGCGACGAACCCTTACGCCACCAACCCCTACGCGCAGGACGCCGTCCAGCTCGGCGCCCCGCAGGCGCCGGCGCGCACGGGGGCCATGACGATCGACGACGTGGTCACCCGCACGGGCATCACGCTCGGTACGGTCTTCGTCACCGCGACGCTCGCCTGGCTCCTGCTGCCCGTCGACCCGGCGAACATCGGCACGTCGTACGGCATCGGCATCGGCGCGGCCCTGGTGGCCTTCGTCTGCGCGATGATCCAGGCCTTCAAGCGCAAGGCGTCGCCCGCGCTGATCCTGGCCTACGCGGCCTTCGAGGGTGTCTTCCTCGGGGTCATCTCCAGCGCCGTCTCCACGTACGTCACGCCGGGCGCGGTCCCGCAGGCGGTGCTCGGCACCATGGCGGTCTTCGCCGGCGTGCTCATCGCGTACAAGATGCGCTGGATCCGCGTCACCCGGCGCTTCTACGGCTTCGTGATGGCGGCCGCGCTCGGCTTCATCCTGCTGATGGCGGTGAACGCGCTGTTCGCCGTCTTCGGTGGCGGTGACGGCCTCGGCTTCCGCAGCGGCGGCCTCGGCATCATGTTCGGCGTGATCGGCATCGTCCTCGGTGCGTGCTTCCTGGCCCTGGACTTCAAGCAGGTCGAGGACGGCATCACCTACGGTGCCCCGCGCGAGGAGTCGTGGCTGGCGGCCTTCGGCCTCACCATGACGCTGGTGTGGATCTACCTGGAGTTCCTGCGGCTGATCTCGATCCTGCAGGGCGACGACTGACCCCGCCCACGCGGAACGCGTCACGCGGAACAGGGAAGGCCCCGTACCGGCGAGAGCCGGTACGGGGCCTTCCCGTCTGTCCCGTCCGAGTGCCGTCAGAGGAGTTTGCGCGCCGCCCGGCGCAGGTCGTACTCGTGGATGATCGCCTTGGCGTGCCCGTACGCGAGGTTGTGCTCGCCCCGGAGCCAGCTCACCTTCTCCTCGAAGCGGAGGAGGGAGGGGCCTTCCTCGACGGTGCGAAGCCAGTCGGCCACTTCACGGCCGGTGCAGGCGGGAATGCGCGCGAGCAGATTTCGGTGGGTCTCTTCGGAGAAGACTTGGGACATCGGCGCCTCCGGACGCTGTGCGCGTGTGCTCCTTCACGTCACCGTGCCTGAGCGTTCGCGTATTGGCAACAGTGCCGTACCGGCGCATAGGGTCGCGGCGTGGTGGACACGACTGAATTGACCCGTGCCGTGGAACGTTTCGCCGACTGGCTGCGGGCCGCCCCGCAGAGTCGCCTCCAGCGGGGCGCGGCCGCCGAAGGGCTCGCGTTGGCAAGGGAGTTGGCGCTGCGGGCGCAGCGCATCGAGGACCCGGGGGCGGAGCCGCGGACCATGCCGGACGCGGGGGTGTTCAGCGTCGCCGACCAACTTATGGTGGCCGGTAACGATCTGGCGGAGGTTCTGCGGACGGCCCCGGCCCCCGGCGGTACGGCCGCCGAGCAGCTGGACGAGGCCGTGGGGCTGGTGGAGCGGGCGGCGGCTAGAGCGAGGCTATGACGCGGTCGGCGAGGACGTAGACGTTCTCGGAGCCGCCGTCACCCTCGCCCGCGCCGTCGCCGCACGAGAAGGTCAGGGCGTACGCGCCGGAGACGCCGGAGCCGCCGAGCAGGACCGGTGCCGCGCCCTTGCGCAGCGCGTCCGCGAGGCGCTCGGCGGTCTCGCGGTGGCCGGGGGTCATGCACAGCGTCGTGCCGTCGGCGAAGACGTACACGTCGAGCGTGCCGAGGGGGCCGGGGCGTACGTCGGTGAGCGCCGTACGGGCCTCGGCGAGCTCCTCCAGGCGGGCCACGGTGCGCTCGTGGTCGGTGACGACGGGCGTCTGGACCGGCACGAAGTCCGGGTGCGAGGGGTGCCGGCGGCGGGCGGCGGCCAGCTCGGGGGAGTCCTCGGGGAACTCGGGGAGCTCGTACTCGGCGGCGTACTCGGCGTAGTCCGCGTCGTCGCGGTCGCGGTCGTGGTCGCCGTCGAGGCCCAGGGCCTCCAGGCCCACGAAGTCCGCCTGGCGCGGCACGAAGAACGGGCCGTCGTCGGGGAGGCCGGACAGGCCGCCGCCCAGCAGCGTGCCGGGGGCGTCGGCGGCGTCGCGGGCCTCCTGGGCGGCCCAGAAGGCGCGCGCCTCGGCGAGCTCGCGCTCGCGCTCCTCGGCCAGGGCCTCGGCGACGGCGGCGCGTATGTCGTCGGTGGTGGTGCGGGCGTGGGGCACGGTGGGGGCGTGGTCGGCGAGGTCGTGCGCGGCGGCGAGATCGGCGCGCAGGGCGACCACCTGCTTGCGCAGCCCGTGCGCAGCGTGCAGGGCGGCGGCGCCCACGGCCGTGGCGGTGGCCGTGGTCAGCAGCAGGGCGAGAGACATGGCGCTCACTGACTTACTCCCGGTTTCAATCGATCCCCCGCACTTCCTACATCAGCTTGTCGTGTCCTCGCGCCCCCTGTCAGTGCATTACGTCACGAATTGGACAGGTTTTTCGTCACCTGGATTTCACCCCTTCCCCAGTTGACCTGCATAAATGGATCTCCCCCGGGATGTAGGTCACATCCTGGGGGAGATTCGGTCACGACTGGGACGCGGTGCGATTAACTGCTCAGCTCAGCCGCTCGATCTTTTGGTCGCGCTTCGCTTCGCTACCGCTGCGGGCAGGTGCCGCCCTCGTTCCTCGGGCGCCCCCTACCCTTCGCTCCAGCTCAGCTCAGCCGCTCGATCTTTTGGTCGCGCTTCGCTTCGCTACCGCTGCGGGCAGGTGCCGCCCTCGTTCCTCGGGCGCCCCCTACCCTTCGCTCCAGCTCAGCTCAGCCGCTCGATGACCATCGCCATGCCCTGGCCCCCGCCCACGCACATGGTCTCCAGGCCGAACTGCTTGTCGTGGAACTGCAGGCTGTTGATCAGCGTGGTGGTGATGCGCGCGCCCGTCATGCCGAAGGGGTGGCCGACGGCGATGGCGCCGCCGTTGACGTTCAGCTTCTCCAGCGGGATGTCCAGGTCCCGGTAGGACGGGATGACCTGCGCGGCGAACGCCTCGTTGATCTCGACCAGGTCGATGTCGCCGATGGTCAGCCCGGCGCGGCGCAGCGCCTGCTTGCTGGCCTCGACCGGGCCGTACCCCATGATCTCGGGGGACAGGCCCGAGACGCCGGTGGAGACGATCCGGGCCAGCGGGGTCAGGCCCAGCTCGCGCGCCTTGGTGTCGGACATGATGACGAGCGCGGCGGCGCCGTCGTTCAGCGGGCAGCAGTTGCCGGCGGTGACGAGGCCGTCGGGGCGGAAGACGGGCTTGAGGCCCCGGACGCCCTCGAGCGTGACGCCCGCGCGCGGGCCGTCGTCCTGGGAGACGACCGTGCCGTCGGGCAGCGTCACCGGGGTGATCTCGCGCTGCCAGAAGCCGTTCTTGATGGCCTCCTCGGCGAGGTTCTGGGACCGTACGCCGAACTCGTCCATGTCCTGGCGGGTGACGCCCTTGAGGCGGGCCAGGTTCTCGGCGGTCTGGCCCATCGCGATGTACGCGTCGGGCAGCAGCCCGTCCTCGCGCGGGTCGTGCCAGTCGGCGCCCTCCTGCTGCGCGCGGGCCGCGGTGCGGGCCTCGGCCTCGGCGAAGAGGGGGTTGTGCGTGTCGGGCAGGCCGTCGCTGGTGCCCTTCACGGAGCGGGAGACCATCTCGACGCCGGCGGAGATGAAGACGTCGCCCTCGCCCGCCTTGATGGCGTGCAGCGCCATGCGGGAGGTCTGCAGCGAGGAGGAGCAGTAGCGCGTGACGGTGCAGCCGGGCAGGTGGTCCATCCCCATCTGCACGGCGACGATCCGGCCGAGGTTGTGGCCCTGCTCACCGCCGGGCAGGCCGCAGCCGAGCATCAGGTCGTCGATGTCGCGCGGGTCGAGCTCGGGCACCTTGGCGAGCGCGGCCTGGATGATCGTGGCGGTCAGGTCGTCCGGCCGCAGGTCCTTCAGGGAGCCCTTGAAGGCCCGGCCGATGGGGGAGCGGGCGGCTGAGACGATCACGGCTTCGGGCATCGGGGCTCCAGGTGCGGTGAGGCGGATGGCGGACCTGTGAGGTGAAGTTACCCGCACGTATCGCGCAGGTCACTGCACGGAACGTGTGATGAGCGCCGCATTTCTAAGCGCTCGCTCAGGCGTGCCGGGCGCACGGGCTGCTACGCGTGGCGCCCTCGGGCGTCGCCGCGGGCGTCCGGCCAGTCCGGCGACGGTGCCGGGCCCGTGACCGGGGGCAGGCGCCGGCGTCGGCGGTGCTTCAGGCGGGCCCAGGGGGCGCGGGCCGGGGTGACCTCCGTACCGGCCTCCTCCGCGGCCTCCGCCGCCGCCTTCGCGACCGGCAGGATGCCCTCGCGGCGGTCGGCCTCCAGCCGCTCCTCCTCCGGCCAGACGCCCAGGACGGCGCAGACCGTGGGCAGGACGGCCATCGCCGCCGTCGCGTACCCCTCCGCCGAGGGGTGGTAGTTGTCGGCGCCGAACATCTCGCGCGGGTTCGCCTCGAACTCCGGGCCCAGCAGGTCGCCGAGCGACACCGTACGGCCGCCCTGCTCCACGACCACGATCGTCTGGGCGGCGGCCAGCTGGCGCGAGGCCCGCCGCGCCACCCAGCGCAGCGGCTGGTACACCGGCTCGATCGTGCCCAGGTCGGGGCAGGTGCCGACCACCACCTCCGCGCCCGCCGTGCGCAGCCGCCGCACGGTCGTCGACAGGTACCGCACGGACTGGGTCGGCGACATCCGGTGCGTCACGTCGTTCGCGCCGATCATGATCACGCACACGTCGGGGATCCGCCCCGGGTGCGCGAGCAGCAGCGTGGCCTGGCGCTCCAGGTCGTCGGAGCGGGCGCCGGGCAGGGCGACGTTGCGCAGCTCGACGGGACGCTCCGCGACCGCCGCGAGCCCCGAGGCCAGCAGCGCACCCGGCGTCTGGCCGGCCCGCCGCACGCCCTGGCCCGCCGCCGTAGAATCGCCCAGAAGGGCGAGCCTGACCGGCTCGACGCCCTCGAAACCACGGCCGTACAGCCCGTCAGCCGCCGGTGGCAGCGGCGCCACCCCGCCGCCCACGGAACGCTTCGCCAGCTGGACCTCCGCCAGCAGCACCCCCACCGCCGCCGCGCCCAGCAGCCCGATGCCCCCGCCGCCGTACGCCGCGCCCGCGGCGATCCGTCGCGCCACCCTCGCCCTCGACATAGGGGCAGTCACCTCCTCCAGGCAATACAAGAGCTAACTGCCCCGTAACCGCCTCGTCCTACGCATACGCTGGCGGGACCATTACGGAGACCCCGGAGAACTACGGTGCAATTCCACGACTCGATGATCAGCCTCATCGGCAACACCCCGCTGGTGAAGCTCAACAGTGTGACCGAGGGCCTGCAGGCCACCGTCCTCGCCAAGGTGGAGTACTTCAACCCGGGCGGTTCGGTGAAGGACCGGATCGCCCTGCGCATGATCGAGGCGGCCGAGCAGAGCGGTGAGCTCAAGCCCGGCGCCACCATCATCGAACCCACGTCCGGCAACACGGGTGTCGGCCTCGCGATCGTGGCCCAGCAGCGGGGCTACAAGTGCGTCTTCGTCTGCCCCGACAAGGTCTCCACGGACAAGATCAACGTGCTCCGGGCGTACGGCGCCGAGGTCGTGGTGTGCCCCACGGCCGTCGACCCCGAGCACCCGGACTCGTACTACAACGTCTCCGACCGGCTTGTACGGGAGACGCCGGGCGCCTGGAAGCCGGACCAGTACTCGAACCCGAACAACGCCCGTTCGCACTACGAGACCACCGGTCCCGAGGTGTGGGACCAGACGGACGGGAAGATCACCCACTTCGTGGCGGGCGTCGGCACCGGCGGCACCATCACCGGCACCGGCCGCTACCTGAAGGAGGTCAGCGGCGGCAAGGTCCGCGTCATCGGCGCCGACCCGGAGGGCTCGGTGTACTCCGGCGGCTCCGGGCGTCCGTACCTGATCGAGGGCGTCGGCGAGGACTTCTGGCCCAGCGCGTACGACAGCAGCGTCACGGACGAGATCATCGCGGTCTCCGACAAGGACGCCTTCCAGATGACCCGGCGCCTGGCCAAGGAGGAGGGCCTGCTCGTCGGCGGCTCCTGCGGCATGGCCGTCGTCGCGGCGCTGCGGGCGGCGGAGGGGCTCGGCCCGGACGACGTGGTGGTCGTGCTGCTGCCGGACAGCGGCAAGGGCTACCTCTCGAAGATCTTCAACGACGAGTGGATGGCGGACTACGGCTTCCTGGAGGAGGCCGGCCCGTCCGCCAGCGTGGGCGACGTCCTGCGGCACAAGGAGGGCGACATCCCCAAGCTCGTCCACATGCACCCCGAGGAGACCGTCGGCGAGGCCATCGAGGTCCTGCGCGAATACGGCGTCTCCCAGATGCCCATCGTCAAGCCGGGCGCCGGGCACCCCGACGTCATGGCCGCGGAGGTCGTCGGCTCCGTCGTGGAACGCCAGCTGCTGGACGCCCTGTTCACCAAGCGGGCCTCCCTCGACGACCCGCTCGAGAAGCACATGAGCCCGCCGCTGCCGCAGGTCGGCTCCGGCGAGCCGGTCGCCGACCTCATGTCCGTGCTGGGCACGGCGGACGCGGCGATCGTGCTGGTCGAGGGCAAGCCCACCGGTGTGGTGAGCCGTCAGGACCTGCTGTCGTTCCTCGCGAAGGAAGGCAAGTAGCCGCGAGGCGGCCGCCCTTCGGGGCGGCTTCGCGCAAACGGTACGAGCACGTCATGTCACGGCAGCACCCGCTTAACACTGCTCGTGCACGGTAGGACGTGTCGGCGTCAGGAACCTCCGGAGCGGCTCCCGGACCTCCCGCACGCCACGGACGCGGAGACCGGCCCTGACCCGGCCCGCGTCCCCGCGGGGACCGCCGTCGTCCCGCCCCCCGGCAACGGGGGTGCGGCGGTCCCCGCGCTTCTCCCGTACGGTCCGTGCGGTCCGTACGGCCCGTGCGGTCAGGGGTTGTGGGTCTCGGCCCAGAGCATGGACATCCTCGCGATGCCGGCACGCACCGCGCCTCCCCGGGTGAGAACGGCCCGGTCGACTCCGGAGAAGAGGACCGCCAGGGCCAGATCGGCGGGCAGGACCCGGCCGTTCGCCTGGACGGAGACCTTCTTGTTCTTCCCGCGCCCCGACTGCCGCACCGTGAGGACGACGCCGGGGTCGTCGGCGTTGGGCGTCCGAGCGAGCGTGTACGCCTTCCGATCGATCGCCGTCAGCCTGTAGTGGTCACCCTGGTACGTCATGCGCAGGGAACGGCCCCTCTTCGTCATGGCGAACCTGTTCCGGCTCAGTGACACGAGGCCGTCGCCCACGCGCGCGGTCGCGCGGTTCAGGGTCGGCATCCCCACGAGTTCGGCGTGGATGCCGCGGGTCTCAAAGGTGGCCGTCGGAATGAGACCACCGCTCACCTGTGTGGTGATGAGCTCGTCCACGTAGGGAGGCGCGGGCCAGAGGACGCGCATGTCCCCGTATTCCGGAGACGTGCCCTGCCAGGCGCGCAGCAGCGGCTTGCCCCGAGACCGCTCCCCCTTCCAGAAAGTGAGCGTGAACGGGGTGAGGGTGGTGTGCATGGCGGTCCGTGACTGATCGAAGGGATGAGGGTCGCGGCCCGGCCTCTTCGTCCCGCCGGCGATCCCCGTCACCGCGTCGGACGTGGCCGGTCCGCCCTTGATCATGTCAGCGTCGCGGGTGGTCGGTTCAGAGGGTGACGCCCCCGTCGATGTGGAGCACGTTTCCGGTCATGTACTCCGCGGAGACCACGTAACCGACCATGTCGGCCACCTCCTCCGGCCGGCCGAAGCGGCGCAGCGGGATGGCCTGCAGTGCCTCGTCCCGTGCGGTCTCCGGCAGCGACGCGGTCAGGTCGGTCTCGATGAAGCCGGGTGCGATCGCGTTGGCGCGGATGCCGTACGGGGCGACTTCCTTGGCCAGTGCCTTGGTGAAGCCGATGATCCCGGCCTTGGAGGCGGAGTAGTTGGTCTGGCAGGCCTGTCCGTGGACGCCGGCGGCGGCGGAGATGTTCACGATGCAGCCGCGTCGGCGCTTCATCATCTCGAAGACGACCGCCCGGCTGACGTGGTACGTCCCGTCCAGGTTCGTGGCCAGGACCTGGTGCCACTCCTCCTCGCGCATCAGCGGCAGCGGGCTGTCCCGGGTGATGCCCGCCGCGGCCACCGCCACGTCGATCAGGCCGAGTTCGTTCTCGACCTCGCGGACCAGGGCGCGTACCTCGTCGGCCTGGGAGACGTCCGCGCGGCAGGCGAAGGCGCGCCGGCCCAGTTCGACGACCTCCTTCTCCACCTGCGCGGCGGCGTCGTCGTCGGACCTGTAGCAGAACGCCACGTCGTGTCCGTCGCGGGCCAGCCGGTGGACGACCGCCCGGCCGATGCCGCGTGAACCGCCGGTCACCAGGGCGACCGGTCGTACGTCCCATCCCCTCATGCACAACCCTTCTCGCTGGGTGGTGGCCGTCGCCCTGGAGAGCAGGGTCAGCACGCGGCGCGGACCACGCCTTGATCGATGAACTGGTGTGACACTTCAGCGAGTCGCCGCTCCAATACCAGTCGTAGTCGAGGCGTCACGCTAGTGCCGTCATGACAGGCCGTCAACTGGTGTTGGGAGATGGGCGACATGGACTGCACACCAGTGTGGGGATAGGTTGCAGTCACGGAGGTGAGGTGCGGCAATGACCAGTTCGTCGGACGTGCCGGGAAGAAAGAGTCTGGCCGACAAGATCAACCACCTTTTCGAGACAGTGGTTCCGGCCGGTCGCGGCCCCTACAGCACCGAGGAGGCCGCCCGGGCCATCAGCGAGCAGGGGGTGCCCATCTCGGGCAGCTACATCTGGCTGCTGCGCAAGGGGCAGCGCGACAACCCGACCATCCGGCACCTCGAAGGGCTGGCCCGGTTCTTCGGCGTACCCCCGGCCTACTTCTTCGACGACGAGGTGACGGCGGCCGTCGAGGCCCAGCTCGGCATGCTCGCCGCGCTGCGGGACGCCCAGGTGCAGCACGTCGCCCTCCGGGCGGCCGGGCTGTCCTCCAAGAGCCTGCGCTCGATCGCCGAAGTCATCGACCGGGTACGGGAACTGGAGGGCCTGCCCCCGCAGGAGGCGCCGCAGGACGGCCAGGACGAGCCCCGGGGACAGCCCGGACCCGGGAGCTGACGGGCCGTGGCGGGGGGCGCCTTTCGGTCAACCTCCGCCCGCCCGCCTCGGTCGGCCCTTGCGCCCGCCGGGACAGTTGGCAACGATCGAACGCCAACGGCACTGCCGGCATGTAGGCCGGAAAGGACACATCGGTGGGAGCATCTCCGCTACGCGTACCCGGTCGGCGCACCGCATTCCGGCAGATGCGCCGTACCTGCGAGAGGCTCATCGACGAGGCCGGCATCACCCCGGGCAGCGACATCATGGCCATCTGCGAACAGGTCAGCCGTCGGCGGGGCCGCGCCATCCGGCTCACCTCCATGGAGCTGGAGGACCCGTCGCTCCACGGACTGTGGATCGCCGTCCCGGAGACGGACATCATCGTCTACCAGGCGGACACCAGCAGGTCCCACCAAGAGCACATCATCGCCCACGAGTTGTCGCACATCATCTGCGGGCACGACGGCGAGGCGGCCCCGGCGACCACCGCCCGCGCGACCACCGCCCCCGCGACCACCGCCCCCGCGACGGCCGCCCCGGTGGCGGCGGCGCCCAAGCGGGTCACCGTTCCGGAACACCTCTTCCCCGACCTCGACCCGAACCTGGTCCGCAGGTCGCTGATGAGGTCCGTCTACTCGGACCGCGACGAGCAGGAAGCGGAGATGATGGCGTCGCTCATCCTGGCCGGTGCCCGCCAGGACGTCACCGGGGCGCCCCCCGCCCTCGCCCCCGAGATCGCCAGCGTCATGGCCCGCGTGGAAAGCGTCATCGGCCGCGGATGAACCTCTACGACGTGCTGGCGCACATCTGCGCCGCGGCCGGGCTCGCCGCGTTCTGCTACAAGCTCCCCGAACTGGTCCAGCGCAGGACCGACCCCGCCCTGTGGGCCCTCGCCGTCTACTTCCTGTGCTCCGGCGTCAGCTTCCTCATCGACTTCAACTGGCTGCGCGACCACGTCAACGCCCTCGCCGGATACGCCAACTTCACCACCATCCTCACGCAGGCCGCGGTCGTCGTCCTCACCGCGGCCCAGCAGGTCGTGCTGGTGCACTGGTCCCATCCCCCCGAAGAGGCACGCGTGCTGGCCAGACGGCGCATCCGGGCCTTCTCCGTCACGCTCGCGGCCCTCGTCGCCCTGTTCTTCATCGTCGAGCCCTACCGCAGGGACCCCTCCGCGGAGGGCACGCTGCTGCGGAACATGCAGGACCTGGACTACGCGGGCTACCTGCTCTTCTACATCACCATCTGCGCGGTGGGGCAGGTCGGAGCCCTGCGCCTGTCCTACCGGTACGCGCGCATCGCCCACCGCCCGTGGCTGCGCGTGGGCATGTGGACGGTGACCGCGGGCGCCTCCTTCATCCTGCTGTACTGCGCCATCCGCTACACCCAGACGATCGGCACCCAGCTCGGCTACGACATGAGCGCCTGGGAACCCGCGTACTGGCTCGCCGGGGACGTGGGCTCACTGCTCCAGGTCTTCGGTTGGACCGTCCCGTCCTGGGGGCTCGCGCTCTCCCGCTGGCTGTGGAACTACCGCTCCTACCTGCGGCTGCGCCCGCTGTGGTGGGCGCTGTACGAGGCGGCACCCGGCATCGCGCTGGAGCCGCCGCCGCCGAGGTGGCTGGACCGGCTGCCGCCGTACAGCCTCGAGTACCGGCTCTACCGGCGGGTCATCGAGATACTCGACGGGTTCCTCGCCCTGCGGCCGCACCTCACCCACGCCGCGGCGCTCCGCGGCGACGCGCCGGAGACCGCGCGGCGCTCCCCCGAGGACGAGGCCGGTTACCTGCACGCCGCCCTCAGGGCGCGGGCGGAGGACCCGGACGCCTCCGCGCCCTTCGTCCCCGGCACCGGGCCCTCGCCCGCCGAGAGCCGGGGCGACTACGCGAAGGAGGTGGCGTGGCTGGCCGAGGTGGCCACGGCCTTCGCCCGCACCGCGCCCAAGCGCCGTACCGCCCCGCGAAAGCCGAGGTGACCCGCTGGTATGGAAGGAACGGAGGAAACGTTCCGGTCCCCGCCCGGCATCGCGGCCATGACGGCGGAGCTGCTGGCGATCGACCGGGCGTCCGGGGCGCGCAGCGCCGCGCCCGTGGCCGTGCGCGCCGTCGCCGCGGTCCTGCGGCACCCCGGCCCGCCGCCCTGTGCGGCGGCTCCCGCCGATCTCGCCGTCCCGGCCGATCTCGCCGAGTTCTTCGAGGTCGCCGCCTGGATCCTGTTCGACGCCGAGCAGCACGCGCTCTCGTACCGCCTCAACCGGCGCGCCCTCGCCCTGGCCCGTGGACTCGGCGACGAGGACCGCTCCATCGAACTGCTGACCCTGTCCGTGCTGAGCATGCAGGCGGCCCACCTCGGGCGCACCGCCGACTCGCTGCGCATCTCCTCGGCCGTCCTCGCACGGAAGGGCCTGCCGACGCGGGTGGCCGCCCTCTTCCACGTACGCGAGGCCCGCGCCCACGCCCAGCGCCTGGACCGGCGTGCGGCGCGGCGGTCGCTGCGCATCGCCCACGAACTGCACGCCGACGGGCCCGGCGCGAAGGACCCCGAGTGGGCCTGGTGGTTCGACCGCGCCGAGCTCGACGGCCACCACGGGCTCGCCCTCGCCGACCTGGGCGATACGGAGCGGGCGGCGTCCTTGCTGCACACGGCCACGGAGGCGGGCGACGGGCCCGCCTACCGGTCCCTCTTCGCCGCCGAGCTCGGTCACGTCCTCGCGCGGGCCGGGGCGTGGCGCGAGGCCGACGCGTGGCTGTCGGGCCTGGTCGAGTCCGGGACGGTTCCGGCCATGGGGTCCGTACGCGCCCTCCGGGCCCTGGAGGCCGCGACGCGGGCCGTCGAACGCGGGCGCGGTGTGCCGCGTGGTCCGCGCGAGACGGCACGGTACCTCGCCCGCCTCCTGCCGCGCTGACCCCGTGCCCTGATCCGTCCGTGCAAGGAACCAAGGAACCCAGGAACCCGAGAACCCCCGGAGGACACCCGTGCTGTCAGGAACCACCTCGCGCCTGCTCCACCTCACCACCGCCGCCGTCGTCCTGGCGGGGGCGGCCGACACCGTCGCCGGCTGGGCCGCGCCGGCCGAGCCGGCGCAACAGGAAGCCGCCGCCCCCGTCCTGCGCGGTGAGCCGTACGTCGAGACGCACCTGTTCTTCGGCACCGGTCGCCACAACGGCGCTCCGCCGATCACCGAGGAGCAGTTCATGAAGTTCCTCAACGAGCACATCACGCCCCGCTTCCCCTCCGGCCTCACCCTCCAGGAGGGCCACGGGCAGTGGCGCGACAAGACCGGCTCCATCAACAGCGAACGCTCCTACGAACTGATCGTGCTGTACCCGAGGTCGGCGGCGCAGGCCCGGGACTCCGACATCGAGTACATCCGGGACCACTACACGCGGATGTGGGGCCTGGAGTCGGTGGGCAGAGCCGATGTGCAGGTGGTGGCCGACTTCTGAGCGGAGGGCATGGGCCGGGGGGTCTCCCGGGGGTGCAGCCGGTGCATAGAGTCATGCACACTTGTGCACGACTGAATGGACAGGGGGACGGACACCGTGAGCGACAGCCCCGCCGCGCGGATGCAGGCGCTCTTCGAAGGGCACCGGCTGACGCCGACGCAGCGCAGGATCGCGCACTGGATGGTGCGGCGCGCCGCCGACGTGCCGTTCCTGTCGAGCGTGGAGCTCGCCGAGCTGGCCGGGGTGAGCCAGCCGTCCGTGACCCGCTTCGCCGTCGCCCTCGGCTTCGACGGCTACCCGGGCCTGCGCAAGTACCTGCGCGAGGTGGCGCCCGCCGAGCCGGTGCCGGCCGGGGGCTCGGAGTTCAACGAGTACCAGCAGGCCGTCCACGCCGAGATCGAGAACCTGCGCCATCTCGCCGGGCTGCTCGCCGACCCCGAGCCCGTGGAGCGGGCCGGGCGGCTGCTCGCCTCCTCGCGGCCGCTGCCCGTGCTGGGGCTGCGGGCCGCCTCCTCGCAGGCGCGCGGCTTCGCGTACTTCGCGGCCAAGGTCCACCCCGACGTCCGGCTGCTGGACGAGGGCGGCACCATGCTCGTCGACCGGATCGACGGCGCCGTACGGGCCGGGGCCACGGTGCTGCTCTGCTTCGCGCTGCCCCGCCACCCCAAGGAGGTCGTCGAGGCGCTCGCGCACGCGCGGGAGGCCGGCCTGACGGTGGTGACGGTCGCGGACTCGGCGTTCGCGCCGGTCGCCAAGCACAGCGACGTCCTGCTCCCGGCGGCCGTCGGCACCGGGCTCGCCTTCGACACGGCGTGCGCGCCGATGCTGCTGGGGCGGGTGCTGCTGGAGGCGATGTGCGACGGGCTGCCGGACGCGCAGGCGCGCCTGGAGGAGTTCGACGCGGGGGCGGCGGCGCGCGGCCTCTTCGTGGAGTGATGGCCTCTCTCAGGAGACGTTAAGGGAAGGGCGCTAGCCTTCCGCCGCGACAGACGCAGCGGTGTCAGGAGTGGCGAGGAGGCGGACGTGGCGCGGGGCGGTCAGGCGCTGGCGAGAGTGGCCGTGGTCGTACGAGCGGGGGCGGCACCCCTGTGGTGGCCGGGGTTGCTGGCCACCGGGCTCGGGGCGTTGGTGCCCGGGCTGACCGGGCGGCGCATCGGACTGCTCGCCGGGGCCGCGCTGTTCCTGGTGACGGCCGCCGCGGTGGCCCTCGCGCGGCGCGCGCGGTACACGCGCCTGGCCGCGGAGGCCACCCGGGCCGCGCGCGCCGACTTCCTCCAGGACCGGGCCGTGACCGCCCGGGCCTGGCGCCGCTCCCGCCGCTGGTGGCTGCTGGGGGCCTTCCTGGCCGCGCTCGGCCTCTCCTTCGTGCTGCCCGGCGCGGGCGGGCTGTGGCTGGCCGGGGCCGGCGCGGGGCTGTGGCTGAAGGCCGTGTGGCTGGGCCGCTGGGAGCACCGGCACGAGACGCTGCTGTGGGTGTGTACCGACCGGCTCGCCAAGGGCCCGGCCGGCACGCCCGTGCGCGCGTACCGCACCACGGGCATCGCCGCGGGCGACGCCGCCCCCGGCGGGGCGCGGCGTCGCCGCTGAGCGCGGCTCACACTTCGAGTTCGGACTCGATGCGCCGCAGGTGGTGGCGGGCCATCGCCAGGTTGGACCGCTCCTTGTCGAGCGCCAGGTACAGGAACAGGCCCGCACCGCCGCGGCTCTTGAGGAGCCGGATGAGGTGGTACTGCGTGCCCAGGGTGATCAGGATGTCCTCGATCTCGTCCTTGAGGCCGAGCATCTCCATCGTGCGGACCTTGGCGCGGACGACGTCGGTGTTGCCCGCCGCGGCGATCGCCAGGTCGAAGTCCTTCCCGCCGCCTATCGTGCCGAGGGCCATGCCGCTGGTGTAGTCGACGAGCGCGGCGCCCAACGCGCCGTCGATCGTGGTGGTTTCCTTCAGGGCGGTTTCGACGTTGGCCATCGCTTGCTCACGCTTCCTTCGGTGTCGGGGACGGTGTCTGGGACGGCTGTGCGGGGGACGGCGGTGTGTGGGACGGGCGGGGCGGAATGGGGGGCCGCGCGGGCGGCCGCTGCTGCGGTACGAGCGCGGCGTCGAGCACGCTGCCGATACGGGCGCTGGAGCGCCGGGCCTCCAGGTGGAGGCGGCCGACGTTGACGCGGGGCTCCGCGAGGAGGGTGAGGACGGCCGAGCTACCCGCCGCGTACGTGGCGACGTAGCCTTCCTCGCCGCGGACCAGCAGCTCGCGGAAGCCGCCCTGGCCGGTCGCGTCGGTGAGCCGCTGGGCCACGCCGAGCGCGGCGGCCGTCAGCGCGGCGACGCCCTCGGCGGTGCTGCCGCCGCCCGTGTCGTGGGCGAGGACCAGGCCGTCGGCGCTCGCCGCGAGGGCCCCGGTCAGCTGCGGGAGCCGGGCCCGCAGGCGTCTGAGCTCGCCGAGCACCTGGGCTTGGGCTTCGGCGTGGGCTGCCGTGCGGGTCGTCGTCACAGGTGGGCCTCCAGGGCGTCGCGGAGCCGGCGGAGCAGGGCGGTGTCCGGGTCGGGGACGGACGGCGGCAGCCAGCGCGGGGGCGGCGGCGCCGGTTCGAGCGGCGTGGCGACCAGCCCGGCCGCCGCGAGCCGCCGCACCTCCAGCAGCGTGTGGAAGGCGGGCCGCCCCAGCGCACGGGCCAGCTCCACCGGCGTACGCGTGCCGTCGGCGTACGCGAGGAGCGCCCGCTGCCGCAGGGTGAGGGTCTGGCCGGGGGCCGCCGGGCGGGGCACCACGGGCGCGGCGTCCACCGCCGGGTACGGCCACACGCCGTCCAGCAGCTCGCGGCGGCGCCGGGTCTCGCGCTCCACGTCGACGAGCGGGACGGGGCGTACGGGGGGTACCGGGCCCGGGACGGCGACGGGCCCGTAGCGGAAGCGGGTCGGGCCGCTGCCGGGGGTCAGCGCGAAGAACGCCGCGTCGTACAGGGCGCCGAGGCGGCAGATCTCCAGCTCGCCGTCGCCGAGCCGCCGGTCCGGGGGCAGTCGGCCGCCCGCCGTGAGCAGGACGTCGAGGCCGGGTGCGACGGGGCTCTCGGCGTGCACCACGCGGCCGTCGACGAGGTGGAGCGTGCCGTGGTCGCGCAGCAGTGCGCCGGTGGCGCTTTCGGCGGCCAGCCGCAGCAGCAGGGGCGAGACGACGGTCATCCGAGGACCAGCCGTTCCGCGAGGTCGCGCAGGCGGAGGCGGGCGAGCGCGAGGTTGCCGGTGGAGCGGTCGAGCCAGAGGTGGAGGAACACGCTGCTGTCGAAGGTCGTCTCGACGAAGCGAAGGACGTGGTAGCCGGAGCGGGTGGTGACGATGACGTCCTCGACGGGCGGGCCCTTGGGGGAGCCGCCGTCGCGTAACCCGGCGTCAGGGAGCTCGTCGTCGGATAACGCGCCGTCGCGTAACTCCTCGGGCCGGGCGAACGACTCGTACTCGGCTGCAGCCCGCGCCAGTTCGGCCGTCTCGGCGGCGGTCGTCTCGTGGTCGCCCACCGGGGAGTCCCCGATCACCCCCAGCGCCAGACCGCTCGTCCAGTCGACGAGGGCCGCTCCCCGCGCACCCGGCACGGTCATGGCGTGGAGCAGGCACTCATCGATTCCGGGCACGCGGGCTCGCCTCCCTGTTCCCCGTTGCGTGGACACGGCAGTGACGGCGACGTTACGCAACGTTCGCCCGCCCGGAGGGAGTTCTGGCATTTTCCAACGGAACATGCGCCCCGGGCGGTACGGTTCGCCTCACACGTCGGACCCACGCCCCCGGCCTCACCCCTCGCCGCGTACGCGCAGCACCAGCTTGTTGACCGCCCACAGCGCGATGCCGATCGCCAGCAGCACGCCCGCCCGGACGTACACGTCCGCCTCCCGGTCCGCGAGCGGGCTCGCCAGGATCAGGGACGTGAGCGCCCCGAGGACCGGCAGCGCCGTCGGCGTACGGAAGTGCGCGTGTCCGACGCGGTCGCGGCGCAGCACGAGCACCGCGACGTTGACCACCGCGAAGACGCACAGCAGCAGGAACGCGGTGGTGTCGCCGAGCCCCTCGATCTCGCCCGTCGAAACGAGGCCGATGGCCAGGAGCGAGACGAAGACGATGCCGACGACCGGCGTGCGCCGCACCGCGAGCACGCGGCCCATGGCGCGCGGCAGGATCCGCTCGTTGGCCATGCCGTAGCAGAGCCGCGAGGCCATCATGATGTTGATCAGCGCCGAGTTGGTGACGGCGAACAGGGCGATCAGCGCGAACGCCTTGGGCGGGAAGTCCAGCCCGCCCGCCTTCACCACCTCCAGCAGCGGTCCGCTGGACTTCTCCAGCGTGCGGTGGTCGACGAGGAGCGAGGAGACCAGCGCCACCAGGACGTAGATGGTGCCGGTGACGGCGACGCCGGTGAAGATCGCCCGGGGGAAGGTGCGGACCGGGTCGCGGGTCTCCTCGGCCATGTTGACCGAGTCCTCGAAGCCGACGAAGGCGAAGAAGCCCAGCGCGGTCGCGCCGAGGACGCCGGTGAGCAGCGCGTACCCCGTGCCGGTCGCCGTGAGGTCGCCGAGGCGCGACGGCTCGCCCTCGCCCGTCAGGACCGCCCACGCGCCGATGGTGAGGATGATGAGCAGGCCCGTCAGTTCGACGACGGTGAGGACGACGTTCGTCTTCACCGACTCCGACACGCCCCGCAGGTTGAGCGCCGCGAGGGCGAGGATGAACAGGATCGCGATCAGCGTCGGCGGGACCGCGCCCCCGGTGAACTCGGCGAGGTAGTCCCCGCTGAAGGCCCGCGCGGCGGCGCTCGCGGACGACAGCCCCGAGCACATCACCATGAAGGCGACGATGAAGGTCAGGAAGGGGACCTTGAACGCCTTCTGGGTGTAGAGGGCCGCTCCGGCGGCCTTCGGATACTTGCCGACGAGTTCGACGTACGACGCCGCCGTCAGGATCGCGACGACGAAGCCGATGAGGAACGGCAGCCAGAGCGCGCCGCCGATCTTGCCGGCGACCTTGCCGGTGGTGGCGTAGATGCCGGTGCCCAGGATGTCGCCGATGACGAAGAGGATGAGCAGCTTCGGCCCGATGGCCCGCTTGAGCGCGGTGTCATCTCCGGGGCCCTGCTCCTGCTCGGGTACGTGCGTGGCCATGGGGAGGTTGTGCCCCGGAGCCACGGCGTCAGTCGGGCACTGGTACGTCTGGGCGCACCGGCGCGTCCGGGCGCACCAGCGCGTCCGGGTGACCGCCGCCCGCCTCGGCGACGATCTCGGCGACGCTCTGCGGCGGCCGCACGGTGGTGAAGCGGACCGTCCCGTCGTCGCCTGCGGTGTAGCCGTACACGCCGGGGCGGGGCAGGGAGTTGTACGCGTAGTGGTGCGCGAAGTAGTACGCCCCGGTGTCCAGCGCCGCCACCACGTCGCCCGGTGCGAGGAGCGGCAGCGGGCGCGCGACGGCGAGGAGGTCGCCCGCGAAGCAGGCGGGGCCCGCCACGTCCTGGTCGACGGCCGGGCCGTCCTCCTTGGGCAGCCCCTCCGCGTCGTACGCGGCGATCCTCAGCGGCCAGGAGGCGGGGTCGTAGATGGTACGGGTGGCGACCTGGACGCCCGCGTGGGTGACGGCGATGGGCCGGGAACCGGACGTCTTGGTGTACTCCACGCGGGCGAGGACCGTGCCGTGCTTGGCCAGCAGGGACCGGCCGAACTCGGTCACCAGGCCGTAGCGCCCGTCGAACAGCCCGGGCACCTCGGCGGCGAGGAGGCGGGCGTACGCGGCGTACGTCGGGGTCTCCTCGTCGGAGGCGAAGTTCACCGGGAGGCCGCCGCCGATGTCGAGGGTGTCGACCTGGCGGCGCCCGGCGGCGGCGTTGATCTCCTCGGCGAGTTCGTACGCCGCGCGGACACCGGCGACGAGGAGCGACAGCGGCAGGCCCTGGGAGCCGGAGTGGGTGTGCAGCCGGCTGAGCCGGGGGCGGTCGAGGTACGCCTGGACAACGCGGGCGCGGGCGCCCTCGTCGCGCAGCGCCACGCCGAACTTGGAGGTGGCGGTGGCGGTGGACAGGGCGTCGATGGTGCCGCCGCCGATCTGCGGGTTCACCCGCAGCCCGAGGGGCGAGGCGCTCGGCGCCTGCGCGAGCAGGGCGTCGATACGGGCGAGCTCCTGCGGGTTGTCGGCGTTGACGGCGATCCCGAGGGCGAGGGCCTCGCGCAGCTCGGCGGGCGTCTTCGCGGGCGAGTCGAGGACGATCCGGGCCGGGTCGACCCCGGCGGCGCGGGCCAGGGCCAGCTCGCCGGGGCTCGCGACCTCGGCGCCGAGCCCCGCCTCGTACAGCAGGCGCAGGACGGGGACGAGCGGGCAGGCCTTGACGGCGAAGGCGTGCAGCACGGGCGCGTCGGTGACGGCCGCGAAGGCGGCGCGCAGGGCGGAGGCGGAGGCGCGGACGCCGTCGGTGTCGAGGAGCGCGGCGACGGGCTCGGCCTCGGTGAGGAGGCCCTGGTCGACCGCGGCTCGCACGGCCTGATCGCGGGTTGCACGCCCGGCCTGCTCGCGCGGGGCTGGTGCGACCTGCTCGCGTGATGCTCGTACGGCTTGATCGCGACGGTTCGAAGCCATGTGCTCCAGCCAATCACCCGGCGTGCGCGACCGCAGCCGTTGACTACTTCTATTCAGCAGGCCAGTATGTGAATAACTGATTCTGCAACACGTCTTCGTGCAGTCGTTTCGAGGAGGCATCCCCATGTCAGGACCCCGCCCCGTACGGGCCCCGCGCGGTACGGAACTGAGCGCCCTGGGATGGCAGCAGGAAGCCGCCCTGCGGATGCTGCAGAACAACCTCGACCCCGAGGTCGCCGAGCACCCCGACAAGCTCGTCGTCTACGGCGGCACCGGCAAGGCCGCGCGCGACTGGCGCTCCTTCGACGCCATGGTCCGTACGCTGCGGACCCTGAAGCAGGACGAGACGATGCTCGTCCAGTCCGGCCGCCCGGTCGGCGTCATGCAGACGCACGAGTGGGCCCCACGCGTCCTCATCGCCAACTCCAACCTGGTGGGCGACTGGGCGAACTGGGAGGAGTTCCGGCGCCTGGAGCAGCTCGGCCTGACCATGTACGGGCAGATGACCGCCGGTTCGTGGATCTACATCGGCACCCAGGGCATCCTCCAGGGCACGTACGAGACGTTCGCCGCCGTCGCCGCGAAGAAGTTCGGCGGCACCCTGGCCGGGACCATCACCCTGACCGCCGGTCTCGGCGGCATGGGCGGCGCCCAGCCGCTCGCCGTGACGATGAACGACGGCGTGGCGATCTGCATCGACTGCGACCCGCGCGCCATCGAGCGCCGCATCGAGCACCGCTACCTCGACGTGAAGGCCGACTCCCTCGACCACGCCCTCGCCCTCGCCACCGAGGCCCGCGACGCCCGCAAGCCGCTCTCCATCGGCGTCCTCGGCAACGCCGCCGAGCTCGTCCCGCAGCTGCTCGCCATGGGCGCGCCCATCGACATCGTCACCGACCAGACCTCGGCCCACGACCCGCTGGCCTACCTGCCGGTCGGCGTCGCCTTCGAGGACATGGCGTCGTACGCCGCCGAGAAGCCCGCCGACTTCACCCAGCGGGCCCGCGAGTCGATGGCCCGGCACGTGGAGGCCATGGTCGGCTTCATGGACGCGGGCGCCGAGGTCTTCGACTACGGCAACTCCATCCGCGGCGAGGCCCAGCTCGCCGGCTACGACCGGGCCTTCGCCTTCCCCGGCTTCGTCCCCGCCTACATCCGGCCCCTCTTCTGCGAGGGCAAGGGCCCCTTCCGCTGGGCGGCCCTGTCCGGCGACCCCAAGGACATCGCCGCGACCGACCGCGCGATCCTCGACCTCTTCCCCGAGAACGAGTCCCTCGCCCGGTGGATCAAGATGGCCGGCGAGCGCGTCCACTTCCAGGGCCTGCCCGCCCGCATCTGCTGGCTCGGCTACGGCGAGCGCGACCGCGCGGGCGAGCGCTTCAACGACATGGTGGCGAGCGGTGAGCTGTCCGCGCCGGTCGTCATCGGCCGCGACCACCTCGACTGCGGCTCCGTCGCCTCCCCGTACCGCGAGACCGAGGCCATGCTCGACGGCTCGGACGCCATCGCCGACTGGCCGCTCCTCAACGCCATGGTGAACGTCGCCTCCGGCGCCTCCTGGGTCTCCCTCCACCACGGCGGCGGCGTCGGCATGGGCCGCTCGATCCACGCGGGCCAGGTGACGGTCGCCGACGGCACGCCGCTGGCGGGCGAGAAGATCCGCCGCGTCCTGACCAACGACCCGGGCATGGGTGTCATCCGGCACGTGGACGCCGGCTACGACATCGCCGAGACGGTCGCGGACGAGAAGGGTGTCCGGGTCCCGATGCGCGAGGGTGACGACGCGTGACGCTCCCGACCTTCCACGAGATGTGGCGGGACCTGCTGCCGGTGGGCCGGAACCCGGCCTCCGGCGGCTACCGCCGGTACGCCTGGACGGAGGCCGACCGCGACTGCCGCGCCTGGTTCCGGGCGCAGGCGGAGGCGCGCGACCTGACGTACGAGACGGACCGCAACGGCAACCAGTGGGCCTGGCTCGGCGACCCCCTCGGCGAGGGCGCGATCGTCACCGGCTCGCACCTGGACTCGGTCCCGGACGGCGGCGCCTTCGACGGCCCGCTGGGCGTGGTGTCCTCCTTCGCCGCGCTGGACGAACTCCGCCACAGGGGTGTGGAGTTCCGCCGGCCGGTCGCCGTCACCAACTTCGGTGACGAGGAGGGCGCCCGCTTCGGCCTCGCCTGCGTCGGCTCCCGGCTGACGGCCGGGCAGCTGACCAAGGAGGCGGCGTACGCGCTGCGCGACGGCGACGGCGTCCCGCTGCCGCGCGCCATGGAGGAGGCCGGATACGACCCGGAGGCCATCGGCCCGGACCCGGAGCGGCTCGCGCGCATCGGCGCATTCGTCGAACTCCACGTCGAGCAGGGCCGGGCCCTGGACCTGTCCGGCGACCCGGTCGGCATCGCCTCCGCCATCTGGCCGCACGGCCGCTGGCGGTACGACTTCCACGGCGAGGCCAACCACGCCGGCACCACCCGGCTGGTCGACCGGCGCGACCCGATGCTGACGTACGCCGAGACCGTGCTCGCCGCCCGCCGCGAGGCGGAGCTGGCGGGCGCGGTGGCCACCTTCGGCAAGATCTCCGTCGAGCCGAACGGCGTCAACGCCATCCCGTCGCTGGTGCGCGGCTGGCTGGACTCCCGCGCGGCCGACCAGGAGACGCTGGACACCGTCGTGTCCGGCATCGAGCGGGCGGCGCGCGAATACGCCGACCGGCACGGGATCGACCTCACGGTGGTCCGGGAGTCCTTCACACCGGTCGTCGAGTTCGAGCACGCGCTGCGCGACGAGCTCGCCAAGATCCTCGGCGGCGGCATCCCGGTCCTCGGCACCGGCGCCGGCCACGACGCGGGCATCCTGTCGGCCTCCATCCCGACGGCCATGCTGTTCGTACGGAACCCCACGGGCGTCTCGCACTCCCCGGCGGAGTCCGCGACCGAGGACGACTGCGTGGCGGGCGTCCACGCCCTCGCCGACGTACTGGAGGGCCTGGCATGCGCGTGACCACGTACTGGCTGGAGCACGCCTGGCTCGACCCGGCGGTCGAGTCGGGCGTGGTCCTCGAAGCCGGGGCGGACGGCCGGATCGCCGCCGTCCGCACCGGCGTCGCCACCCCGCCGCCGGGCGCGACCGTCCTGCGGGGCCTGACGCTCCCGGGCCTCGCCAACGCGCACAGCCACGCCTTCCACCGGGCCCTGCGCGGCTCGGTACAGGTCGGCAGCGGCACCTTCTGGACCTGGCGCGAGGTCATGTACGGGGTCGCCCAGCGGCTCACCCCGGACACCTACCACGCGCTCGCGCGGGCCACGTACGCCGAGATGGCGCTCGCCGGCATCACCGCCGTCGGTGAGTTCCACTACCTGCACCACGCACCCGGCGGCACCCCCTACGCCGATCCCAACGCCATGGGCGAGGCGCTCATCGCGGCGGCCGGCGAGGCGGGCATCCGGATCACGCTGCTCGACACGGCGTACCTGTCGAGCGGCTTCGGCGAGCCGCCCAACGACCACCAGCTGCGCTTCTCCGACGGCACCGCCGAGGCCTGGGCCGAGCGCGCCGCGCTGCTGAAGGAGCGGGAGCACGCCCGGGTGGGCGCCGCCATCCACTCCGTCCGCGCCGTCCCCGCCGACCAGCTGTCCACGGTCGCCCAGTGGGCCGCCGAGCGCCGGGCGCCGCTGCACGTCCACCTCTCCGAGCAGACGGCGGAGAACGAGGCGTGCCTGGCCGCCCACGGCCGCACCCCGACCCGCCTGCTCGCCGACCACGGCGTGCTCGGCGCGCACACCACCGGCGTCCACAACACCCACCTCACCGACGAGGACGTCGCCCTGCTCGGCGGCTCGGCCACCGGCACCTGCATGTGCCCGACGACCGAGCGCGACCTGGCCGACGGCATCGGCCCTGCCGCCGCCCTTCAGAAGGCCGGGTCGCCCCTGTCGCTGGGCAGCGACAGCCACGCGGTCATCGACCTGCTGGAGGAGGCGCGCGCGATGGAGCTCGACGAGCGCCTGCGCACCCGCACGCGCGGCCACTGGACGGCCGCCGCGCTGCTGCGCGCCGCCACCACCGACGGCCACGCGGCCCTCGGCTGGCCCGACGCGGGCCGCCTGGCGGCGGGCGCGCTCGCCGACTTCACGACGATCGCGCTCGACTCGGTCAGGACAGCGGGGCCGCCACCGCGTCTGGCAGCCGAGACGGCGGTATTCGCCGCGTCGGCAGCGGATGTGCGGCATACGGTCGTGGGAGGCCGCCATGTCGTGCGGGACGGGGCCCACGCCCAGGTCCCGGACGTCCCCCGGGCACTGGCGGACGCGATCGCCGCCCTGCGCGACTGACGCGACCGACGCGACCGGCGACGCGACCGGCACCACCCGCACCCGCACCCGCACCGGCACGACCGAAGGAGGCACCCCTCACCATGAGCAGCGGTCCGGAGACCACGAACACCCCCGCGGCGACGCCCGCCCCCGCCACGACGAACAGCGCCGTCGCGGCGACGGCGACCGTCATCACCAACATCGCCAGCCTGGTCACCAACGACCCCTCCCTCGGTGACGGATCCCCCCTCGGCCTGATCCGGGACGCGGCCGTCGTCATCGACGGCGACCGCGTCTCCTGGATCGGTGAAGCCAGCAAAGCACCCGCCACTGACAATCGGGTCGACGCCGGCGGCCGGGCCGTCGTCCCCGGCTTCGTCGACTCCCACTCCCACCTGGTCTTCGCGGGCGACCGCACCGCCGAGTTCAACGCTCGCATGTCCGGGCAGCCGTACGCCGCCGGCGGCATCCGCACCACCGTCGCCGCCACCCGCGCCGCCACCGACGAGGCCCTCGAAGCCAACCTCACCCGCTATCTGCGCGAGGCCCTGCGCCAGGGCACGACCACCTTCGAGACCAAGTCCGGCTACGGCCTCACCGTCGACGACGAGGCCCGCGCCCTGCGCATCGCCGCCCGCCACACCGACGAGGTGACCTACCTCGGCGCGCACATCGTCTCCCCCGACTACGCCGACGACCCGGCGGGCTACGTCGACCTCGTCACCGGCCCGATGCTGGAGGCGTGCGCCCCGCACGCCCGCTGGATCGACGTCTTCTGCGAGAAGGGCGCCTTCGACGGCGACCAGGCCCGCGCCATCCTCACCGCGGGCAAGGCGCGCGGCCTGCACCCCCGCGTCCACGCCAACCAGCTGTCGTACGGCCCCGGCGTCCAGCTCGCCGTCGAACTCGACGCCGCCTCCGCCGACCACTGCACCCACCTCACCCAGGCCGATGTGGACGCCCTCGCGAGCGGCAGCACGGTCGCGACCCTGCTGCCGGGTGCCGAGTTCTCCACCCGCGCCGAGTGGCCGGACGCGCGCCGGCTCCTGGACGCGGGCGTGACCGTGGCCCTGTCCACGGACTGCAACCCCGGCTCCTCCTTCACCTCCTCCATGCCGTTCTGCATCGCCCTCGCCGTACGGGACATGGGCATGACGCCCGACGAGGCGCTCTGGTCCGCCACCGCCGGCGGGGCCGCCGCGCTGCGCCGCGAGGACATCGGCCGCCTCACCCCCGGCGCCCGCGCGGACCTGGTCCTCCTCGACGCCCCGTCCCACGTCCACCTGGCCTACCGCCCGGGCGTCCCGCTGGCCGCGGCGGTCTGGCGCGGCGGCGTACGCGAGGTCTGACCACTCCCGCCTCTCCGACCCCTCTGGTCACCCCAGGCTTCCCATCGGTCACCACATGCGTAAGTAACCCTGTCCTACGGGGATTTGACCCGGTACCGTCTCGTCCAGCAAGGCTCAGGGGGAGACCGGGAAACCGGGACCGGGGGGTCGGAGTTGAGCGCTGCGCGTGAACAGGACGTCCGCGTCCATGTCGTCAGGCCGGGGGAGCTGACCGAAGGTGACCTGGAAACGTGGCGCGCACTGCGCGCTACCTCCGGCGTCCCCGCCAACCCCTTCATGGAGCCGGAGTTCACCCTCGCCGTCGCCCGCGTACGCCCCGGCACGGCGCGGGTCGCCGTCCTCTCCGAAGGCGGCGAGACGGCCGGGTTCCTCCCGTACGAGAACGGCCCCCTGGGCCACGGGCGGGCCATCGGACTCGGCGTTTCGGACTGCCAGGGAGGGGTGTTCCGGGCCGGGCTGAAGACGACGGGCCCCGCGCTGCTGCGGGGCTGCGGGCTGACCGCCTGGCGGTTCGACAACCTCGAAGCCGGACAGGGCCTGTTCGTCGCGGACGCCGCCGAGGCGTTCGCCTCGCCCGTCATCGACGTCGGGGAGGGGTACGCGGCCTACGAGACGGCCCTGCGCGCGCGGTCGCCCAAGTTCCTGAAGACCACCCTCGCCAAGGAGCGGCGCCTCGGCCGCCGGGCCGGGGAGGTGCGGTTCGTGTTCGACGAGCGCGACCCGGCCGCCCTGCGCACGCTCATGGCGTGGAAGTCGGCCCAGTACCGCCGTACCGGCCGCCGCGACCGGTTCGCACGGGAGTGGATCAGCGCCCTCGTGCGCGGCCTGCACCACACGCGCGCGCCCGGCTGTTCCGGCGTGCTGTCCGTGCTGTACGTCTCCGGGCGGCCGGTCGCCGCCCACTTCGGGTTGCGCTCCCGCACCGTCCTGTCGTGCTGGTTCCCGGCGTACGACCCCGCCTACGCCACGTACTCGCCCGGCCTGATCCTGCACCTGCGCATGGCCGAGGCGGCCGCCGCGGCGGGCATCGGGATGCTCGACCTCGGGCGCGGCGCCGCCGAGTACAAGGACGCCCTCAAGACCGGTGAACTGTGGGTCTACGAAGGGGTGTCCGTACGCCCCGGAGTGCGCGCGGGCCTGTACCGGATCGCCCGTGAGCCGCGCCGCCGCGCTCACCGCTTCGTACGCGACCGGCCCCGCCTCGCGGGATACGCCCGGCAGGCACTCAACCAGGCCGGCCGGCTCCGCCGCCGCTGAAGGAGGAGCTCCCTCATGCCGCACAGCCCGCCCCGGCCGCCGATCGCCGTCGCCGACCTCGACCTCGACGACCTCGACGACCTCACGGACCCGGACCCGGGCCCGGACCCGGACGGCGCCTCCATCCGCTCCTTCCGGTGCGCCGACGAGCCGACGGAGTGGGTCTTCGCTCTCGTACGGGTCCAAGGCAGGCCCGTCGGCACCGTCCTGGGCCGCGTCGCCACCACCGCGGACCCCGCCCGCGCGGTCGCGGCCCTCGCCCGGGAGCGCCTGGCCGGCACGGAGCCCCGGCCACCGGTGGAACCGTACGGCGACCTGCCCCGGACGACCGTCGTCGTCGCCACCCGCGAGCGCGCCGGGCAGCTCGCCCGCGCCCTGGACTCGCTCCTCGCCCAGGACCACCCCGACCACGGGATCGTCGTCGTCGACAACGCACCCCGCACCACCGCCACCCGCGAACTCGTCGCGGCCAAGTACCCCACCGTCCGGTACGTACGGGAGGACGTCCCCGGCCTCGCCGCCGCCCACAACACCGGCGCCGCCGTCGCCGACGGCACCGTCCTCGCCTTCACCGACGACGACGTGGTCGCCGACCCGCACTGGCTGTCCGCCCTCACCGCGCCCTTCGCCGCCGACCCGGGCACCGGCTGCGTCACGGGCCTGATCCTGCCCGCCCGGCTGCGTACGCCCGCCCAGGTCCTCCTGGAGAGCCACGGCGGCTTCGCCAAGGGCTTCACGCCGCGCACCTGGGACCCGGCGCGCCCGCCCGCCGACGAGCCGCTCTTCCCGTTCACGGCGGGCAGCTTCGGCTCGGGCGCCAACATGGCCTTCCGCGCGAGCGCCCTGAAGGCCGTGGGCGGCTTCGACCCCGCCACCGGCACCGGTACGCCCGCCAAGGGCGGCGACGACCTGTACGCCTTCGTCCGCGTCCTCGCCACCGGGCACCGCCTGCGCTACACGCCCGATGCGCTCGTCTGGCACCACCACCGCGAGACCTGGCCGGACCTGCGCCGGCAGGCGTACGGCTACGGCGCCGGGCTCACCGCGTACCTCACGGCCCTCGCCGTCCGCCGCCCCGCCCTGCTGCCCGCGCTCCTCGCCCGCCTCCCGCGCGGCCTGGCCCACGCCCGCGCGATGACCGCCGCGCGCGGCGCCGCGCCGGGAGTGGCCGCCCCCGGCGCACACGGGGCCCATGGCCAGCCCTGGCCGCGCTCCCTCTCCCGCCTGGAGCGGCTCGGCATGCTGTACGGGCCCGTCGGCTACGCCCGCGCGCGGCTGCGCCTCAGAAGCGGCGGAAGCGGCGGAAGCGGTGAGGCCCGATGAGAACGCCCGTGCCGGTGCTGCTGTACCACGCCGTGACGGACGACCCGCCGCCCTGGATCGCCGAGTTCACCGTCACGCCCGCCGACTTCGCGGCGCAGCTCGACGCCGTCGTGGCGAGCGGCCGCACCCCCGTGCCGCTCAGCGCCCTCGCCGCCCACCTCGCGGGGAAGGGCGGCCTGCCGCCCCGGCCCGTCGTGCTCACCTTCGACGACGGCTTCGCCGACCTGCCCGGCCCGACCGCCGAGGCGCTCGCCGCCCGCTCCCTGCCCGCCACCGCCTACCTGACGACCGGGGCCATCACCCCGGGCCGCGCCTGCCTGCTGCCGCCCGCGCCGATGATGGCGCTCACGCAGGCACCGCTGCTGGAGCAGTACGGCCTGGAGGTCGGCGCGCACACCGTCACCCACCCCCAGCTGGACGTGCTCCCACCCCGGGCCGTCCGCCGGGAGCTGCGCGACTCCAAGGCGGCCCTGGAGGACGTGCTCGGCCACGAGGTGGCCCACCTGGCCTACCCGCACGGCTACAACAGCCGCGCCGTACGGCGGGCCGCGCGGGAGGCCGGATACGCGTCCGCCGTCGCCGTACGGCACGCCCTCAGCTCCCGCACGGACGAGGCGTACCGCATCTCCCGGCTCATCCTGCGCCGTACGCACACCGTCGCCGACGTCGAGCGCTGGATGCAGGGCCGGGGCGCGCGGACGGCGCCGTACCCGGACTCGCCGGCGACCGTCGGCTGGCGGGTGTACCGGCGGGCGAGAGCGGCGGTTCACGGGCCGGAATTTCCGGGGTAGGAAGATCGCGCATTCCACCTGAAAGTGGAGGCTCGCCCCATAATTGTCTGAAACGCCACATTTATGGAGGGAGTGGCACAGTGCGGCACCGGCAAGACGTGCCCTCACCGGTCGCCACCCGGAGGACCGGCGAGGAAGTGGCGGACGCCCGGTCCGGCGCGCCCCCGCCCGGCACAAGGGTGGGACGGCCGTTGTGGACGGTGGTCACCGCAGTGCCGCTCCTCGTCGCCGCTGCTCTGTGGCTCTATGCGCTGCCCCGTATCGGTTTCCGCGATATCGGTGACTACGGGCTTCTCGACCGTTTCCCGGTGGCCTACTATGCCGCGCTCCTCGTCCTGACGGCAGGCTTTGTGTTCACACTGCGCCGTGCCGGGACCACGCCATGGTGGCCTGCCGGGTACTGCCTGGCCATGCTGGTCGCTCTCAAGGCGCCGCCGGCCGTGCTGTACGACGGGGCCCGCTATGCCTGGGCCTCCAAGCACGACGCCGTGATCAGCAGGCTGCTCGTGGAGGGCACGGTCTACCCATACGACGAACTGTCGGGCGGTATGTCGGCGTACGACCAGTGGCCGGGCTTCTTCGGCCTCAATGCGGCGCTGGTGCGCGCCTTCGGGTTGGAGGCCGCCACCCCGTACATCAACTGGGCGCCGGTCGTGTTCGGTGTGCTGGCCGTGCCCCTACTGGTGGTGATCTACCGCACCTTCAGCGGCGACTGGCGACTCGTGTGGACGGGCGTGTGGATCTACCAGCTCGCCAACTGGGTGGGTCAGGACTACCTCGCTCCCCAGGGCTTCTCATACCTGCTCTACCTGGCCGTCCTCGTTGTCGTGGTACGGCACTTCGTACGGCCGGGGTCCGCCCGGTCGCTGCGAGACCGGGCCAATCTCGACCCTGCGGCGGCGGACGTGCCCCCGTCGACCACCGTTTGGCAGCGCGCCGCCGGTGTCCTGTTCCTCTCCCCGCTCATCGCAGCCACCAACGCATCACACCAGCTCACCCCCGTGATGATGTTCGCCGCCCTCGCGGCGCTGTGCTTCACCCGCCGCTACCGAAACATCGGGCTGCTCGTGGTCACCGGAGTGATCATGCTCTTCTGGGACCTGACCATGGGCCGTGTGCTGTTCCTGGACACGCTGAGCACCCTGCGTGAATCGGCCGGCGACCTGCTCGGCAACTCCCGGGCCGGATACGCGGGAGAGCCCTCCGGCCCTGGGCCCGAGCTGGTCGCGACAGCCAACATCCTCATGGTGCTGTTCCTCGGCGCGCTGGCCGCCGCGGCGGTGCTGCTGCGCCGGCGGTTGGTGCGCAGCGCACTGCCGCTCTTGCTGGCCGTGGCGGCGCCGGTACCGATGTTCGCCGTCAACGATTACGGCGGCGAGATGCTCTTCCGGGTCTACCTGTTCGGGCTGCCCGGCACGGCCTTCTTCGCCGCCGCGGCGTTGGTGCCGGCGGCCGGGACGAAGCGGGGGGCGGCCCGCGTCGCCCGCAGGGGGGCGAGCGTGGCGCTGCCCGTCGCGCTGACCGCGCTGCTCGCCGGGTTCCTGCCCTCGTATTACGGCAAGGAGGGCTCGCACTACACGCCACCTGCCGAAACAGCGCTCGTCACCCGGACGTACGACAGGATCCCGGCCGGTTCGGTCATCCTGGCCGCGACAGGGGCGTATCCCGGCGCGTACATCCGTTACCCCGACTACGGCAGGTGGTACTTCGCCGAGCAGGAGAGAGCCGAGAACAAGAAGATGCTCGATGACCCGGCGGGCTACCTGGCGCGCGGCATTCCCAAGGGCTACCCGGCGTTCGTGATTCTCACCCCGACGCAGGAGAGAGCGGTCATCGGCGAGGGCTACCTGACGCGGGCCGAGTTCCGGGACATCAAGGCCGACCTCAAGCGGTCACCGCTGTTCCGGGTGCTGGAGGACGACGAGCACGGGCTCTTCCTGGAATACGTCCGAGGGTGAGAGGGGAGATCGCCATGCGTCTCAACCACGTACCGGCACGAGTGGTACTGGCGGCATCCGGGTGGCTGGCGCTGGGAGCCACAGCGCTGCCCGCGGGCTCCCCGCTGCGCTGGATCCCGGTCCTCGCCTTCGTCACCCTGGGACCGGGGCTCGCGCTGCTGTTTCCCCAACCGCGGGGCCTGCGGCCCGGGGACCGGCTGGAGGCGCTGGCGCTGGCGGCGCCGGTCAGTCTGTCGCTGGCCACGCTCACCGCGACCTCGCTCCTCCTCGCCGAGTCGTTCTCGTCGACCGCTTTCCTGGTGCCGCTGGCCTCCTTCACGACGGTGGTCACCGCGCTCCCGGGTGTTCGGCTCCCGGCAGCGCGGGCGCGTGCCGTCGAAGGTGTCCAACCCGACGGGGGAGGGGACCGATGAGCCGGCGGCGGGCCGACGGGATGACGAGCAGGGAAACGTCGTATCTGGTCCTGGTGATCGCCGTGGTGGGAGCACTGCTGCTCGGCCTCGGCGTCTGGTCCGTCACGCGGCAGGACGACGGACCGCCGACGGGCAACGGCCTTCCCCGCGACGCCGCCTCCGGCGACGCATCGGAAGGGCCCTGTGCGCCGACGGCTTCGCTGGTGCCCCCCTGCGGAGCCTGGTGGGGCGCCTACGTGCCGTACGCGGCGAACGGGTCCCTCACGGACGCGGTGCTCGACTTCGAGCAGAAGATCGGCAGGAAGCTCGATCTCGTCTACAACTACCACGACATGTCCGGCACCGAGCTCGACGGACAGCTCCTCACCCCCGACGAGCAGGAGCTCGGCCGCGAGCGGCTGCTGATGCTGGCGTGGGAGTCCACCGTCTGGACCGAGCCCCACCACGCCAACTGGACGGAGCGGCAGCTCGGCTGGAAGAACATCGCCTCCGGCGCGTACGACGAGGAGGTCATCGACCCGCAGGCGCGCCGCATCAAGGCGTACGGCAAGCGCGTCTTCCTCTCCTTCGACCAGGAGACCGACTTCCGCCTCAAGGAGGGCGCCGGCACCCCGGCCGAGTTCGTCGCCGCCTGGCGCCACCTCCACGACCGGTTCGAGCGGCTCGGCGTGGACAACGTGGTGTGGGTGTGGACGGTCTCCGGCTACCTGGGGAACGCGCGGCAGATGAAGGAGCTGTACCCGGGGGACGCGTACGTCGACTGGATCGGCATGGACCAGTACAACTACTACCTCTGCCACAAGACGACGACCTGGCTGGACTTCGAGCGCAGCCAGCGCCCCTCCTACGACTGGCTGCGCGCCCACATCTCGGCCGAGAAGCCCCTCATGCTGGCCGAGTTCGCCACCGCACCCGACCCGGCCCGGCCGCAGCGCCAGCGCGACTGGTACGCCGAGATCCCGAAGGTCGCGCCGACGCTGCCGAAGGTCAAGGCGCTGGTCCACTGGAACCGCCCGGTGCCGGGCGACGGGTGCGACCTCACCGTCAACGCCGGGCCCGGCCTGGAGGGGTACCGCCTGGCCGGCCAGGACCCCTACTTCAAGCAGCCCGTCCCGCCCCGGTGACCCCCTTCGGCCGCAGCGCCGCCCGCAGCCCCGGCGCCGCCACCAGCGCCATCACCGCCATCGACAGCAGCACCGCGAGCCCCGCCCCCGCGATCCCCGCCGACGCCGTCAGCACGGCCGCGCTCCCCAGCACCAGGACGCACATGGCGCCCTGCACGGCGGCCAGCATGCCGGTACGGCCCTGCACCCGCAGCACCCCGATGTACAGCTCCACGGCGACGCGCGGCAGCGCCGCCGCGGCCAGCAGCCGCAGCACGAGCGTGCCGTGCTCGGCGTACGCCGCCCCGAAGGGCGTGAGGATCCACGGCGCGAAGACGACGAGCACCGCCACCACCGGCACCAGCAGCAGCGCCATGCGGCGCAGCGCGCCGCGTACGCCCTCGGCGAGCGACTCGGGGCTGTGCGAGGCGTGCGCGGTGAGGGAGGAGGCCATGTTGATGGCCAGGAACTCCATGGTCCCGCCGACCGTGTACGCGGTGTAGAACCAGCCGTTGTGCGCGGCGTCGAAGCGGACGGCGACCATCACCGGCAGCAGGTTGATCATCGCCAGGCTGAACAGCGCGCCCACCGAGTCCCCGGCGAGGAACCGCCCCATCTCGCGTGGAGTCGGCGGCTCCCGGTCCCGGTCGGCGGCGGCCTGGCGCGGGATGAGCCGCCGGAACACCAGCCAGCCGAGCGGCAGCACCGACAGGGCGATGGCGACGGCCCACGAGACGAAGATGCCCAGTACGGGCAGCGCGCCCGCGAAGGCCACCAGCAGGAGCAGCTTGCCGAGCGAGAAGACGGCGTTGCCGACGGGCACCCACACGGCCGTGCGCAGGCCCGTCAGGACGCCGTCCTGGAGGGTGAGCAGCGCCCACGCCACGCACGCGACGACGAAGAACGCCCCGGCGGCCGGGCCGCGCAGCGGCGCGTACGACGGCCCCCACAGGTCCAGCGTCAGCAGGAACGCCACGCTCGCCGCCGCCACCACCAGCGAGCTGACGGCGTACGCGCGCCACACCAGCGGCCCCGTGGCCCGCCCCGCGCGCGGCACGTACCGCACCACCGCGCCGATCATCGTCGTGGCGGTGACCGAGGCGAGCAGCCGCATCGCGGCGATGGCGGCGGAGCCCTGCCCGACGGCCTCCTCGGTGTAGTGGCGGGCGGCGACCAGCCAGAAGCCGAGTCCGAGTGCGGCCGAGACACCGGTGGACAGCATCAGCGCGTAGGCGTTGCGGAACATCGAGTCGCCGCCGGGCGCCACCGCGGTGCCGTGCCGGACGGTCGTGTCAGCCACCGTGCGGGCCCGCCGGACGGGCGCCCGACGCGCGCAGCACCTCCAGGACCTGGTCCGCCCGGAGCGGATCGGCGGGCAGCGCGTGGCGCGCGAACCACCGGGCGCCCTCGGGCCGCGGTGAGGGGTCGGTGAAGAGGGGCCCCGCGTAGTCGTCCAGCGGCGGGTCGTACAGGTACCCGGTGGGCACCCGCGCCCGCGCGAGGGCGGCGATGGCCGCGTCCCGGTCCTCGACCAGCAACGGCACCCGGAAGAGTGGCCGGACGGGCGCCCGGGGGTCTCCCCAGGGTGACGCCAGCAGCTTCTCCGTACCGGCACGGTGGGCCGCCAGCGTCGCGTCCAGGCGCCCGAGGAGCCGCTCCGTACGGCGCAGGCGTACGAGCCCGGGGGCGAGCCGGTAGTCGTGCAGGTCCACCCGGACCCACGCGTCGAACGGTACGAGCCCGGGGGCGGCGGACAGGGCGTCCTTCAGCTCCGCCGGCCGCAGCGGCATCCGGATCCCCGCGCGCTCCTCCCGGCCGAGCGCCCGCAGCGCGGCCCGCGCGGCCTTCACGAGCCGCAGCCCGCGCACCGCCGCCTCGGCGTACGGACGTAGGGCGTAGGCGAGTTCGGCGGCCGGCCGCGACGGGAGCAGCAACGCGTCGCGCGCCCGCGCCAGTTCGCCGTACAGCGCGGGGTCGCGTACGGCGAGGAAGCCCCCGGTCTTCGCGCCGGTGTGCTTGGAGAGGCTGAAGACGGACGCCTCGCCGTACGTGCCGACGGGCCGCCCGCCGATCTCGCCGCCGATCGCGTGCGCCGCGTCCTCCAGCAGCGGGATGCCCAAGGTGCGGCACCGTTCGGCCAGTTCCGGGGCCGGGTCGGGGTTCCCGTACAGGTTGGTGGTCAGGACGGCGGACAGGCCGCGCCACACCGCCTCCGGGACGGCCGCCGGGTCGAGCGACCCGTCACGCGGGTTCAGCGGCGCCTGTACGGGGCGGAGGCCCGCGGCGAGGACCACGAAGAGGATGACGTCGTCGTTGACCGGGGACATGAGCACCCGGCCGCCGGGCGGGCACCAGTGGCGCAGCGCCACGTACAGGCCGAGCCGGCACGACGGCACGTACAGGCACTCCCTGCCGAGCCGCGCCCGCATGCGCTCTTCCAGACCCGCGTAGGCCGCGTAAGCCGCATACCGCATGTGACCCCCCTGCCCCCGGGCCAATGTGGCCCCGGGGGGACGACTCCGTCAAGACGGCCGAAGGGCCCGTCCCTTGACGGAAACGGGCCCTTCGGACAAGGGGTGGGGAGGGGGTCACTCCTCCACGGTCAGCCCCTTGCGGAGCTTGCCCAGGGTGCGGGAGAGCAGCCGCGAGACGTGCATCTGCGAGATGTTGAGCTCCTCGCCGATCTCCGACTGCGTCATGCCGGCGACGAACCGCAGGGAGAGGATCTTGCGGTCGCGGGCGGGCAGCGAGGCGATCAGCGGCTTGAGGGACTCGATGTACTCGATGCCCTCCAGGCCGTTGTCCTCGTAGCCGATGCGGTCCGCGAGCGCGCCCTCCGTGTCGTCCTCCTCGGGCTGGGCGTCGAGCGAGCTCGCGGTGTACGCGTTGCTCGCCGCCATGCCCTCGACGACCTCCTCCTTGGTGATGCCGAGTTTCTCGGCGAGCTCACCGACGGTCGGCGCGCGGTCCAGCTCCTGGGCGAGCTCGTCACCGGCCTTGGCCAGGTCGAGGCGGAGCTCCTGGAGCCGGCGCGGGACGCGCACGGACCACGAGGTGTCGCGGAAGAAGCGCTTGATCTCTCCGACGATGGTCGGCATCGCGAAGGTGGGGAACTCGACCCCGCGGGCGAGTTCGAACCGGTCGATGGCCTTGATCAGGCCGATGGTGCCGACCTGGATGATGTCCTCCATCGGTTCGCTGCGGGAGCGGAACCGGGAGGCGGCGAACTTGACCAGGGCGAGGTTGAGCTCGACGAGGGTGTTGCGGACGTACGCGTACTCGTGCGTGCCCTCCTCGAGCGTCTCGAGGCGGGCGAAGAGCGTCTTCGACAGGGCGCGCGCGTCGAGCGGTGCGACCTCGTCGTACGGCGGGATCTCGGGCAGGCCGCTCAGGCCGTTCAGACCGCTGAGGCCGTTCAGACCGCTCGGGCCGGTCTCGGCGAGAAGGCCGGGGGTGGTCTCGCCGATGTGGTCGTCGGGGGTGGGAAGGGGTTCGAGCGGAGTTATCGACGCCGCGTCGGGGGTACGCGTCTCGTCGAGCCGGGGTGACATGGTCTCCTCCATCGTTCTCGGCATAAGGCCGCCGATGCCGAATTGCGTCGCTGCGGTGTGCGGCGCCTCCAAAGCCGGCTGGGTGGGTGGATGGGTGTCCCTACTAGCCCTACCCGCTCTTCCTAGGTCGTTGCAAGTGTCAATTGTCCCATATGTCTGACTAACAGGGGAGTCCGACTACCGGCCGATCGGCAGAGGGCGTAGGGTTCTACCGACTCAACGGCATCGGCGAAGAGGGGCGGCATGGACCGCGGGACGGTCGGCAGCGCGAATCAGGGCCGGCTCAGCGTCGGGGTCCGGACGGTGGGCCGCAGTGAGATCGTCACACCGGTGGGTGAGTTGGATCACCACACCGCGGATCTCCTGCGCGAACCGCTGGATGCCGCGCTGGAGCAAGGACGTTCACGGTTGGTGGTCGACTGCTCGCAGCTTGCTTTCTGCGACTCCACCGGCCTCAACGTCCTGCTGGGGGCCCGGCTCAAGGCCGAGGCGGCAGGGGGTGGGGTCCATCTGGCCGGAATGCAGCCCGTGGTGGCCCGCGTCTTCGAGATCACCGGCGCGGAAGCGGTCTTCACCCTGCACGACACCCTGGACGAGGCGCTCGCCGACTGATCCGGCGCACCCTTCCCGCGCCGCGGCGCCGTCCGCTGCGCCACCGGGCCCTGCGATGACGGCCGACGGCCGTTACCGGGTTGCTCACGCGCATCGGCTGACGAACCGGGTGTCGTACCCGCAACTCCGGGCAGAAGAACCTGCGCGAGGGTGTGAAGGGTGGGACTTCGCGACTCTCCGTATCGAAACTTATTGGCAATGGCGAACTGGTGAATCGGTGAGGTGAAGCGCTGATGGGCAGCACCCAGCAGCATCCGCCGAGCGGCCTCGGCGGCGAGCCGGGCGGCGCGGGCGCCGGCGCGGGTGCCGAACCTGTCGCGGGCCCCGTCAAGGGTGTCGACGCCACGGCGTACCGTGCCGTGGCGGGCGGCGGGACCGCGGTCCGCGCCTCCTCCTCCGGGCCGGGTACGCCGCCGGGCAAGCCGCCCGGCTCCGGGGACAGGGCGCGCGCCGCGTCGGGCACGCCGTCGGGCGAGCAGTCCGGTACGCCGTCGGGCACGCGACCCGGCGCGCCGTCCGGCGCCTCATCGCAGGCCGCCTCCTCGCAGGCCGACGCGCCGGCCGCCTCCGAGGGCGGGCGGTTCCGGAGGCTCTCCCTGGGGAGCGCCAGCGGGATCGTTCCGCTCGCGCGCGACTTCACCCGGCAGGCGCTCTACGACTGGGGCTGGCTGCCCGCCGCCTCCGCCGACCGCCGCGCCGCCGCCGAGGACGTCCTGCTCGTCGTCTCCGAGCTCGTCACCAACGCCTGCCTGCACGCCGAGGGCCCCGAGGAGCTGCGCGTCTCGCTGGACGCCAAGGTGCTCCGCCTGGAGGTCGAGGACCGCGGCGCCGGCCAGCCCGAGCCCCGCACCCCGCACCGCGCCGGGCGGCCCGGCGGGCACGGCATGTTCATCGTGCAGCGCCTCTGCCTCGACTGGGGCGTCGTACGGACGGACGACGCCCCCGGCAAGACGGTCTGGGCGGAGCTCGCGGCCCCGGCGTAAGCCCGCGCGCGCCTCCCCGTACACGGCGAAGGGCCGCCGTACCGGACGGATCCGGTACGGCGGCCCTTTTGCGTGCCCCTGGAGGGGTACGGGTCAGTGCACGCCGCCCATGAGGGGCTGCACCTTCCGGCGGTACATGAAGATCGCGACACCGGCGAGCACCGCGAGCGCGCCCTGGCTGGCGAACCACCACGTGGTGTCGGTCGGCGCGCCCATGAGCTGGAGCAGCGCGATGACCGAGTCACCGGCGGTGACGGCCAGGAACCAGACGCCCATCATCTGCGAGGCGTACTTCTGCGGCGCCAGCTTCGTCGTCAGCGACAGGCCGACCGGCGAGAGGGTGAGCTCGCCGACGGTCTGGATCAGGTAGACCGAGCACAGCCACAGCGGGGTGACCATCACGCCACCCGCGGAGGCGGCCTGCGCCAGCATCATCACGAAGAACGAGGCGCCGATCAGCACCAGGCCCTGCGTGAACTTCACCAGCGTGCTGGGCTCCTTGGAGCGGCGGGCGAGCGCCACCCACAGCCAGGCGAAGACCGGGGCCAGCGCCATCACGTACAGCGGGTTCAGCGACTGGAACCAGCTCGCCGGGAACTCGAAGCCGAAGAGGGAGCCCGCGGTGTTGTGCTCCGCGAACAGGCTCAGGGTCGAGCCGGTCTGGTCGTAGATGCCCCAGAAGACGGCGGCGGCGACGAAGAACCAGACGTACGCCGACATCCGGGACCGCTCGACCTGGTCCAGGTCGGTGTCGCGCTTGATGCGGAACAGGTACCAGGCGGGCAGCACCAGGCCGAGGATGGTCAGCGGCCACAGCACCCAGTCGATGGTCAGCTTGCCGGCCAGACCGGCGGCGCCGTACGCGACGGCCGCGACGGCCAGCCAGATCAGCGCCTTCTTGACGATGCCGGTGCGCTCGGCGTCCGACAGCGGCGCGGGGACCTGGTTCGACTCCGGGGCCAGGTTGCGGAAGCCCAGGAAGTAGAACGCGAGGCCGAGGGCCATGCCGACGCCGGCCATGGCGAAGCCGTAGTGCCAGTTGATCTTCTGGCCCACGTAGCCGATGGTCAGCGGGGCGACGAAGGCACCGAGGTTGATGCCCATGTAGAAGATCGTGAAGCCGCCGTCCCGGCGCGGGTCGTTCTTGTCCCGGTACAGGTGGCCGACCATCGTCGAGATGTTGGCCTTGAGCAGACCGGAGCCGGCGGCGATGAGCGCCAGGCCGATGAAGAAGGAGACCTCCGTCGGCAGGGCCAGCAGGAAGTGGCCGGTCATGATGACCGTGCCGGAGATCGCCACGGTCTTCCGGGCGCCCCACACCCGGTCGCCGAACCAGCCGCCCGGCAGCGCGAGGAGGTACACCATCGCGTTGTAGACGGAGTAGATGGCGACGGCGGTCGCCGTGTCGAAGCCGAGACCGCCCTTGGCCACGGAGGCCGACAGGTAGAGCACGAGCAGGGCCCGCATGCCGTAGAAGCTGTAGCGCTCCCACATCTCGGTCATGAAGAGGTTGGCCAGACCGCGGGGGTGGCCGAGGAACGTCTTCTCAAGGCCGGCGGCGGTGCTGCCGGCCGGGTCCCTCGTCAGGCTGGACGCCATGGTCGATCCTTGCTTGCTCGGGACGCGCCATCCGCTTCGTGAGCGTGACGCGCCCGGTGGGGGGCGCGGCCGGCACCGGCGCGCGTTCCGTCCCGTCCCCCGACGCCTGGACAGGGGTTCGCCCCCGTGCGGAGCACGGAGGCGAGGGTTCGGACGCACCGGGATCCACGCCCCGACAGGCGCGTCGTCGCGCATCGGGGCCCGGCCCACAGGTCGTTCACTGCCTCAAGGCTGGCAGGGCCGGCCCCGGGCAGAAAAGAGACCCTTGGCGCTCTTGGCGGGCCAAAGGTCCCGGAGTACTGCATCAGGCGTCTCGCCACCATACGACACGACAGTGGCGGATAAGGAAGGACTTGAGATATGGATCACAGGGGTGCATGGAACCGACTGCCCATAATCGAAGGTGATAAGCAGGATGGCGTCCCATAGTCCCAGGCGATGATGATCAAGCGTCGTTCCCACCCCGGCGCGTACCCCGCGCGGACTACCATCACCCCATGACCCGTGTACTGCTCGCCGAGGACGACGCATCCATCTCGGAACCGCTGGCCCGCGCCCTGCGGCGGGAGGGTTACGAGGTCGAGGTGCGCGAGGACGGAACCACCGCGCTCGAGACGGGACTCCAGGGCGGGATCGACCTCGTCGTGCTGGACCTCGGCCTGCCCGGGATGGACGGGCTCGAGGTGGCGAGACGCCTGCGCGCCGAGGGGCACACGGTGCCGATCCTGGTGCTGACCGCCCGCGCGGACGAGGTCGACACCGTTGTCGGGCTGGACGCGGGCGCGGACGACTACGTCACCAAGCCGTTCCGGCTCGCCGAGCTGCTCGCCCGGGTCCGGGCCCTGCTGCGGCGCGGCTCCGCCGAGCCGGCCCCGGCACCCGCCACCCACGGCGTACGCATCGACGTCGAGTCGCACCGCGCCTGGATGGGCGACGAGGAGCTCCAGCTCACGGCGAAGGAGTTCGACCTGCTGCGGGTCCTGGTCCGGGACGCCGGCCGGGTCGTCACCCGCGACCAGCTGATGCGCGAGGTGTGGGACACCACCTGGTGGTCGTCGACCAAGACCCTCGACATGCACATCTCCTGGCTGCGCAAGAAGCTCGGCGACGACGCCGCGAACCCGCGCTACATCGCCACCGTGCGCGGTGTCGGCTTCCGCTTCGAAAAGAGCTAGGACCGGTAGGTACAGAGCTGAGACCGGGTAGGTACGCACGGTGCGCCGCCGACTGATCAACTCCACGCTCGCGGTGGTGCTCGTCGTCATCGCCGTCTTCGGGGTCTCCCTCGTCATCGTCGAGACCCGCACCATCAGCAGCAGCGCCCAGGAGAGCGTGGACTCCGAGGCGGTGAGCCTCATCTCCATCGTCGAGAGCCGGCTGATCGGCGGGGAGCCCGTCAACCCCGACATCCTCGCCGAGCAGAGCGGCGCCAAGCGGTACGCCGTGATCCGCATCCCCGGCCGGGCGCCCATCGAGATCGGCAAGCGCCCCGAGGGCGGCGTCATCCGCGGCACCGCCGAGGGCGAGCGCGGCGAGACCGTCACCGTCGAGGAACCGCGTTCCACCGTCACCGCCGAGGTCGGCCGCACCCTGCTGATCATCGGCGCCGTGGCGCTGCTCGCCGTGATCGCCGCCGTCCTCCTCGCCGTACGCCAGGCCAACAAGCTCGCCTCGCCGCTCACCGACCTCGCCGAGACCGCCGAGCGGCTCGGCTCCGGCGACCCGCGGCCGCGCCACAAGCGGTACGGGGTGCCCGAGCTGGACCGGGTCGCGGACGTCCTGGACGCCTCGGCCGAGCGGATCGCCCGGATGCTCACCGCCGAGCGCCGACTGGCCGCCGACGCCTCCCACCAGCTGCGCACGCCGCTGACCGCGCTCTCCATGCGGCTGGAGGAGATCTCCGTCACCGACGACCCGGAGACGGTCAAGGAGGAGGCGCACATCGCGCTCACCCAGGTCGAGCGGCTCACCGACGTCGTCCAGCGGCTCCTGACGAACTCGCGCGACCCGCGCACCGGCTCGGCGATCGCCTTCGACCTCGACGAGGTCGTCAAGCAGCAGATCGAGGAGTGGCGCCCCGCCTACCGCAGCGCCGGGCGGGCCATCGTCCGCTCCGGCAAGGTCGGCATGCGCGCGGTGGGAACCCCGGGCGCGGTCGCCCAGGTGCTGGCCGCGCTGATCGAGAACTCCCTGATGCACGGCGGCGGCACGGTCGCGCTGCGCACCCGCGTCACGGGCAACCAGGCGGTGGTGGAGGTCACCGACGAGGGCCCGGGCGTCCCGCCCGACCTCGGCGCGCGGATCTTCGAGCGGACCATCAGCGGCCGCAACTCCACCGGCATCGGCCTCGCCGTCGCCCGCGACCTGGCGGAGGCGGACGGCGGACGGCTGGAACTGCTCCAGCAGCAGCCGCCGGTCTTCGCGCTCTTCCTGAGCCGCGAGGTGCCCCGCCGCAAGGAGCACCCGCCGACGGTGCGCTGACCTCCGTGCGGCTACCGCCGGGGACCGACGGGCTCGGCGGCGGGCTCGTCGTGGTGCCGCCGCTGCTCCAGGAACGATTCGGCAGCGGGCGCCACGGCGGCCTCGGGGCCCGGCAGCGTACGGAACACCCACGTGCGGTACGACCAGAAGCGGAACAGCGTCGCGACACCGATGCCGAAGAACTTGAAGAAGTTGCTCTGCAGCGGGGTGTCCCAGCCGAAGCCGTACGTCGCGGCGAACAGCACGCCGTTCTCGATGACCATCCCCACCACGCTGAACGCCAGGAAGAGCGACAGCTCACGCGTACGGCCGCTCTTGTCACGGTCCCGGTACGTGAAGTAGCGGAAGCCCACGTAGTTGAAGGCGATGGCGATGACGGTCGCGATGAGGCTGGCCCGTACCACCGGGATCTCGGTGGTGTGCCGCACCAGGTTGAAGACCGCCATGTTGACCAGCAGCCCGAGACCGCCGACCACCCCGAATTTGGCGATCTCGCGGACGAGCCGGTCCAGCCGCACCCGCAGTGCGCCCCGTTCACTCATGGTGATCTCACAGCCCCGTCCGGTCGAGTGGGTCAACCAAGCCATGCTAACCAGGGCCCGCCGGCACCGCTCGGGGAGCGGAGGAGCCCCCTGCCCGGGTCCCTTCCCCGGGGAGGGGACCCATCGGCGGAGCCCGATACCCTAAGAGGGTGACGTTCCCGGTAGTAGGCATGGTGGGCGGCGGACAGCTGGCCCGGATGACCCACGAGGCGGGTATCCCCCTCGGCATCAGATTCAAGCTCCTCAGTGACACACCCCAGGACTCCGCGGCCCAGGTCGTGAGCGACGTCGTCATCGGCGACTACCGCGACCTGGACACGCTGCGTGAGTTCGCACGCGGCTGCGATGTGATCACCTTCGACCACGAGCACGTACCGACCGAGCACCTACGGGCCCTGGAGGCTGACGGCATCCCCGTCCGCCCGGGGCCCGACGCGTTGGTGCACGCCCAGGACAAGGGCGTGATGCGCGCGAGGCTCGACGCCATCGGTGCTCCCTGCCCGCGCCACCGCATCGTGGCGGACCCGGCCGACGTGTCGGCGTTCGCGGCGGAGGGCGGCGGCGAGGGCGACGGTTACCCCGTGATCCTCAAGACCGTGCGCGGCGGGTACGACGGCAAGGGCGTGTGGTTCGTACGCTCCGAGGCCGACGCCCACGAGCCCTTCCGGGCCGGGGTGCCGGTCCTGGCGGAGGAGAAGGTCGACTTCGTCCGCGAGCTCGCGGCGAACATCGTCCGCTCCCCGCACGGCCAGGCCGTGGCGTATCCGGTCGTCGAGTCGCGGCAGGTCGACGGCGTCTGCGACACCGTGATCGCCCCGGCGCCCGACCTCTCGGCCGAGCTGGCCGGGCAGGCGCAGGAGCTGGCGCTGCGCATCGCCAAGGAGCTCGACGTCGTCGGCCACCTCGCCGTCGAGCTCTTCGAGACCCGCGACGGCCGCATCCTCGTCAACGAGCTGGCGATGCGGCCGCACAACTCCGGCCACTGGACCCAGGACGGCGCGGTCACCTCGCAGTTCGCCAACCACGTGCGGGCCGTGCTCGACCTGCCGCTGGGCGACCCGCGCCCGCGCGCCCCGTGGACCGTCATGTGCAACGTGCTGGGGGGCGACTTCCCGGACATGTACCAGGCGTACCTGCACTGCATGGCCCGCGACCCGCAGCTGAAGATCCATATGTACGGCAAGGACGTGAAGCCCGGCCGCAAGGTGGGGCACGTCAACACCTTCGGTGACGACCTGGACGAGGTGCTGGAGCGCGCCCGTCACGCCGCCGACTACCTGCGAGGAACGATCGTTGAGTAACGCACTCGGGCCCAATGGGCAGAACGGCCCCCTCGTCGGCATCGTCATGGGCTCCGACTCGGACTGGCCCGTCATGGAGGCCGCAGCCGGGGCCCTCGACGAGTTCGAGATCCCGTACGAGGTCGACGTCGTCTCCGCGCACCGCATGCCGCGCGAGATGATCGCGTACGGCGAGCGCGCGGCGGACCGCGGCCTGAAGGCGGTCATCGCGGGCGCGGGCGGCGCGGCCCACCTGCCGGGCATGCTCGCCTCCGTCACCCCGCTGCCGGTGATCGGCGTCCCCGTCCCGCTGAAGTACCTCGACGGCATGGACTCCCTGCTGTCGATCGTGCAGATGCCGGCGGGCGTGCCGGTGGCGACGGTCTCGGTGGGCGGCGCGCGCAACGCCGGCCTGCTCGCCGCGCGGATCCTCGCGACCTCCGACCCGGACCTGCTGGCCCGCATGAGCGACTTCCAGCAGGAGCTGAACGACCAGGCCACGGAGAAGGGCCGGCGGCTGCGTTCCAAGGTGGGCAAGTGACGGCCTCCGCGGCCGGGGCCGCCTCCTCCGAGGCGCTCCTCGCCGAGGCGCGCGAGCTGCTGGGGGACTTCCCGGTGGTGGACGGCCACAACGACCTGCCGTGGGCGCTGCGCTCGAAGGCGCGGTACGACCTGGACCGCCTCGACATCGCGGCGGACCAGACGGGCCGGCTCCACACCGACCTCCGCCGGCTGCGGGCCGGCGGGGTCGGGGCGCAGTTCTGGTCGGTGTACGTGCGCTGCGAGCTGACGGGTGACGAGGCGGTCAGCGCCACGCTGGAGCAGATCGACTGCGTCGACCAGCTCCTCGCCCGCCACCCGGCGGAGCTGGCGCCCGCGCTGACGGCCGACGACATGGAGGCGGCGCGGGCCGCCGGCCGGATCGCCTCCCTCAAGGGGGCCGAGGGCGGCCACTCCATCAACAACTCGCTCGCCACCCTGCGGGCGCTGTACGCCCTCGGCGTCCGCTACATGACGCTGACGCACAACGACAACGTCCCGTGGGCCGACTCGGCGACCGACGAGCCGGGCGTCGGCGGCCTGTCCGCCTTCGGCCGCGAGGTCGTCCGCGAGATGAACCGCCTCGGCATGCTGGTGGACCTCTCGCACGTGGCCGCCACGACGATGCGCGACGCCCTGGCGGCCTCCGAGGCGCCGGTGATCTTCTCCCACTCGTCGTCCCGCGCGGTCTGCGACCACCCGCGCAACATCCCGGACGACGTGCTGGCGCAGCTGCCGGCGAACGGCGGCGTGGCCATGGTCACGTTCGTGCCGAAGTTCGTCCTCCCGGCCGCGGTGGAGTGGACGCGGCGCGCCGAGGAGAACATGCGGGAGCACGGCTTCCACCCGCTGGCCACCACGCCGGACGCCATGCGCGTCCACGAGGCCTTCGAGGAGGCGCACCCGCGCCCGGTGGCCACCGCGGCGGACGTCGCGGACCACCTGGACCACATGCGCGAGGTGGCGGGCATAGCCCACCTCGGCATCGGCGGCGACTTCGACGGCACGGCCTTCACGCCCTCGGACCTGTCGGACGTGTCGGGGTACCCGAACCTCATCGCGGAGCTCCTGTCCCGCAAGTGGTCCCGCACGGACATCGCGATGCTGACCTGGTCCAACCCGGTCCGCGCCCTCCGCGACGCCGAAGCGGTCGCCCGGGGCCTGTCCTCGCGCCCGCCGTCGAACGCAACGCTGGAGTCCCTGGACGGCTGAGGCCCCGCCCCCGGCCGCCCGCCGCACGGCGCGGCCGGGGGCGTCAGCCCCCGTGCAGCACCCGGTTTCGGGGAGGGGAGGGGCGGGGGAATCCACCCGGACGCAGTACACCGCCGGGCCCCCCGCTTCCGGGCGTGCCACCGTGGCCCTATGGCTCGCAACGCCGTTCACGGAGCCGGAGCCCCCGTCATGGCAGACCTGCAGGACCTTCCCTACGTCGCACCCGCCACGGCCGGTGAACTCGACGACCCGACGGGCGGCGCCACCGCCGCCGAAGCCCCCACGCCCGCTGAGACCGATCTCGCGCGGGCCCGGATTCTGCTCGCCGCGCAGCTCGTCGTGGACGGGCACAACACCCTCGCCCAGGAGCTCGACCGCACGCACCACCACGCCCTCCAGCACGGTGAGGCCGCGCTCGACACCGACATACCCCGGATCCGGGCCGGTGGCGTCGGCGCCCAGTTCTGGTCGCTGCACGTCCCCCGCTCGTACGGGGCGGACCGTCTGATCGGCGGCACCCTGGACCTGATCGACGCCGTACGGACCCTCATCGAGTCCTGCCCGGAAGCCCTTCGTCTCGCGCTCACCGCCGCCGAGATGGCCGCCGCCCGCGACTGCGGCCGTATCGCCTCGCTCCTCGGCCCCGTCTGCGGCGCCGCCCTCGGCGATTCGCTCGGGACGCTGCGCGCGTACCACGCCCTCGGCGTACGCAGTGCCGGCGTCGCGGGTGCCCGCTGGGCCGCGGGGCCCGAGGGGCTGACGCCCTTCGGGCAGGACGTCATCCGGGAGATGAACCACCTCGGGGTGCTGGTCGACCTCTCCGGCGCCTCCACCGACACCATGAGCCACGTCCTCGACGTCACCAAGGCGCCGGTGATCCTCTCGCACTCGGCCGCGTACGCCCTCACCCCGCACCCGTCGAACGTCACCGACGACGTCCTGCGCCGCCTGCGCGCCAACGGCGGCGTGTGCATGGTGAGCTTCGCGCCCGACCAGGTGGCCCGGCTCCGCGAGGCCCCGGCCACGCTGCAGGACGTCGCCGACCACCTGGAGCATGTCCGCGAGGTCGCCGGGCCGGAGTGCCTGGGGCTCGCGGGCTCGTACGGCATGGCGACGCACGCCCCGCACACCATCGGCCTGGAAGACGCCTCCTGCTACCCGAACCTCATCGCCGAGCTGCTGCACCGCGACTGGCCGGAGACCGACATCGCCGCGCTGACCTGGGGCAACGCGGCGCGTGTCGTACGGGAGGCCGAGGCCGTGGCGCGCGGGGTGTGATCAGGCGCGGCAGAGGCAGAACGGGTGGCCGACCGGGTCGGCGTACACCCGCCAGCTGCGCTCGCGGTCGTCCGTGTCCAGCGCCTTCGCGCCGAGGGCGAGCACCTTCTCCTCGGCCGCGTCGAGGTCGTCGACGTCGAGGTCGAGGTGGAACTGCTGGGAGTTCCGGTCGGCGCGGGGCCACTCGGGCGGCTGGAGTCCGGGCGACCGCTGGAAGGCGAGCCGCTTCCCGTCGGGCAGCCGCAGCTCCACCCAGTTCTCGCCGTCGTCCGGGTCGCTCTTCACCTCGCCGCCGAGCATCGCGGCGTAGAACTCGGCGAGCCGCTCCGGCTCCGGGCAGTCGATCGCGGTCAGGGCAAGGGTGGCGAAGCCCATGGACGTCCTCCTCGAGGCTCGGCCGGCGGTCAGCCGGCACACAGGCAGAACGGGTGCCCAGCAGGGTCCGCGTAAACCCGCCAGGTGCGGTCGCGGTCGTCCGCGTCGAGCACCGTCGCGCCGAGGGCGAGCACCTTCTCCTCGGCCGCGTCGAGGTCGTCGACGTCGAGGTCCAGGTGGAACTGCTGGGAGCCGTCGGGCGAGGGCCAGCGCGGCGGTACGAAGCCGGGCGCGGCCTGGAAGCCGAGCGGCGTGCCGGAGTGGCCGGTGACCTCGACCCAGTCGTCGTGGCTCTGCCGCGTACCGCCGAGGAGCTCGGCGTAGAAGGCGGCGAGGGCGTCGGGGTCGGGACAGTCGAGGACGACGGTGCTGAGCTTGGCGATGGCCATGAAGAGTTCTCCTGCCGTCGGGGCGTTACCGGTAACTGATGGCAACCGGTAACCGTGACCGTATGGTCCCGCAGAACGGGTAACGTCGCAACCATGAACGACAGAGCGCCCGCGCCGGGGCCCCTCGCCCTGGTGGAGGCCCTGGTGAACAGCCTCGACGTCGAGTCGGGCACCGACTCCCTCGACACGGAGGACGGCCGCGCCCGGTTCGGCCTCGCGCCCCACGAGGTCGAGACGGCCCGCGAGCTGCGCGAGGCCCTCCGCGCCGCCTGCCTCGCCCACGCCGGACACCCGCCGCACCGCCCGACGACACCGCTCGACGACCTGCTCTCCGCCGCGCCCCTGCTGGTCACGGTCGACCCCGCCGACGGCACGGCGGCCCTGCGCCCGGCGCCGCCGGACACCCTCACCGCGCGCGTGGCGGCGGCCATCGCGGCGGCCGCCGCCGACGGCACCTGGCTCCGCCTCAAGGCCTGCGAGGCCGCCGACTGCCTCTGGGCCTACTACGACCGCAGCCCGGCAGGCCGCAGCCGCTGGTGCTCCATGTCGGTCTGCGGCGCCCGAGCGAAGATGCGCGCGTACCGGGCACGCAGGGGCTAGAGGCTAGGGGCTAGGGCCAGGGGTCGTGGCCGACGGTGGCGCTCCCTCGAAGTGGCCTCCGTGCGGCAGAAATGCCCGTACCGGCTCAGGAGAAAATCTGTCGTGGCGACAGTAGACATTGGCCTGTCGCGAGGCTAACGTGTTCGTCGTACCCAAGAAGTCGAAGGGGGCACGGCAGAGACGAACTGCCGTGCAAGCAGGTCAAGAAGTAGGCAGTACCGCAGTACAACCGTGTAACCGAAGGTAAGGAGCAGAACGCCATCAGGATCGCCCGGGCGAGGAAGTGGCCGCCCGGGTACCGCAGGCCCCGGATTGGAAGGTGGTCCCCGGTCACGCATCCGCGATCCCCGCAGCCCCGCCCTCCCAGGCGGAACCTGCGGACAAGAAGGCCGGCGCGGTTTGCCGGTAGATGGTGTTGAAAGCTCGGGGCCCGGGTGCCAGTACGGCACCCGGGCCCCCCGACGCGTCCCCCGAAAGAAGAGGTCTATGCCCGCTGGCAGTTCCCGCCCCGTCGCCAACCTCGACGACGATGACTACCCCGCCTACACCATGGGCCGGGCCGCCGAGATGCTCGGCACCACGCCCGCCTTCCTCCGCGCCCTCGGCGAACACCGCCTGATCACGCCCCTGCGCTCGCAAGGCGGTCACCGGCGCTACTCCCGCTACCAGCTGCGCATCGCCGCCCGCGCCCGCGAGCTCGTCGACGAGGGCACCCCCATCGAGGCCGCCTGCCGCATCGTCATCCTGGAAGACCAGCTCGAAGAAGCCCAGCGCATCAACGAGCAGCTGCGCGCCGGAGGCGGCGAGTCGCAGCCGAGGGCCTCGGCCTGATCAGGCCACCGGTGCCGGCCGACGCGCGCGGGCGCCAGAGGCCCTACACCTGCGGGCGCCCTCCGCGCGAGGCCGCTGAGGCCCCTCCGCGCGAGGGTGCCGAAGGCCCTACGCGCGCGGGCGCCCCATCGCCCGGTACGTCCAGCCCGCCTCGCGCCACCGGACCGGGTCCAGGGCGTTGCGGCCGTCCAGGATGAGGCGGGTGTTGACGACCTCGCCCAGCTCGCGCGGGTCGAGGTCGCGGAACTCGCGCCACTCCGTGAGGTGCAGCACCACGTCCGCGCCGTGCACGGCCTCCAGCGCGCTGTCCGCGTACGCGAGCGTCGGGAAGACGCGCCGCGCGTTGTCCATGCCCTTGGGGTCGTACACCGTGACCTGGCCGCCCTGGAGGTGGATCTGCCCGGCCACGTTCAGCGCGGGCGAGTCCCGGACGTCGTCCGAGTCCGGCTTGAACGCCGCGCCCAGCACCGCGACCCGCTTGCCCAGGAAGGTGCCGTCGCCCAGCGCCTCGCGCGCCATGCCGACCATCTGGCCGCGCCGCCGCATGTTGATGGAGTCGATCTCGCGCAGGAAGGTCAGGGCCTGGTTGGCGCCCAGCTCGCCCGCGCGGGCCATGAAGGCGCGGATGTCCTTCGGCAGGCAGCCGCCGCCGAAGCCGATGCCGGCCCGCAGGAACTTCGCGCCGATGCGGTCGTCATAGCCGATGGCCTCCGCCAGCTTGGCGACGTCGCCGCCGGCGGCCTCGCAGACCTCCGCCATGGCGTTGATGAAGGAGATCTTGGTGGCCAGGAAGGAGTTCGCGGCGGTCTTCACCAGCTCGGCCGTCGGGAAGTCGGTCACCACGAACGGCGACCCTTCCTCCATCGGGGTGGCGTACACCTCGCGCAGCACCTTCTCCGCCGCCGCGCTCTCCACGCCGACCACGATCCGGTCCGGGTACAGCGTGTCCTGCACGGCGAAGCCCTCGCGCAGGAACTCGGGGTTCCATGCCAGCTCCGCGTCCGCGCCCACCGGCGCCCGCTCGGCGAGCAGCCGGGCCAGCCGCTCCGCGCTGCCGACCGGCACGGTCGACTTGCCGACGACGAGCGTCGGGCGCTTCAGGTGCGGGGCGAGGGAGCCGAAGGCGGCGTCGACGTACCGCATGTCACACGCGTACTCGCCGTGCTTCTGCGGAGTGTTCACGCAGACGAAGTGGACGTCGCCGAAGTCGGCGACCTCTTCCCAGGAGGTGGTGAAGCGCAGCCGCCCGGTGGAGCCCTCGATCCCGGCGACGTGCTTGCGCAGCAGGTCCTCAAGCCCCGGCTCGTACATGGGGACGCGGCCGGCGGCCAGCATCTCGATCTTCTCGGGTACGACGTCGAGGCCCAGCACCTCGAACCCCAGCTCCGCCATGGCCGCCGCATGGGTGGCGCCGAGGTATCCGGTGCCGATCACAGTGATCTTGAGGGCCATGCGGTTCTCCATTGACGAGCGGGAGGCGGTGCGCGCCCGAGCATAGTCGCGCCCCGCCCTGGGCACGTTTCCGCCGGACGTCTCCTGTCAGCAAGGTCACCTATGCCATTCGGTTCCGGCACACTAAAATTTGAGTTACTTAACGGTAGTTAGCACACGCCCAGGGGAGTGAGTGATCGTGGCGGGAACGCCTGATTTCGACCTGTACCGCCCGTCCGAGGAGCACGACATGCTCCGGGACACCGTCCGCTCGCTCGCCGAGGCCAAGATCACCCCGTTCGCCGCCGCGGTGGACGAGGAGGCCCGCTTCCCGCAGGAGGCGCACGACGCCCTCGTCGCCGCCGACCTGCACGCGGTCCACGTCCCCGAGTCGTACGGCGGCGCGGGCGCCGACGCGCTCGCGACCGTGATCGTCATCGAGGAGGTGGCGCGCGCCTGCGCCTCGTCCTCCCTGATCCCGGCCGTGAACAAGCTGGGCTCCCTCCCGGTGATCCTCTCCGGCTCGGAGGAGCTGAAGAAGAAGTACCTGGGCCCGCTGGCCAAGGGCGACGCGATGTTCTCGTACTGCCTCTCCGAGCCGGACGCGGGCTCGGACGCGGCCGGCATGAAGACCCGCGCGGTACGCGACGGCGACTTCTGGGTCCTCAACGGCGTGAAGCGCTGGATCACCAACGCGGGCGTCTCCGAGTACTACACGGTCATGGCCGTCACCGACCCCGAGAAGCGCTCCAAGGGCATCAGCGCCTTCGTCGTGGAGAAGTCCGACGAGGGCGTCTCCTTCGGCGCCCCGGAGAAGAAGCTCGGCATCAAGGGCTCCCCGACGCGCGAGGTCTACCTCGACAACGTCCGCATCCCCGCCGACCGCATGATCGGCGCGGAGGGCACCGGCTTCGCCACCGCGATGAAGACCCTGGACCACACCCGCATCACCATCGCGGCCCAGGCGCTCGGCATCGCCCAGGGCGCGCTGGACTACGCCAAGGGGTACGTCCAGGAGCGCAAGCAGTTCGGCAAGCCGATCGCCGACTTCCAGGGCGTGCAGTTCATGCTCGCCGACATGGCCATGAAGATCTCCGCCGCCCGCGCCCTCACGTACCAGGCCGCGGCCGCCTCGGAGCGCGGCGACGCCGACCTCACCTACCTCGGCGCCGCGGCCAAGTGCTTCGCCTCCGACATCGCCATGGAGGTCACCACGGACGCGGTCCAGCTGCTCGGCGGCTACGGCTACACCCGTGACTACCCGGTCGAGCGGATGATGCGCGACGCCAAGATCACCCAGATCTACGAGGGCACCAACCAGGTCCAGCGCATCGTGATGGCGCGCAACCTGCCGTAAGCTCCTCCGGCTCGGGCCCCCCCCCCCACCCCCCCCCCCCTCCTGGGGCGAACCACCCCCCCAGGGAGGTACCAAGGGGCGGACACCCCCTCCCCCCCCTCCCCCCCCCTCCTAACGAACCCC
>NZ_JBVIEN010000005.1:0-68951 GCF_055571835.1 Streptomyces sp. NPDC030862 | reverse complement strand
GAAGATCCCATTCCGACGGGGGGGGGGGCCCCCCCCCCCCCCCCCCCCCTCCCCCCCCCCCCCCCCCCCCCCCCCCTCCCCCTCCCCCCCCCCCCCCCCCCCCCCGCGTCACGGGGGATGCACGGGGGGATGGACGCCGCGTCCGCCCCGTGATCATCTTGCGGAATGACCTCTGGAACGACCTCTGGGACGCCCTCCGGAACGACGTCCTTCTGGACCGGCGAGCGGATACGCCTGCGCGGTATCGAGCCCGACGACTGGCGCGCGTTCATGCGCTTCGCCACGGACGAGGAGCGGCTGGGCGACCTGCTGGGCCCACCCCGTTCCGCCGAGAGCCACCGCGCCTGGGCGCGGGAGCGGGCCGCCGCCGCGCCCGACGGCGACTGCTTCCAGCTGGTGATCGAAGCCACCGGCTCGGGGGAGGCGGTCGGCGCCGTCGGCACGAACCACGCCGACCCGCGAGCGGGCCGTTTCGAGTACGGCGTCACCATCGCCGCCGAGCACCGGGGCAAGGGCTACGCCTCGGAGGCGGTGGCACTGCTGCTGCGGTTCATGTTCGCCGAGCGGCGCTACCACAAGTGCGAGGCGCGGATCTTCGCGTACAACGAGGACTCCCTCGCCCTGCACCGCCGCCTCGGCTTCGTGGAGGAGGGCCGCCTCCGCGACCACGTCTTCCTCGACGGCCGGCACCACGACCTGGTGCTGATGGGCTTGCTCGCGGGGGAGTTCGCGGGGCGTTAGGACGATGAGCGAGACGAGAGCGATCTCTGCCGCAGTACTCATGCTGGAAGCCATCCGGCAGCTGACCCCACCGACCCGCGAGGGCGTGGCGGCCTTGTTCGCCGCGCAGGGCTGGGACGGCTCCGGGGCCTCCTGGGACAAGGACGGCACCGGAGGCTGGTTCCACCCCTACAACGGCGGCGTGCGCGTCGAGTTCACCCTCTGGACGCGGGAGCCCGACGAGGACACCGGCTACTTCGACGACGTGGAAGCCGCCTACGCGGCGGGCGAGCGGGCCCTGGCCGCCTTCCTGCCCCGGCTGGAGTCGTCGGCGCTGGCGCGGCACCTGCGGCCGGCCGGGAGTACGGAAGAGGACGCGGACGAGTTCATCGCCCACAAGAGGTGGTCCCTGGCCGGCCACAAGCTGGTGGCGGGCGTCGTGCAGGAGGACACGGACCTGCCGGTGCGGGTCGTCCTCGCTCTGGAGTAGCAGGCACCCCCTTTGTTGTGTACGCCCGTACGCAACGATGCGTACACTCGTACACATGGGATACGGACTGCTCGCCGCGGCCATCGCCGCCGAGGTCGCCGGGACGACCGCCATGAAGTACAGCGAGGGGTTCAGCAAGCTGTGGCCCTCGCTGGGCGCGGTGGCCGGGTACCTGGTCGCCTTCGCGCTGCTCGCGCAGACCCTCAAGGTGATCCAGGTCGGCACGGCGTACGCGATCTGGGCCGGAGTGGGCACCGCGGCCGTCGCCGCGATCGGCATGCTCTTCCTCGGGGAGTCCACCGGCCTGGCCAAGCTCGCCGGGATCGCCTTCGTGATCATCGGCGTCGTCCTGCTCAACCTCGGCGGGGCGCACTGATGGCGGCGGCGACACGGCGGTACGACCCCGAGCGGCGTCAGCGGATCATCGACGCCGCGATCCGGGTGGTGGGCCGCGCCGGCATCGCCGGGCTGAGCCACCGCACCGTCGCCGCCGAGGCGGACGTGCCGCTCGGCTCGACGACGTACCACTTCAAGACCCTCGACGACCTGCTCGTGGCGGCCCTCCGCCAAGCCAACGAGGGCTTCGCCAAGGTCGTACGCGCACACGGCGACGCCCTCACCGACCCCGGCCGCGACCTCGCCACCGAGCTGGCCCGGGTGACCGGCGCCTGGCTGGGCGGCGACCGCACCGGCGTGGAGCTGGAGTACGAGCTCTACCTCGCCGCCCTGCGCCGCCCCGCACTGCGCGCCGTCGCCGCCGAGTGGGGCGAACAGGTCACCGAGCTCCTCACCCGACGCACCGACCCGCGCACGGCACGCGCCGCGATCGCGCTGCTCGACGGCATCTGCCTGCACGTGCTGCTGATGGGCGGCGCCTACGACGAGGAGTACGCGCGTGACGCCCTCGCCCGCATCCTCGGCAGGGGCGCCGGCCCCGCTGCCGATAGCGCCGAGTAGCTTCCCCGGGCGGGCCAGTTGGGATCCGCAGAGCCGCATAGCGGGCCTCACGGCGCCCTGGCGCTCGCTTACTGCAGTCGCCCGCAACGCCTTTGATGCCCCCACACACGCCAACAGGGCGGCGTACGCCGACACTCGCGTCGATGTACGCCGCCCTCGGGGCTGGTGGGGGGACGAGCTGCGGGCCGGGGCCCGCGGGGGCATCGGGGTTACCTCGGGTCCTGCTGGAACTTCGAGGTCGACCAGACGTAGCCGAGTACCGCGAGGCCCAGGCACCACCCCACCGCGAGCCATCCGTTGTGGCCGATCTCGGTGCCGAGCAGCAGGCCGCGCAGGGTCTCGATGGCGGGCGTGAAGGGCTGGTACGCGGCGATCGGCTGGAACCAGCCGGGCATCGCGTCGAGCGGGACGAAGGCGCTGGAGAGCAGCGGCAGCAGGATCAGGGGCAGCGCGTTGTTGCTGGCCGCCTCGGCGTTGGGGCTGATGAGGCCCATGCCGACCGCGATCCAGGTGAGTGCCAGGGCGAAGAGTACGAGGAGTCCGAAGGCCGCCAGCCACTCCAGGGCGGTGGCGTCGGTGGAGCGGAAGCCGATGGCCACGCCGACGGCGCCGACGAGGACCACGCTGACGATCGCCTGCAGCACGCTGCCGATGACGTGCCCGACGAGTACCGAAGCGCGGTGGATCGCCATCGTGCGGAAGCGGGCGATGATGCCCTCGGTCATGTCGTTGGAGACGGAGACCGCGGTGCCGACCACCGTGCTGCCGATGGTCATCAGCAGCAGCCCCGGGACGATGTACGCGACGTACTGGGAGCGGTCCGGAACGCCGCCGCCTATGCCCGCGCTCATCGTGTCGCCGAAGACGTAGACGAAGAGCAGCAGCAGCATGATCGGCGTGAGCAGCAGGTTCAGCGTGAGGGACGGGTAGCGCCGGGCGTGCAGGAGGTTGCGGCGCAGCATCGTGGAGGAGTCGCGTACGGCGAGGGCGAAGGAGCTCATCGGACAGCCTCCTTGGGCTGGTCGGGGGAGATGGCGCCGCCGGTCAGGGCGAAGAAGACGTCGTCGAGGTCGGGGGTGTGCACGGTCAGTTCGTCCGCCTCGACGGCGGCCGAGTCCAGCCGGTCGAGGAGGGAGCGCAGCGCGCGCTGGCTGCCGTCGCTCGGGATCTGCAGGGCGAGGGCCTCGTCGTCCGGGGCCGCCCCGCGCAGTGCGAAGGCGGCGCTGCGGTACGCGGCCGGGTCGGTGAAGCGGAGCCGTACGTGTCCGCCGGGGACGAGCCGCTTCAGCTCCTCGGCGGTGCCCTCGGCGGCGATCCCGCCGTCGTTGAGCACGGCGATCCGGTCGGCGAGTTCGTCGGCCTCCTCCAGGTACTGGGTGGTGAGGAAGACGGTGACGCCGCCCGTGACCAGCTCGCGGATGATCTGCCACATGTTGTGCCGGGAGCGCGGGTCGAGGCCGGTGGTCGGCTCGTCGAGGAAGATGATCCGCGGGTCGCCGACCAGGGTCATGGCGATGTCGAGGCGGCGCTTCATGCCGCCGGAGTAGGTGGAGGCGGGCTTCTTCGCCGCCGCGGTGAGGTCGAAGCGTTCCAGCAGTTCGGCGGCGACCCGGCGGCCCTCCCGCCGGGAGAGGTGGTGCAGGTCCGCCATGAGGAGCATGTTCTCCTCACCGGTGATCAGGCCGTCGACGGCGGAGAACTGCCCGGTGACGCCGATCGCCGCGCGCACGGCCTGCGGGTCGGCCGCGAGGTCGTGGCCGCCGACGCGGACCGCGCCGGAGTCGGCGTCCGCCGTGATGAGCGTGGAGAGGATCTTCACGGCGGTGGTCTTGCCGGCGCCGTTCGGGCCGAGCAGGGAGAAGATCGTTCCTTCGGGTACGGACAGGTCGACACCGTCGAGGACGACCTTGTCGCCGTAGGACTTGCGCAGCCCGTGCGCCGCGATGGCCAGGTTGGTCATGGTGGGGTACTCCCTCTCTGCGAACTCTGCGAACTCTGCGAACCCTGCGAGCTCTGTGAGCCGCGGCTCAGATGCTGCGGGCGGCGATGTCGCCGTACGCGGTGGTCGCGTGGATGCTCAGGGGCGCGGCGTCGCCGCCGTCGGTGTTCTTCAGCGCGTTGTGGATCCGGCCGTACCCGGTGCCGGCGTCCAGGGCGGCGGAGACTCCCCGGGCGGCGCCGACCGCGATGTCGCCGTGCTCGGTGCGGAGCGTGACCTCGCCGCGTACGGCCTCGGTGATGCGGAGGTCGCCCTTCTGGGTGCGGATCTCCGCGGCGTCGCCCAGGCGGCCGACCGTGATGTCGCCGGCCTGGAGGACGAGGCGGGCGCCCGCGGTCTCGTCGAGCTTGACCGTGCCGTGCGCGGCCTCGAAGGTGACGTCCCCGAGCCGCCCGACGCCGCGGAGTTCGGCACTGGCCGCCTTCGCCTCGACGCGGGAGCCGGCGGGCAGCTGGACCGTCACCTCGACGGACCCGGAGGAGCCGAACAGCTGGTTCTTCGCCTCCGGGGCCTCGATCCGCAGGACGCCGTCGCCGTACGAGACCCGGGTCTGCTCCGCCGCCTTCATGTCGCGGCTCTTGGAGGCGTCCGCGGGCAGGACCTCGACGGTGGTGTCGGCCCGGTCGGCCGCGATGAACCGGATGTGCCCGGCGGGGATCTCCAGGACGGCGGAGACCGGGGCGGGGGTGGTGAACGTCTGCATCGTGCGCTCCTGGGTGTAGCTGCGTTGTTTCCGACGAGAGAAACGCTACGTTGCATTCAAGGAACCTGCAACAATAGCGTTGCGACGAAACAAGAAAAGCGCAGTTCAGAGCAGTAAAATCGTTGCAATGGTTGAGAAAGTAACGCAACGTCATACCCGCTACGCGTTGCAATGAGCTGGAAGTGAACGCTATGCTGGAGACCTCAAGGACCACACAAGGAGGCCGCGATGCCGGGAGGCAGGCTCACCGAGCAGGAACGCCAGCAGATCGCGCTGGGGCTGGCCGACGGCCTCGCGTACGCGGAGATCGCCAGGCGCCTCGACCGCCCGACGTCGACCATCACGCGCGAGGTCATGCGTAACGGCGGCCCCACCGCCTACCGCGCCGACCTCGCCCACCGCGCCACCGAACGCCGCGCGCACCGCCGCAGGCAGGCCGCCCCCCGAGGGGCGGGGGCGCCCGAGCAGAGCCCCGGGCGGGACGCCGAGGCCGTGCGCGAGTACGAGGAGGCGTTCACCACCCTCCTCATGCAGCAGGGCGTGCCCAAGATGATGGCCCGGGTGCTGACCTGCCTGTTCACCACCGACGCCGGAAGCCTCACCGCGTCCGAACTCGTCCAGCGCCTCCAGGTCAGCCCGGCGTCCATCTCCAAGTCGGTCGCCTTCCTCGAGACCCAGGGCCTCATCCGCCGGGAGCGCGACGAACGCCGCCGCGAGCGCTACCTCGTCGACGACGGCGTCTGGTACCAGTCGATGATCTCCGCCGCCCAGTCCAACGCGCAGCTCGCCCGGACCGCCCGGGAGGGCGTGGGCGTCCTCGGCCCGGACACCCCCGCCGCCGTCCGCCTGGAGAACATCGCCCGCTTCCTCGACTTCGTCTCCGAGAGCATCACCCGCGCCGCCGACCAGGCCCGCGACGTCCTCTACGCGAAGCCCCCGACGGCCTCGGAGGGTACGGCGAAGGCGCCTTAGCCACCGAACAGGGCGACAGGGCGGCAGAGCGACAAAACGCCCATGTTGTCGGTTCAACGTTCCATCCGCGCGCGGTGATCGTGTTCACGTCCTTCCGCCTGGCGGAAGATCGTCGGAGTGGCGTAAATTCGCCATGTCCACCCGATCGGCTGACCTCCGAGGCGGGTGGCTCACGGGGGAAGGTGAGCGGCACGCGGATCGCCTCGGCCATACGGCCAGGGCGCCATCCGGTGTTTCGCGGCGGTGGCGGGTGAATGCGAAGACGGCATCACCCGACCCGCCCACCCCCGGACAGAGGACGTATCGATCCCTGGGGGGAACCACTCAATGCGCAAGTTGCGGGCCATCGGCCCTCTCCTCACCACCGCTGTCGCGGCGGCGCTGCTCTCGGCCGGCATCGCCGCTCCTGCGGAGGCGGCGGGGCGCGGATGGCATGCGCACGTGCAGTGCACCAAGATGCGCATCTCGGACGACACCGCCCATGGCTTCGTACAGGGCCACGGCATCTCCGAGACGAAGCCGAACGCGTGGAAGGCCGCCATCAAGAACGCCAACGACCAGATGCCCACCGGCTACCGTGCGAAGCACTGCACGAAGAAGTCGATCAAGAGGGCGTGAGTCGATGAGGACGCGCACACTGACGTTCGGTCTGTACGCGGACGAGCAAGGGCTGGCATGGGTCAGGCGACTCGTCCAGGAGGCCGCGGCCTCCCGCAGCGCCCGGATCGTCAGGGAGACCGTCGCGCACACGCTCCCCGGGAGCGAGCTGTCGACCGCTGACGTGTACAGCATGCTGGCGGAGCAGTGGGCCTGGGAGCACCCCGGCCAGAGCGGCGGCGCACGGGAACCGGTCGAGCTGCGCGTCCACGTGGTGTGCTCCCTGCGGACGTGGCGGGCGATCCGCAAGACGGTGATCAGGAACATGTGCCCTGAAGGCACGGCGCCCCACGTGTGCCGTGTCCCGTGGATCGCCGCCTGAACCGTCCCGTTCGCAGATTCAGCGACCGGCACACCACCGCACAACACACCAGTACACCAGTACACCAACAGCCTGGTCACGTCCCACGAAGACGTACAGACCACCGGCTGTCGCTGCGCCGCGCCCTGAGACCGGTGCGTCGCCAGCTCCGTCATCCCACACAGGAAAGCGAGTCAACCATGACCATACGAAACGGACTCAAGGCCGTCGCCGCCGCCGGTGTCATCGTCATGGCCGCCACCGCTCCCGCGCTGGCCAAGTCGGTCGACGTCAGCGGCGGTAGGTGGAGCTACGACGTCGGCGCCAACTACGCCTACTCGAACTTCTACCACAAGGTCAACTGGCACTCCTCCTCCGTCCACGGCAGGAGCTGGGCCTACAGCGGCTGCACCGAGAACAAGAAGTGGTCCAAGGCCTCGGTGGAGAAGTCGAGCATCCACCCCAACACCGCGCACTACGACGCCTCCTGCTGACGAGGCATCGGTCGTCATCGCCATCGCCCCGGTCGCGGGAGAGCTCCTCTCCCGCGGCCGGTGCCGTGCATTTCCCGCCAACGTCACGTCCGACGAGACACGCGCTCCCCGAGCGCCCGGAACCAGGTAGCCGATGCTCCACCGAGGTATCAAGTTCGTCCACGCCGCCGTGTTGGCCGTCTCCGCGGTCATGGCCTTCCTCTTCGTACGCGGCCTGGACGAGGAGCTGGTGCTGGGCAATTCGGCCCAGGTCTGGGTCTTCGACTCCGATGACGCGGTGAGCGGCGCCGACATCGCCCGCGCGATCGCCTCCTTCTCGGACGACCACGGGGTCACGGTCGCCCGTGAGCTGCCCGACCTGAGGAACCCCGACCGCCTGCGGCACCTGTATCTGGCCCCCGGCGGCCCCGGGTCCGAGGCGGCGTCCTGGCTGGACGAGGGATATCCCCGGTTCGGCAGGCAGGTCGAGACGGACGTGCACCCGATCGCCGAGGTCGGACAGCGCGACCCGCGCGGCTACTACTACGTCTTCGGCCCGCCCGAGGCGGCGGGCGCGCTGGCGGACGAGCTCTCCGGTCTCGGCCTCCGCGTGAGCGTGCAGCACCCTCTCGCACCCGCGAACCTGCCCCTCCTCTTCTCGGGCGGAGACCTCTTCGGCTCGTTCTGGGTGGTCGCTCTCGCCGCGGTGACGATGACGGGCGCGAGCGTGCTGCTCGGCGCGCGGGCCTACGGGGTGCTGCGCCTCCAGGGCAAGTCCTTCACGGACCTCCTCCTCCGGGACCTCCGACAGGTGGCGCTGTTCTGGTCGGTCGCGGCCGGTGCCGTGGCGGCGGCGGCGCTCGGCTTCCTCCACCTCTACAACGGCCTCGCCTGGCTGGGACTGTTCGCCTCGGTGACCGCGTGCCTCGCCGGCCTGCTCGTCCTGTTCGTCCTGGCCGCCCACGCGGCCGCGCTCGCCCTGACCTTCAGGGTCGACGTGCTGCGCGCGCTCAAGGGCAGGCTGCCCGCGCGGGCAGCGTTCGTCGGTACGTACCTGGTGCGTGTCCCGGCGTTGCTGCTCGCCCTCGGCGTCGCCATGGACGTGGCCCTGGCGGGACAGCACGTGCTGGCGCGCCAGGAAAGCCAGGACACCTACGCCCGGGCGGGAGACGCCGTGACCCTCCGCCTCAACGGCAGCCTGGTGGGCGAGGAGAAGCGGATGATCACCGAGGTGGGAGGGTGGCTGCGCCGCGCCGACGCGGCGGGCCAGGTCATCGTCGCCGGGCGCCGGGACCTCCAGAGCGTCTCCTCCGACGCGCCCCTGCCACAGGGCGAGGTACTCGTCGTCAACGACACCTTCCTCGCGGCACAGCCGGTCCTCGACCCGAAGGGACACCGGTACGCACCGGCGGCACCCCGGCCCACAGCGCAAACCGCGCACGCGCAAGCGGCGCACGCGCAAGCCGCGAAACCCTGTGCGGCCGCCCACACGACAGCCTGTGCGGTCCGGCTCATCGTCCCCGAGTCCCTCTCCGCCCACGCACCCGCCCTCAGCGCGGCGATCCCCGGCGTCTTCGGCCGCCTGGATCCGGACCTCCGCCGACGGCTCACGGTCGAGACGCTCCCGGCCAAGAGCGGCCAGCGCCTCTTCGGCTACAACTCCGGCAGCCTGAGCCCCCACACCGCCCACACCCCGGACGACGACCGGTCCCTGGTGCGCGACCCGGTGCTCGTGGTGGTCCCCAACGGCTCGAAGATCCTCACCGACGACACCTACACCGCGTTCGCCACCCAGGACGGCATCGTCTTCCCCAACCCCGACGACGCCCTGAAGGCCCTCGCGGCCGACAAGGACGACCTGCGCACGTACGTGACGGCCGTGCGCCCGGTCCGGCACAGCGCCGCCCTGGCGCTGAGGGAGGCCGTCAACGACTTCCGGCTCCGGCTCTTCAACCTCGTCGCGGCCATGGCCGTACTCCTCATCACCGGCGTCGGAGTCTGCGTCATCCACGCCCGCAAGCACGCCCAGGCCATTTTCGCGCAGCACATCAGCGGCTGGAGGTTCTCCAGGATCCACCGCCAGGTCCTCGCCGTCGAGGCGGTCCTCGCGGTCTTCCTCGCCTCGTGGGTGCCCTTCCAGGTGTGGCAGCAGAACCAGGACCTCGCGGAGTTCACCTCCCAGGGCATCCCCGCGCCCTTCCCGCCCGTCCGGATCACCGCCTTGGACACCGGTGTCATCGCCGGACTGGTCACCGCCGAGGTTTGCGCCGTGCTCCTCGCGCTCGCGGTGTTCCACCGGCGTGTCGTCAAGGAGGGGGTGGCCGGGACGTGAGCCCCGAGCCCGTACCGCCGTATCTTCTCCACCCCGCAGGAGCACTGTCGTGATCGAAATCGTGAAGCTGTCGAAGTCCTTCGGCACCCGGACCCTGTGGTCCGACGTCACCGCCACCATCGGCCGCGGCGAGATGCTCGCGCTCGTCGGTCCCAGCGGATCGGGGAAGTCCACCCTCCTCAACTGCCTCGGCCTCCTCGACAAGCCGACCTCGGGGGCGATCCGCCACGACGGCAAGGACATCACCCGATTCGGCGGACGCGAGACGCGCCTGTACCGTCGCGACGTTCTCGGTTACCTCTTCCAGAACTACGCCTTGATCGAGGAGTCCACCGTCGCCGCCAACCTGGAGATCGCCATCCCGCCACAGCGGGCCCCTCGGGGCGGCACCCGTACGGTCATCGCCGACGCCCTCGACCGTGTCGGCCTGGCGGGGCGGGAGGCGGAGAGGATCCACCACCTCAGCGGCGGAGAGCAGCAGCGTGTGGCGCTCGCCCGGCTCATCGTCAAGCAACCGGCGCTCGTCCTCGCCGACGAACCCACCGGCGCCCTTGACCACGCCCACACCACAGCGGTCATGGACATCCTCCGCGAGATGAGCGAGGCCGGATGCGCCGTCGTCATCGCCACCCATGACGACTACGTCCGCGACCGCTGCGACGCGGTTCTCACCGTCGGTGAGGACGCCGCGCTCACCTCCACCTCCACCTCCACCGCAGCCACCAGCACCCGAATACCTTCATGACCTCCCACATAGCCCCGGCCGCCAGCAGCGCCCGCCGCCCGCCCCTCTGGGCCACCCCCGTCCTGTGGACCCTCGCCCTCGGCGCCTGGGGGCTGTCACGGCAGCACAGCGTGTGGCGGGACGAGGCCGCGACCTGGCAGGTGGCCCAGCGGTCCACCGGCGAGATCTGGCACATGCTGGGCCAGGTCGACGTCGTACACGGCCTGTACTACCTGCTGATGCACGGCCTCTTCGCCTCCTTCGGCGCCGGCACCACGACCCTCCGGCTTCCCTCCGTGCTGGCCATGGCGGTGGCGGCGGGCTGTGTGACGGTCATCGGCCGCCGACTGGCCGGGACCTGGGCGGGCCTCGGGGCGGGGCTGGCGCTCGGACTGCTGCCGGCCGTGCAGTTCTACCTCCAGGAGGGGCGTCCGTACGCGCTCGTCGCCGCCGGCGCCGGGATCGCGACGCTGCTGCTGGTGACGGCCCTTCAAGGGCGCGCCTCGGCGGCGCACTGGACGGCGTACGGCGGCACCGTCCTGCTGTGTGCGCTGCTGAACTGGCTCTCGCTGCTGATGCTCCTCGCCCACGCGGCGACCCTCGCCTGGACCCGCGCCGGGCGCGGCACCTGGGCGCGCTGGGCGGCGGCGGGGGCGTTCGCCGTGGCGGGGGCGCTGCCGCTGATCCTGTTCAGCCGGACCCAGTCGGGCCAGGTGTCCTGGATCCCGCCGCTGACCTGGCACATGCTGATCGGCCCGGCGGTCCTGCTCGCGATCGGCGGCCTCGGCGCCCTCGCGGACCGGCCCTCCCACCCGGGCGGCCGCCTGTCGGTGGCGGCCGTCGGGCTGCCTCTGCTCGCGGTGCCGCAACTCGGCCTGATCGGGCTGTCCCTGTTCCAGCCGCTCTTCCTCGACCGGTACGTGCTCTTCAGCATGCTGGGCCTGGCCCTGCTGATCGGTACGGCGCTGAGCTCGGCCGTCCGCGCGCTCACGCCGCGGTTCCCGCGCGCCGCGTCGTGGCTCGTGCCGGTCGCGGTCACGGTGGCGGTGGTGGCGCTGCTGCCGCAGTCGCTGAGCAAGCGGTCCCCGGCCAGCCGCGTGGACGACGTCCTGGCGGTGTCGGCCGACGTGCGGCGGCTCAAGCACCCCGGAGACGCGGTGCTCTTCGTACCGGCGGCCCGCCGCGACACCGCGCTCGTCTCCCCGGACGACTTCGCCGGCCTGAGCGACATAGCGCTTGCGGTGACCCCGGTCGCGTCCGGCACCCTGAAGGGCGAGGAGGCCGATCCGGCCCGGATACGTACCGCGATGCTGGCCCAGCACCGCATACTGCTGGTCACGGATGCGGCCCAGGTGGCCCGCCCGGTCTCGGCGGAGCGGGACAAGGTCAAGAGGGCCATGCTGAAGGAGCACTTCAGAGCGGTGGCGGACGAGCAGGTTCGGGGACGGCGGGTGACGGTGTATGAACGCCTCTAGGAGGCGCCCTGAGAGCTCCGGCAGCTCTGGCGGCTCCGCGAGAACCCGGCGTGTCGACTTCGGCACGGGGGTGCTGTTCAGCGCGGTGTACGCCAGTGCGTTGTTCCTCATCGTGACGAGCTTCGCCATCGAACCGAGTGGGTGTGGCGGTCGCTTCCACCAGTCGTGTTCCGGCGAGACGTACTGGCGCGGCGGCATCGGCTTCGGTCTCATCGCGCTGGCGCCGGTCCTGAGCAAAGTCGTACCGAGCGTTCCGTTCGAGCAAGGCGTCGGCCGGACGGCGGCCATCGCGGCCATGCTGCTGGGCGCGGCGGTCGGTGTCGGCGTCACCGTGGTGGCTGCTCGCGCGGTGTTCTGAGGCGGGCGGCCAGTCCCTGCCTCCTGACGGCGGCCAGGGCGTGTCGCTACCGTGGCCGCGGGCAGAGACGGATCGCCGCGGAAACGGAGCTGGCTGCATGCCGAACCCTGGATGGCGCGGACGGGTGCTGACCCTGGGGGCGGTGGGGGTCGGCTCGGCCGCCGTGGCCGGTGCCTTCATCTGGGCCCCCGGTGAGGTGCTGACGTGGACGGGCGGGGTGGCCGCCGCTGCCGCGGCGGCGTACCTCGGGCAGGAGGTGCCCCGCCGGATCGGTGACTCGCTCGGACGGCGCAGGGCCGACCGGGAGCTGGCGACGTCCGATCCGCTGACCTTCACGGTGCGGATCAGACACCAGGACTACGTCGTGGTCGACGACGGCGGCCGGACCATCGACGTGCCCGCGAGCGGGCACAGCGTGCGGGTGATCGTCACCGGTTCCTCCCCGTCCCCCGTGCTGCTGACCGAGCTGCGCGCCGAGGTCGTGTCCCGGGAGGAGCGCCACGGCGAGGTGTCCCCACACGCCGCCGAGGTCCCGGTGCGGCGGTTCGAGGTGCTGCTCGACGCCGATCCGCCGTCCGTGCGGCCTGTGGGGGACAGCGACTTCCCCTACAGCGTGGCGCGGGACGAGTCGGAGGTGCTCGATCTGGTCGTCACCACGGACAGCGGGGACGTCCGGTGGGTGCTGTGGCTCGACTGGACCACCGGGGGGCGTTCGGGCAGTACGCGTGTCGATCTCGGCGGGCAGCCGTTCCGGACCGCTGCCCGGCACCCCCGGCTCGGCGCCTGATGTCCGGGACGCGTGCGTTACGGGACCTGGCCCTGAAGGCAGGGCTTCCGCTGGTCGCGGGCGGCGCCGTGCTCCTCGCGGCCGGGATACGGGCGTGGCCGCCCTGGATCGCGGTCGCCGCGATCGCCGTGGTGGCGGCCCTGGCCGCGACGCGCGCCCGCCGCCGGGGACGAGCCGCGCCGCACGGTGACGCACCCGCGGCCCCCGGCGCGCCCGCGGAGACCGGGCCGGGAACAGCCATGTACGCGATGCAGCGGCCGGTACGGGCCGTCGCGGTATGCGGCCTGCCGGACGACGTGCCCTTCGAGGTCAGGGTGGTGGTGCACAGCCAACTCGCGCTGCTGGTCGAGCCAGGCGTCTCCGGCGCCCCGGAGGCCGAACAGATCCCCGTGACCGGGCACAACCTGCTCTTCACGGTCACCGCGCCCGGCGGACCGGAGGGGCGGGACGTCATCGTCCGCTCCCTGCACGGGCAGGTCACCGGGGAGCGGACGCTCCAAGCACACGGCACGAGCGTGGCGTACGACCGGATGCCGGACCTGGTGCTCGCCCCCGACCTGGCCGAGTCCGCCCTGCGCGCGGTAGCCGCGTACCGGCCGCTGCTGCGCCCGGACTTCGAGATCCGCCTGGACCGGTCGCCCGCCGCGCTCCGGGCCGTCGGACCGCAGTCGCCCGCCTTCCCGCTGACCGTTCCGGCGGGCGGGAGCGCCACGGTGGTCTGCGCGCCGGTCACGGATGCCCCGCACCAGGTGCACTGGCGGCTGACGGCCGAAATCGCCTACGGAGAACGGATCCTGAGGCCGCATTGGGACCTGCTGATCACGGCCTCGACGGGCATGGCGTCCTTCCATCCGAACGGTGCCCAAGAGCCGCTCCCGGTTCACCAGCTGTACGCCGACCACTGGGACCCGGACGCCCCGGCCGGCCTCGGACCCGGACCCGGAGCGCCGGAGACCGGGTCGAAAAAGCCTTTCTGGCAGCTCGCACACGCCACCTCCGAGGGAATACTGCTGGGCACGCCGTGGCGCGGCCCCGACCCGGAGCCGCCGCAGGCGGCGAAGGGGCGTGCGCGGGGCGACCGGTTCCTCGCGCAGGGCGCGTACGAGGCAGCCGTCGAGGCGTACCGGGCGGCGGCCGAGGAGGGCAGCGCACAGGCCGCGTTCACGCTCGGCAAGCTGCTGGACGACCTCGGCGACGTGGACGGCGCCGTCCACTGGTACACCCAGGCCGCGCGGCAACGGGTCGCCGCTGCCCACCACAACCTCGGCGTGATCGAGCGGCGACGGGGAGACCTGGCCCGAGCCGAGAGCTGGTTCCGGCAGGCGATGCGCGCCGGTGACTGGGCGGGGGCGGTGGGCCTCGGCGCGGTCATGCACCAGCGCGGCGATCTGGCGCAGGCCGAGATCCTGTGGCGGCTGGCCGCCCGGCACGACGTACCGAACGGACTGCACAACCTGGCCTTCCTGCTCGACCACCAGGGCCGTACCGACGAGGCCGAGGAACTGTTCGCCCGCCTGGCCGAGAAGGGCGAGGCGCCGGCCGCCGAACGCCTGGGCATGCTCAGGTTCCGGTCCGAGGACACGGCCGGGGCCGAACGCTGGTGGCGCACGGCCGCCGACAACGGCAGCACCCGGGGCGCCTACTACCTCGGGATGCTGCTGTACGAGGAGGGCCGCACCGAGGAGGCCGAACGCCGCTGGCGGCAGGGCGCCGAGCCGCTCGACCCCGACCGTGCCGGAACCGGAACCGCCCAGAACCCCGCGACCACCGCCGACGCGGGCGAGGTGCTCTGCGCGCACCAACTCGGTGTCCTGCTGTACGAGCGCGGCGAGCACGCCGAGGCGGAACGCTGGTGGACCCTGGCCGCCCGAGCCGGGCACCCCGCCTCCCCGGTGCTGCTCGCCGAGCAGGCCCTCCACGACCGCGAGGACCACGCGGGCTTCCTCCACTGGGCCCGCATCGCCGTGGAGCGCGAAACGACACCCGCGAAGGACCTCGGGGCGCTGGCCACGGCGCTCCACGGCCTCACCAACCGTGTGGTCACCGCCCCCGGTGCGCCCCCGCTCGCCTTCGCGGTGGAGCTGTGCACGCTGGCCGCCGACGCGTACCGCCGCCTGCACGCCACCGACGCGTCCCACCGGAAGGCATACGTCGACACCCTGCGCTTCCTGGAGTTCCTGGCCATGGCCGCCGGGGACGAGGGGGCCGCCGCTTCGGCCCGCGGCCAGCTGCTCCGCCTGGGCGTACGGCCTTAGAGGTCTTGCGCTCCGGCTAGGGCGTGTCCTGTCGCTTTGACTGGCTGAGTAAAACCAGGTGCGGCCGGTCGCCGCGATGGTGTGCGATGCGGGACATGAGGATCGTTCTGAACGAGCCCGGCGTCGACGGGCTGATCGGGGCCGTGGATGCCCTCCGCGCATGGCAGGACGACCGCACGCCGCTGCAGCTCCATCCAGGAGACCTCGGCTGGGCCTGGGCGCTGGGCGCGGAGAGGCTGGCCGCGGCCGTCCGCACCTGGAGCGTGGACGGACGGATCATTGCCGTCGGATACCTGGACGCCCCTGATCTGCTGCGCCTGACGACCGCGCCGGACCTGCGACAGGACGGTGATCTGGCGCGCCAACTGCGGGCGGACCTCGATGACCCGGAGCGCGGGGTCCTGCCGCCCGGGAAGGTCGGCCTCGAAATCCCCAACGGCGCCCTGCTCCGCGAGGTGCTCTTGGAGGCGGGCTGGAATCTGGACGAGCCGTGGACGCTCCTGCGCCACGACCTCGCCGAGCCGGTGCAGGACGCCGGCCTGCGGGTCGAGGTAGCCGGTCCGGAGACGGCGGGGGTGCGGACCGCGGTGCACCGCTCGGCGTTCGGCAGCCCGAGGTTCACCGAGGAGATCTGGCACGTCCTTGCGGCCGGGCCGGTCTACGCCGACGCCCGCTGCCTGATCGGCTACGACGACCGGGACAACGCGGTGGCCGCGGCGACGGTCTGGTCGGCCGGGCCCGGCAAGCCCGGCCTGCTGGAGCCGGTGGGCGTGCACGCCGACCATCGCGGTCGCGGCTATGGGACCGCGATCAGCATCGCCGCTGCGGCGGCGCTGCGTGAACTGGGTGCATCAAGCGCACTCGTCAGCACCCCCAGCTCGAACGTTGCCGCCGTCGCCACCTACAGGGCAGCTGGATACGAGCCGTTGCCCGAACGGCTGGACGTCAGCCGACCCGCCTGAAAATGATCAGGCGGCGGTATCGCTCGGCTCAGACCCGGTGCGGGGGACTTGTGCCGGACGGCGCATGATGACCGTCATGGAGAACGTGGTCGAGAAGATCAAGGTCTGGTTCCGGTTCGTTCCCCGCGAGGGGTGGCTCCCGCAGGACACCGAGGGCCTGTGGGCGACCAAGCTCGCTGATGACACGGCCCGTGTGCAGAACGCCCCATTTCTTCAGGACGGGGTGGCCGAGGGCGACATAGTGCGGTACCAGACCGACTTCGATGGGCTCCATTGGGCTGTCGGGCGGGTCAGTTCCTCCGGCAACTGCACGATCCGTGTTGTGCCCGTGCCCACCGGTCCCCTGGGACGTAGTCCGCAGGCGGTGCACCAGCGTCTTTCGATGTTCGGGCTCGGGGGCGAGGTCTTCAGTGAGGACTTCCCGATGGTGGCCTTCACCGCACCATCAGGTGCGGACTTCGCCGGGATCAAGGCCCTCCTGACCCGAGGGCAAGAGGAAGGATGGTGGCACTACGAGGTCGGCTGTGGCACCGACGAATGGTGGAACGCCTGACCTCTGCTGGACTTCTCGCGGCCGGCCTGTGGCACGTGCTGGCTCGAATGCTGCCCGAACTATCCAGCTCCCCTGGGCATTCGCCGGACGAGTGGGCGGCCTCGTCTGATCATGTGCTCCGACCAAGGTGCACGTGAACACGACGAAGGCCGTAAGGGCGAGTCTGCTGTCTGATGCTGTTCGGACGGACGCGTTCGCGGAAGCGTCGCGCTTCCGGGGTGAGTTCTACGCATGTCTGACTGCCCGAAGCGACGAGTTGTTGTAACGGCCGCCACCGCCGCCCAGCTTCGGGAAGTTGTGCAACGGCTCATCGCCGCAGGCCAGTGGCAGACAGGCGAACCGGACATTGTCGTCGTGTCCGACGCCGGCTACGACGTCACCCGCTTGGCCTGGGTCCTGCGGGATCTCCCCGTTGAGCTGGTGGGCCGGGTCCGTGGCGAGTCGAATATCAATCCGTACGGCACCTTCCGGCTGGAAATGGACAAGCGCCTCGACCTTGGCCCCCTGGCTGTTCCCCGCCCGCGGCGGGCCACCGAGGACGTGGCACAAGCAGCGCGATCAACCCCATGAAGGTCAGAGTCGTGAGCCACGGGCCCGGGAGTCTCCATCCGTCCGGATGGTCGGCAGTTCGCCGCAGTCGTGGGTGTAGAGCCAGGCTGTGGCCTTCTCGTAGAAGAGGCGGACCGCCAGCGGCATCACCAGGTCGCGTATCCGCCGGGTGAGCGGGCCTGCCGTCTTGGCGTCGCGGTTGTCCGAGGCCGCCTTGACCATCTTGGCGATACGGGCCGAGCGGGCGGCTTCGTACGCCGAGAGGGCGGCCGCCACCGAGGGCTCCGCAGCCAGTGACTGGGCCAGGACGAGTGCGTCCTCCAGGGCCATCGACGCGCCCTGGCCCGCACCGACGGGGTGTCCGGCGTCGCCGAGGAGTGCGATGCGGTCGTTGTGGCGGACCGGGACCGCGTCGAGTTTGTGCATCAGGGTCGGGCGGTGCAGTTCGGTGGTGACCCCGAGGATCGCGGTCGGCAGTTGTTCGTGCCGGTGCAGTTCGCCGAGGCGGTGCAGCCATTGCGCGTCCGTGAGGGCGAGATCCGGCTGTGCGGGGCAGGCGACCTGGGCCGACCACCAGACCTTGCCGCCGGGGGCGGCGAGGTGGATGAAGGCGCCGTTGCGGGTGAAGGTCATGTTGAAGACACCGGGGTCGGTCTCGATGCCTTCGGCGATGCCCGAGATGCTGTAGAGGCCGGCGTACTCGGGGGTGGGCGCGTGCGGGTCGAGCAGTGACCGGGTGGCCGACCAGATGCCGTCGGCGCCGATGAGCAGGGACGCCTCCGCCGTACGGCCGCTAGCGAAGACCGCCCGTACCCCTGCCTCGGTGGTGACCGCGTCCACCAGGCGCTCACCGGTGACAATGCGCGCCCCGGCCGCCAGCGCCTCCGCGCGCAGCGATGCGACCAGCGCGCCCCGCATCAGGGTCACGCTGTGCAGATCGTCGCCGCTCAGCCGACCCCGCGGCACATCACCCAGGAGCTTGCCCGAGCTCGACCACATGCGCTGGCCCGGCATGTCGATCCCGGCCCCCCGTATCTGCTCCAGCACGCCAAGGGAGCGCAGCACCCGCAGGCCGTTGGACGCCAGACTCAGGAACGAGCCCACCTGACCGGCTGGTTCGGCGTACGCCTCGTAGACCGTGACCTCCACACCGATGCGCCGCAGCGCTATCGCGCCGGCTGCTCCGGCCACTCCGCCGCCTATGACGATGGCAGTCATGTGCCCTCCCTGATCTCTCGTGCGGCTTCCGTGAATCCATATTCAGTGAATTTAGATTCATGGAACTGTGATTCACTATGATGAGGGCGAGGGCGACACGTCAAGCCGAACAGGAGCGCCGGGAGCATGGGCGTACGCAGGGAGCAGGCCGCCGAGACCGAGGCGGCACTGAAAGAGGCGGCGCGGCGGCTGTTCGCCGAGCGCGGCTACCTCGACACGAAGATCACCGACATCACCCGCGAGGCCGGTCGCGCCACCGGCTCCTTCTACGCCCATTTCGCGGACAAGAACGCCCTGCTCCAAGCGCTGATGCAGGACATGGACACGCAGGCCGACACGGAGATCGGCGCGGACGGCCACCCGGCCGACCACGATCTGACCGACGGCAGGCAGCTGCGCGAGCATCTGGCCGTCACCTGGCGGGTGATCCGCGACCATCTGCCGGTGGTCGCGGCCCTGATACAGACGAACTTCGCCGGCCCGCCCGGCGAGGGCCGCGCCTGGGCGAGCCTGACCGGGGAGACGGGCACCCTCCGCGAGCACCTGGACTGGCTCCGCCGACGGGGCCACCCGCTCCCGGGCGACCCCGAGCTCGTCGCCGCGGCCATGGGGGCGATGGTCTCGATGCTCGGCTACGCCGTCATCACCGCGGGGGAAGGCGGCCCGCAGGTAACCGACGAGGAGATCGTCGACACCCTCACCGCCCTGCTATTGCACGGCCTGGCCGGACCCACGCCGAGCACCAACTGACCGGTCGACATGAATCAGCGGCACCCGACGTGAGAACTCCCGGGCGGGCTGAGAAGTGTCGGCAAACGAACGTCTGCCGACACTCACTCCCGTGATCACGAACCCGCAGGTGGGCAGTGTCGGCAACTCGCGTCGGAAATCAACGTCGAAGAACGGTCCTTCGGGTAGTTTCCGGCGGTGCTCATCGGCTACTGCCGCACCTCGACGGCCGACCAGAACCCGGCGAGGGCGCCACACCCCGTTTCGTGCGCTCAAGCGGCTGTTGGCCCGTGGCGTCAGGACTAGCCTCCGCCGGTGTTGTCCGGCGCATGACCTGGTGCTCTGTGGCCGTCCGCCGTCCTATGGCTGGGGTCACTGCTCCGCTTCCAGCGTCCAGGGCTCAAGATCGTCCGCGCGAGGACGAGGCGGAGAAGTGCGGTGAGCTGGGGTGATGGGTGCGGTACCAGCCGCACCCATCACCCTGGTGAGATGGTGCAACGGCCTGTTAACAGAAGCCGGTGTAGGCTCTCGCCGCCCATGGCCAGCGGCGGTGCCGGTACCTGGTAGTTGTCACCGTGTCTCACGGCATGGCCAGCCGTTCAGTCTCACGATCGTCGCTGGCTAACCACCCGCTGACGGAGTGCAGAAGGCAAGCAGGGCACCGGCCAGAGTGGCTGGCGCTCCGCTGCCGTGCCGTCAGGCCGGTTTGGGTGTGGGCGTCTCGGTCCGGCTGCCGCTCAAAACGTCCACGATGCGGAAGTCGTCGCGCTCCAGGGCCTCGATGATCGCCACGGCCATGTCCTCAAGGCTGTCCGTGTCGGCAGGTAGGCCGCCGTGCGCCTTCTGGTAGGCGAGCATGGTGTCCACGATCCTGAGCACAACATTGAACGACCCGAAGGGCGGCCGGCCATCGAAGCAGGGTCCGGAGTTCCGGTTCGCGAAACCAGAAACCTGGCCCGCACCGACCGTCACCACCATCACGGCGACCACGAACTACGGCAAAGCTGAAGCGCAGGCGTGGGACCGGGTCCACCCGCGGCTGACCCACCGGGCCGCCTGGCTGGCGTGGGAGAAACCCGCCGACGTCAGTCCGCTAACACTGCACGGGTCCGCCGGGGGTTTCGGCACCTCCGCGCGACCATGCCCTGCCCCGCCAGAGCACCGAAACCCCACCCCTCCGGACCCGGACGGCCACCCGGTACGAAGAACAAACACCGGGCAGCCCGCTACGACGTGGGCAAAACCGTCCGTCGGGAGAAGACACTCATCGCTCCACAACGGTCGAAGAGTTAATAGACACTCCCGCACCGTTGGAGACGGGTGCGTAGGTCAAGGAGTCAGGGCGGTGGCAACCCGGGCCAGACGATCGGCTGACAGAGCGAAGGGGTTGGTGGGGTTGCGGAAGGAGTACTCGCCGTCATTCACGGAGAATCCGTGCCCAGCCACCGTCCAGCGCGCGGGGCCGGGGGCCCCTTGATCCTCCAGAAGAGCAGAGGCGAGGGTTTCGGGGTCTTCCACGCTCGTACGGGCGCGTAGCCCATCCGCCAAACGGACAACAGCCTCGTCGGGGACTGCGTCGTCGCCGAACGCAGGCAGCAGGAGCAACAGACGGGAGTGGGGATCGGTAGTGCTGCCGCCGGGCAGCATGTTGTCCGCAGCTGCCACGAGCTCGGGCCAGGACAGGCCCGGACCCATGAAGTGCCCGTCATCCCGGGCGAGGATCTCGGCCTGGTCCCAGTCGGGGTGGTGAAGGAAATAATCGATTCCGGTGTCGTTTGCGACAGTCCGGTAGACCACGTGAAGACGGTGATCAGCCGCGAGCGGAACCGTGAATGCCGGCCACTCGGACCGCTCCCAGAGCTGCCGCTGGAAGTCGCCGGCCGCGTCGTAGTCCGCGCCGAACAGCAACTCCTCGGCCTCCTCGCTCTGGACACACGAGGAGAGGTGCCCCAGCCAGAAGAGCGGCTCATCCAGGAGCCCGGCCTGGTACGTGAGAGGGCCACCGTCGTAACCCGCTATCCGGGCAGGCTGCAGGTCTGCACTGTTCATCACGGGGACATCATGCCGCCCTGGCTCCCCGCTCTTGAGGCCGGGCGCACCCGCCGCTCATCGCGGGACAGCCCTTAGGCGGAGGGGTAGCGGGGGAGGCCCCCGGTCGGGATGGTCCACTCACGGATCGTGACGTCCTCGCCGTACACGAACTCCTTGCGCGTGGCGTAACGAGGCCCCGACGGGGTGGCGTGGATGTCGCCGAGCACGGCCCCCGAGCCGGTGCGCGGGTCGAAGACGGCGTAGACCGGGATGCCCAGCAGGGGGTAGTCCCGCATCTTGCCCACCCAGTCGTTGTCCGGGTTGGAGCGCGAGACGACCTCGATGGCGGCGAGGACGGTGCGCGGGTCGAAGGAGCCCTCGCCCTCCATGTCCGCCTCGGCGATCACCATCACGTCGGGGTGTCGCATGATGCCCTCGGGCGCGCACTCCACGTCCGGTGTGCCGGTGTGGGCCACCAGGTCCTCGGGCAGGGCTTCCTCAAGGAGCTTGCGTAGCCGCAGCACGGTGAGTTCGTGCGGTCTGGCGGGTGCCCTCAAGTCGTGGACGATGCCTTCCCTGGTGATCTCGAACGTGCCGGGAAGGGTGTCGCCCATCGACCGAACGACGTCCCGCATGACCTGGTACTGGCGGGCAATCCCCGCCCTGCTAGGCCGCATCGGCGAGGTGCGTTCTGCACCCGGGGCAGTCGCCCGGCTCCGGGGAGCGGAAGGCGCGGTCGCAGGTGTCGCAGTTCTGGAGCGGGTCGGGGCGGTTGGGCCCCGTCGGTCCCGGCGGGGCGGCGGGCAGGGGTGGCGGCAGCAGTGTCGTGAGCCGGTGGGCGAGGAGCCCGGCGGGCTGTTTCAGCTGCGCGGGCAGGTTGGCGGTCAGCGCCTGCCGTACGGCCTCGGGGGCGGCGTCCCGTTCCAGCCAGGCGGCCACGGCGGGCGCCAGGCGGCGTACGTCGTGCTCGGCGAGCAGCAGCCGGGGCTCGTGACGCCGCAACCCGGCGAGGAGGTCGGTGGCCAGGCGGTGGCGCTCCAGGTCGTGAGCCTTGGGCTCCGGAAGCGGCGGCCGAGGAGCTTTTACGGGCTCGGGCTGGGGCTCAGATACGGGCTCGGGCTCGGGCTCCTGGGGTGCCGACACCGCACGGGGCTGGTTGTACGAGACCGTCCGCGTGACCAGCTTGCCGCTGGGCAGCCGCACCCGCGTGCGCTCCAGGTAGCCGAACTCCTCCAGCTCGCGCAGCGCTTCCGCGATCTTGGCCTCGCTGTCCGGGAAGCGTTCCGCCAGCGCCTTGATGCCGACCTTCGCGCCTTCGGGCAGCGACTGGATGTGAACTGCCAGCCCGATCGCGGCCATCGACATCTCGCGGTGCTGGGCGAGGTGGTTGCCCACGACGGTGAAGCGGCTGCGCTGCGCGGACTTCACGTGGGTCACCCCGGAGACGGTGACGCGCCCGGAAGCACGGGACGAGGCGCGCGACGGCGCGCTAACCTGCTGAATGTCCATCGGGAAGTCGTCTCTTCCTCGGTGGTCAGGCCCTCGTCCGGGATGCCAGTCCCGGCGGGGGCCGTCGCATGTCTGGTGTTGTCGCGGCGAGCATATGCCCGCCAACCCGCCCGAAATCCAGCCCAATCGGGAAACCTCACCCGTGTGAGTGAGCCAGGGGCAGGGTGGGGAGGGGAGGTTCTTTCCCCGGTTCTTTCCAGGGTCTTTAAAAGCTTTTGTGTCGTGCGGCACCGCGTCGCGCTCCACCGGGTCGTGGAAAACCGCGACCCGGTGAAGCCGGTCACGGTAGGAGGTCGAGCTCGGCCCAGACGGTCTTGCGCGGCACGGGCTCCAGCACCACACCCCACCGGTCCGCGAGCGCCTCCACGATCAAAAGCCCCCGCCCCGCCTCCGAGTCACTGGCCGGTACGGCGACGGCTCCGGGCCCGGGCGGCAGACGGTCACTCCGGGTGTCGGTGACCTCGATCCGCAGGCGCTTGCCTTCGTCCTCGACCGCCAGGTCCAACCGGAAGTCCCTGCCCGGCACGCGACCGTGGACGGTGGCGTTGGTGGCGAGCTCCGCGACGATCTGCGCAGCCGCCTCCGACTCCACGCCCCAGTCGCTCAGTTGCGCCGATGTCAGCAGCCGGGCGAGCCGGGCCCCCCGGCGGGTGGGGGAGAGCAGCACGGTGAACTGCCGTGCGGGAGCGGAACATTCAGTTCGGGTGATTTCCAGATTCACGTGACTCAGAGTGGCCGGTTGGCGCTTACGCTGAAAGGAGCGACGCCTGTACGGAGAGTGACTGTCCAGGTGAGGTACGACCATGTCCAGCCTGTACGGCGTCGCACGGAGGCACGGCACGGACACGGGTGAAGGTGGTGTCGTATGACGGATGAACCGGACCAGGACGTCGACCTGGAGGACGACGACTCGGGCGCGGTGATCGCGGTGGTCGGCAGGCAGATCCGACTCTGGCGCGAGGCCGTGGGCATGAGCGCGGCGGAGCTCGGCAGGGACATCGGCTACAGCGAGAACCTTGTCTACAAGGTGGAGGGCGGTAAGCGGATCCCCCAGCCGGAGTTCCTGGACAAGGTGGACCAAGTCCTGCGCGCGGGTGGCAAGATCGCCGCGATGAAGAAGGACGTGGCGGAGGCGAGGTACCCGAAGAAGGTACGGGACCTCGCGAAGTTGGAGCGGGAAGCAGTTGAGCTCGGGGCCTACGACAACCACAACCTGAACGGCCTGCTCCAGACGGAGGAGTATGCCCGCGCGCTGTACGAGATGCGGCGTCCGTCGTTCAGCCGAGACGAGGTTGATCGGTACGTTGCGGCGCGGATGTCACGCCAGGAGGTCTTTGAACGGCAGCCGCTCACCATGCTGACGTTTGTCCTGGAAGAGGCGACGATCAAGCGGCCTCTCGGGGGCAAAATGGTGGCACGCCGTCAGCTCGAACGCCTGCTGGAAATCGGCCAGTTGCGAAACGTTGAGATTCAGGTGATGCCGACAGACCGGGAGGACCATGCCGGGATGGGTGGGCAGTTCCAACTGCTCAAGTTCGACGACGGCACAGCGGTGGCACACTGGGAGGGCCAGCTGTCCAGCCGCCTGATCTCCGACCCCAAGGAGGTCCGGATCATCGAGCTACGGTACGGAATCATCCGGGCCCAGGCTCTCACCCCACGGGAGTCGCTGGCCTCCATCGAGAAAGCGCTGGGAGAGACATGACCCGCAACACCTCAGGCGGCTCCCACTCCGAGCTGGAGTGGATCAAGAGCAGCTACAGCAGCAACGACGGCCCTGCGTGCGTCGAGGTGGCGGCCGCCCCCCGCACGGTCCACGTCCGTGACTCCAAGAACGTCCCCGGGCCGCAGCTCGGCTTTACGCCCGCTGCCTGGGCAGACTTCGTGACGTACGCATCCGGGCGCTGACCCATGACCCACAACACCTCGCTGACGTGGGTCAAGAGCAGCTACAGCAGCAACGACGGTCCCGAGTGCGTCGAGGTCGCGGCAGCGCCCCGTACGGTCCACGTCCGTGACTCCAAGAACGTCTCCGGCCCGAAGCTTCGCTTCACGCCCGCCGCCTGGGCGGACTTCGTGACGCACGCCTCCGCGAGCTGAGCCGGGCGCTCGCGCCCCCGGGCCGGAAGGCCGGGGGCCCGAGGCTCTACTTCTCGGTGACGGTCACCTTCTCGTCGTTCTGGATCTGCTTCACCAGCTGCTGCACCTTCGCCTTGTCCCAGACGAGGTTGCTGCCACGGGTGCCGTTGGTCGGCATGTTCATCGACGTGCCCTCGCCGCCGCTGATGCCCTTCATCGCGAAGAACATCTCGCCGAGGTCGAAGAGCGACATGTCCTTGTCGACGATGAGGGTGTCCAGGCCCGCGCCCAGCGTCGGGTAGAGCTTGAACGGGTTGAGGATCGTGCCCGGGGTGGCGGCCTGGCTGGCGAGGGCCGACAGGAACTTCTGCTGGTTCTTCGTACGGGCGAGGTCCGACTCGGCGAAGGCGTACCGGGTGCGGACGAAGGCGAGGGCCTGCTCGCCGTTGAGGGTCTGCTTGCCGGCCTGGAAGTCGGCGCCGGACTTCTTGTCCTTGAAGCCCTTCTCGATGTTCATCTCGACGCCGCCGAGCGAGTCGACGATGTTGGCGAAACCGGCGAAGCCGATCTCCGCGTAGTGGTCGATGCGCAGCCCGGTGTTGTGCTCGACGGTGCGGACGAGCAGCTCGGGGCCGTCCTCGGCGTACGCGGCGTTCAGCTTCACGCGGCGGCCCTGGGCGGGGAAGGTCTTGCCGGACTGGGAGCCGACGAAGGACGGGATCTCGACGTCCGAGTCGCGCGGCAGCGAGATCATGGTGTTGCCGCTGGAGCAGGCCGCCAGGATCATCATCGAGTCGGTGCGCTTGCCGTCGGCGGAGCCGGTGTGCAGCCGCTTCTTGTCGTCGGCGGTCATGCCCTCGCGGCTGTCGGAGCCGACGATCAGGTACGTGGTGCAGTCGCCCTCGGCCGGGCGGTCGATGACCTTGGCGAGGTCGACCTCGCGGCGCATCTTGCCGTCGGCCCAGAAGTACGTGCCGATGCTCGTGCCGAGGACGGCCACCAGGACCACGATGGAGCCGACCTTGATCCGGCGGCGCCAGTCGGGCGCGGGACCCGGGGCACGCACGGAGCCACGGTCGGGGACGCGGGGCCCGCCGCCGCGGGGACCGCCGGGCCGGGGGCCCTGGGGGGCGCCGTAGACCTGGCCTGTGTTGTAACCGCTGTCGTACGACGCCGGCGCCTGCGGCGGCACGGCGGCGGCCTGCGGGGCGCCCACCGGCTGCGGCGGGACCGCCTGCGGCGGCACCGCGGGGCGGCGCCGCACGTGCGGCATGGACCGTACGCCCTCGGGCTGGGCATCGGCGCTGCCACGGCCGTAACGGGCGTTGCGGTCGTCGGACCATCCTTCAGGCCAGTCATTCATGCGGACCAGTGTGCAGGCCGCCCAGGTCAGGCCGACAGGGTGGGTGGGATTCCGCAGCGGGGCTGTAGCGAAGCTGATGCAATGAAGCCGTAACGTACTCGGGCATAGGGTGGAGGGCATGACAGATCAGGCCCCGCCGCAGGGCGTCCAGCTGGAGGGAAAGCCCACGTCGGCCTCCCGTACGACCCTCAGCCACATCATGACCGGCAGTGACACCAACCTCCTCGGGACGGTGCACGGCGGCGTGATCATGAAGTTGGTGGACGACGCGGCGGGCGCCGTCGCCGGACGGCACTCCGGCGGCCCGGCCGTGACCGCGTCCATGGACGAGATGGTGTTCCTGGAGCCGGTCCGCGTGGGTGACCTTGTTCACGTGAAGGCCCAAGTGAACTGGACCGGCCGGTCCTCGATGGAGGTCGGCGTCCGCGTCCTGGCCGAGCGCTGGAACGAGTCCACCCCGGCGACCCAGGTCGGCTCGGCGTACCTCGTCTTCGCGGCCGTCGACGCGGACGGCAAGCCCCGCCCCGTACCGCCGGTCATACCGGAGACGGAGCGCGACAAGCGCCGCTACCAGGAGGCCCAGATCCGCCGCACGCACCGCCTGGCACGCCGCCGCGCGATCAAGGAACTGCGCGAGAAGCGCGCGGCGGAGGGCATCGAGGACTGACCCCCGAGGACCCGTGGCCTGCTGCCTTGAGGCAGCGGGCCTTTTCACTGGCTGGGGCGCTCGCCTGGGGCGTGGGCGTGGGTGAGGTCGCCGGGGGCGTAGACCTCCGTGCCGGATGCGGGGAACCTGACGAGCACCTCGCCGTCGGTGGTGACCATGACGACCTCCCCGACGGGATCTTCGGGGTGATCGAAGGCGACCGTCGGTGTGACGAGGGCCCCTACGGGCCATTCCGTGGCCATGCTTCCTCCGGCGTGCTCGGGTCTATCGGAGCGCGACAAGCGACGTCTCGGAAGGCCTGTGATTACCCGCCCGTGACGGGGGTCGCTGCCGATAGGATCGGTGCTCCTGGTGCTGTTCGGGTGGCGGGCCGCCCGAGTGGGGGACGGAGGGCGCAGGCGCATGCAGGTCGACATCGTCGTGGAAGCGGGGGACGACGACCGCTTATTGGCCTCCCTGTACCGCTGGCTCGCTCAGGACCCGGACGTGGTCCGGCACGCGACCCTCTCCCTCGTACCCGGCGCCGACCAGGACGGGGACATGGGGGGCGGCGCCTTCGAGATCATCAACGCCGTCGTCGCCAACAGCATCGCGCTCGGGAGCCTGGCGGTGGCGTGTGCCACGTGGCGAGGCTCCCGGCGTACGGCCCCGGTGGTGCGGATCACGCGAGGCGAAGTCACCGTCACCGTCGAGAACGGCTCACCGGACGAGGTGAGCGGCATCGTCGACGCGCTGGGCGCGCCGGGTCCTGGCACCGAGCCGAGTGCGGACGACGGGACGGGCCGACCGTAGCCATGGCGGCCCTGCCCGATCCGGCCACCTCGCGGGCCCTCCTCATCGGCGTACACGCGTACCGGACGCTGCCGGACCTGCCCGCCGTGGAGCGGAACCTGACGGGGCTGGCGCAGGCGTTCGCCGCCCCGGACCTGTGGGGGCTGCCCCGGTCGAACTGCGTCACGCTGGCGCAGCCGCCGAACGCCCAGGCGGTGCTCGACACCCTCAACCGCGTGGCCCGGAGCGCCGACGACACCCTGGTCGTCTATTACGGCGGCCACGGCCTCACCGACCCGTACAGCGACGAGCTGTACCTCGCCTTGCCCGACACCGACCCGGAGCGGTCGTACACCGCGCTGCCGTACGACTGGGTGCGCCGGGCGCTACTGGACCCGCGCGTACGGGCCCGGCGCAAGGTGGTGATCCTGGACTGCTGCTACAGCGGGCGGGCGCTGGTCGGCGGGATGAGCGCCACGGACCAGGTGGCCGACCACGCGGGCATCGACGGCACCTCGCTGCTGGCGGCCTCGGCGGAGACGCGCAAGGCGCTGTCGCCGCCGGGGGAGACGTACACCGCCTTCACCGGCGAGCTGATCACGGCGCTCACGGAGGGAGTTCCGGGCGGCCCGGAACTGCTGGACATGGACACCGTGTACCGGCACCTGTACGGGAGGCTGCTGGCCAAGGCGCGGCCGCTGCCGCAGCAGCGCAACCGCAACGCGGGAGGGCAGATCGCGCTGGCGCGCAATCGCGCGTTGACGGTCCCGGAGCCGGAGCCGGAGCCGGAGCCGGAGCCGGAGCCGGAGCCGCAGCCGGAGCCGGAGCCGCCGCAGCCACCGCAGCCGCCGCGTCCGGCTGCGGTGCGGGCACCACAACGTCAGGGGCGGCAGCGCCGGCTCGCCATGGGCGTGGCCGTGGCCGTGGCCGTTGTCCTCCTCGCCGTCGGCATCCCCGCCCTCATCGCCTGGCGGGGCGACGCACCGGAAGGCGCCGACAAGGCGGCGGGCGCGGGGTATGGCGCCGCGAACGACAAGGTGGTCAACAAGTCCAGCGCCACGAGCGGCACGTTGAGTTTCGTCGCCGCCAACGACGCCGACTCCTGGGACCCCCAGCGCATGTACTACACCTACGCGTGGAACTTCGCCCGCTTCTACACCCGCCAACTGGTCACGTACGACACGAAGCCGGGCGTCAACGGCACCAAGCTGGTGCCCGACCTGGCTGCCGGCCCTGCGGAGATCTCCGACGGCGGGAAGACGTACACCTACAGGCTCCGCTCCGGGATCACCTGGGAGGACGGCTCGGCCATCACCCCCCAGGACATCAAGTACGGCATTGAGCGCCTGCGGGACCAGGAGGCCGTCTTCGGAGGCCCGCTCTATCTCAACGACACCGTGAAGGCCATCGAGACGCCCGACGCCAGGACCATCGTCTTCAAGCTGGCCAAGCCCAACGGCGACTTCGAGCACATGCTCGCGATGCCCGCCGGGTCCCCGGTGAAGAAGGAGGAGGACAAGGGCGCCAAGTACGGCTCGCGCCCGTTCTCCAGCGGCCCGTACAAGTTCCACAACTACCAGCCGAAGAAGTCGCTGGAACTCGTACGCAATGACAAGTGGCAGAAGGCGTCCGACCCGGTGCGTGCCGCCCTGCCGGCCAGGATCACAGTCAGATTTGTCGGCACGAGCCTGCAGGCGGAGCACGAGCTTCGCAGTGGGGGTTACGACCTCGACCTGAACGCCACCGGGATGAGTGCCCAGAGCGCCGCCCAGATGCTCCAGGACCCTGACTTGAAGCGGAACCTGGACAACCCGCGGAGCGGCTTCCTCTCCTACGTGGCCCTCCCGCGCACCGTGGCGCCGTTCGACAACGTCCAGTGCCGCAAGGCGGTCCTCTACGCCGCCGATCGCGCGGAGGTGCAAGCGGCTCGCGGCGGCCCCACAGCCGGTGACATCGCGCCGCACATGCTGCCGCCCTCGATCAAAGGCAGCGACCCCGCGTACGACCCGTACGGTGTCCTGCGCAACGCCCGGGGGGACCAGGCCGCCGCCAAGAAGGCCCTGGCGGCCTGTGGCCGGCCGAACGGCTTCACCACCACCATCGCCGTCCGGGCCGGCAATTCGTCCGACGACGCGACGGCCGAGGTCCTCCAGCAGTCACTGAAGAAGGTCGGGATCACGACGCGCATCGAGAGGCTCAACACGGAAACCACGCTGGACCCGTCCGATTACCGGAAGGTGATCAAGGAGAAGGGCTACGGCCTCGTCATCCGGGGCTGGGGCGCCGACTTCCCGACCGGGCAGGGTTTCCTGCTGCCCCTGGTCGACGACAGGGTGGCGGGTTCGTACAACTTCGCCGAGATCGACGACCCTGCCATCCACCGGCTCCTCGACCGGGCCGTGGCCGAGACCGACCCCGACAAGGCGGCGCAGACCTACGCCGAGATCAACCGTGCGGTGGCCGAGGGCGCCCACTATCTGCCGCTCCTCCACGGGAGGCGCCTGCTCTGGCGCGATCCCCGGCTGACCAACGTCTATACGACCGACGCCTACGGCGCCTACGACTACGTCTCGCTCGGCGTACGCGACAGCTGACCACCGAACGTTTCAAGCCATCTTCGGCGGCGAGCACCCGGCGGTGAACTGCCAGGACCGCGACCCGCGAGGGCGCTTTGCCCTCCAGGGGGCCCTATGGGAGGGGAAGCGGTAGGACTCATTCCGCCCCACATATGTTCGAATTTTGGGGGCAGCGGGCCGCTCCTCTTCAACAACCCGTGGCAGGTTGTGGGCGCCCGGTGACCACTGGGGTCACTGTGGCCACTCTTCCTGTGGGGGGAAGTTGATGCGTTCACGTGCTTCGCGCACGTCTCTTCGGCGTGCCCGCAGATCCACCGTCACCTCTCGCTACACCCTGACCGCGGCCATCACCGCCGTCTCCCTCGTCGTGGCCGGCGCCCCGGCCTTCGCGGCTCCGACATCCGCCGCCGAGCTGCCGCAGGCCACCACGCCGTGGACGACTCCGGGCAAGGCGGCGAGCGCGCCGCCCGTTCCGGCGGGCGTGACCAAGGCACCGGCGTCGGTGCCGGAGGCCGAGCCGTCCGCCGCCGTGGCGGCGTGGCGGGCGGCGCAGAAGGCGCGCGCCACCGGCGACGCGACCGGCACCACCACCACGCGCAGTGCCGCCGCCGCGCCTTCGGCGGTCGCCGCCGCCGAAACCGCCACGTACGTGCCGGAGGGTCAGGGCCAGGTCCCCTGGCACGAGTTCTCGGACACGCGCCTCAGCGATGCGCTCGTGGCGCGGGTGAACCTGTCCAACGGCAACCTGATGCTGGCCGCGACCGACTTCGACATCGCCGGAGTCGGGCAGAAGCTGCAGCTGACACGCACGTACAACTCCCTGGACGCGCCCTGGGGGAAGGTCTCCCAGCGGTGGTGGCAGGGGTACGAGCGGTACGCGCAGATCCTCGACACCGAGGTCGTCGTGTACGACGCGACCGGCGACGCCGTCCGCTTCACCAAGAACGCCGACGGCACGTACACCACGCCGACCGGCTACTCCAAGGACCTGAAGAAGAACGCGGACGGCACGTACACGCTGACCGACCGCAAGTCCGGCTCCAAGGACACGTACAGCGCCTCCGGCACGCTGACGAAGGTCACGGACAAGAACAACGGCACCCTCACCGTCGACCAGCACGACGAGACCGGTGAGCACAAGGGCTTCAAGCTGACCGAGAGCCGTTCGGGCCGGTGGATCGACCTGGTGAAGACCGACGCCTCGCAGTGGCAGGCCAAGGACCACACCGGCCGCACGGCCGTCTTCGACCTCAACCCGGCCGGCGACATCGCCCGCTCGACCGACACCGCCGGGAAGACGACGGCGTTCGAGTACGACTCCTCGCGGCGGGTGACGAAGGTGACCACGCCCGAGGGCACGGTCACGCTGTTCACCTACGACGCGCACAACCGGGTCACCTCGGTGAAGCGGGCGACCGGTACGGATGCCACCGGCCACACCGGGCCGACCTGGCGCTACGACCACTCCGGCGCGACCCCGTCCGACGCGGGCACGACGACGGTGACCGACCCCGACGGCGACAAGACCGTGCACACGCACAACGCCGACAACGAGATCACCAAGGTGACCGACCCGCTGGGCCACGCGCGTTCGAAGTCGTACAAGGGCCATCTGGTCCAGACGGCGACCGATGCGATGGGCACGGGCACCGACGGCACGGGCGCGAACGTCACCACCTACGGGTGGGACGCCCGCAACAACCCCTCCTCCGCCAAGCTGCCCACCGGCGCGACCGCGGCCGTCTCGGCGTACCAGACCATCGCGGGCACCGACCTGCCCCGGGACTTCAGCAGCGCCGACGGGCAGAAGGACGACTTCGCCTACGACACCAACGGCAACACCTTGTCGGTGACCACCACCGGCACCGCGGGCGGTACCCGCTCCTACACGTACAACCCCGCCACGCCGACGTGCGGCGGCTTCGAGGGCCAGCGGTGCACCGCCAAGGACGCCAACGGCAAGGTGACGTCCTTCACGTACGACGCCAAGGGCAACCTGTCCAAGGTGACCCCGCCCGCCCCGCTCGGCGCCGTCACGTACACCTACGACACCCTGGGCCGGGTGGAGACCGTCACCGACGGGCGCGGCATCAAGAGCGTGTACGTCTACGACAGCCGCGACCGCGTCACCAAGGTGTCCTCCACCAACACGACCGTCACCTACACCTACGACGGGGACGGCAACCTCACCTCGCGCACCGACGCCACCGGCGCCACGGTCTGGACCTTCGACAAGCTCAACCGCGAGGCGACCCGCACGCTCCAGCACGGCGCGCAGACGGTCCTCGCCTACACCCCGGGCGGCGAGGTCGACCACTACACCGACCCCAACGGCAAGACCGACTACACCTGGGACGCGGCCGGACGCCTGGACTTCCTGATCGACCCGGCGGGCAAGAAGACCGACTTCGACTACGACAACAACGACAAGCGCACCAAGACCGTCTACCCCGGCGGCACCACCCAGACCGTCACCCTCGACCAGTCCAGCCGCCCCAAGGCCGTCAAGACCACGTCCGGCACCACCACGCTCGTGGACCTGGCCTACACCTACGGCTACACGTCCGGCACGACGGCCAAGGACGGCACCAAGATCCGTACGCGTACGGACAACGCCGCCAAGCTGACCACCAGCTACACCTACGACTCCCAGGGCCGGCTGTCCTACGCCAAGGAAGCCGACGCCGCCGGTGCGCGCAAGGCGTCCTGGCTGTACTGCTACGACAAGGCCGGGAACCTCACGCACTACGACTCCACGGCCGCCACCTGCCCCACCACGCCGACGTACGGCTACAACGACGCCTCGCAGCTCATCTCCGCGGGCGGCTCGACCACGGGGTGGTCCTACGACAAGTCCGGCAACGAACTCGCCGGCGACCCCACCTCCGGCTACGCCCGCTCCGGCGAGACTTGGAGCGACCACAGCCAGCTGAAGACCATCACCACCGGCGGCACCGCCCGCGACGCCTCCCACGCCGGCACCGACAACAGCGAGCGCACCAAGCTCGGCGAGACGTGGTTCCACCACACCGCCTTCGGCCTGACCGGAACCACAACCGCCGGTGCCGACACCGGATTTGTCCGCGAACCCGGGGGCACACTCAACTCCATGCGCACCGGCGGGAAGAGCCACTACTACCTCACCGACGCGACCGGCAACGTCCTCGGCCTCGTCGACGAGACCGGTGCCCGCACCCACACCTACGCCTACAACCCCACCGGCCGCGCCCGCACCACCACCGAAACCATCCCCCAGCCCTACCGCTTCGCCGGCGCCTACGCCGACCCGACGGGCCTCTACAAGATGGGCGCCCGCTACTACGACCCCAACACCAGCCGCTTCACCCAGCCCGACCCCTCGGGCCAGGAGACGAACCCGTACCTCTACGCAGCCGGGGATCCGGTCAACCGGACCGACCCCACGGGGCTCATCTCGTTCGGCAGCATCACGGATGGGCTCGGGTACATCGGGGACGCCTTCGACGTCTACCAGATAGGCAAGGATCTGGCCTCGGGAGACGTGGTGGGCGCAGCACGCGGGTCTGCCGGCCTCGCCGCGGGCTTTGTCGTCGGTGCGGCATGCGAGGCAGCGGTGGGGCCGGCAACGGGTTTCCTCGCCACCGCGGGCTGTGCTGCCGCAGGTGCCAACACAGCCGGCCTCGTCGAATGGGCCCTTTCATGAGCAGCCGGAAGGAGGTGCAACCATGAGGAGCCCCTGGATCAGCTTCACCCTGGCGCTGGTCACCCTGTATCTGGTGATCGCAGTGGTGATGACCGTCACCGGAGCGCCCGCCGGCCAGGCGTGGGGAACCCCCGCGGCCGTCTTGCTCGGTCCGGCGCTCGGGATCGCCTTCGTACGCCGCAAAAAGCTCCAGAACCAGCAGAACCCGGACGGTCGGAACACTTAGATTCCGAGGCGCCCATGAGCCCGCCATCAAAGTGATCGGGCTTCTGCTGAGCCTCACGAACTGAGGTGGGGGAGGAACAGCGCCGGCTGCTCCTCCCCCAGCAACTGCACTGAGTGGGTGTACCCACAACTGCAGGGGGTGAACGATGGATTCGGCAGTCCTGACCGGGACCTCCCTCGCTTCCGGAGGCTACATCTGGATGGTCGTCATCGGTTTCCTCCTGGCGCTCGCGATCATCCTCTACGCCAAGAAGAGGTGAGCCTCGTCGGCAGGCCCTCGACCTGACCGGAACCACCTGGGAAAGGAGAAGCCATGGACCTCGCACGGTCCGGATTCGCGAGTCTGCCCACCGCCTTGGCTGTCGCGGTCCTCGTCATAGGCCTGGTGATCGGCGTACTCCTTATCGTCAGGGGCAGAAAGAGAGGAGGCCGATAATGCTCTCCGACATCGCCGCCGGCGGTGCCGGTTCCGGGAACGCGGCTGTGAGCGTGGTTCTCGGTGCGCTGTTCATCCTGGGCCTGGTGGCGATGGTGATAGCCAAAGGGAGGCGACGTTGAGGCCAGAATTTCTCGTGCAATCACCCCCCGACTCGGATGCGCTGGCCTACAAGGGGCTCGACGGCATCCCCCTCTGGGTGCTGTTCGGAATCGCCGTCCTGGCTTTCGTCATCCTCGGAGTCGTACAGGCCAGGAAAAGGAAGTAGACGGCTGACGCCCCAGCCCCCTACCCGCAGATCACCTGGTCCCCCGTCACCACGCCGAACTCGCCCTGGAAGGCGTTCTCCGCCCGTACCGCCACCACGCCCGTGAAGTTCGCGCCCGCCGTCACCTTCAGCAGGGCGCCCTGGCCCGGGACCGGGCGGAGTTCCGCGCCCGGGAGGGCCGTGGCGAGGGAGCGGGCCGAGCGGTCCCAGCGGGGGTCGAACCAGACGATGGTGCGGTGGACGTCGCGCCGCGCCCAGTTCAGCGGCGTACGGGTCGTGCGGAAGCCGGTCCCCCGCAGCGCCGAGTCGACGCGCGCGCCCAGGCCGTGCACGCGGGTGCCGTTGTAGACCTGCACCCGGATCTGCTGGGGCGAGACCTCCACGAGCTTCTTGCGCACGGAGCTGCGGGCCGCGTACGGCGCGAGCGGCTTGTCCTCGCGCAGCGCCCGGAACAGCTTCTTCGACTTCACCGGGTCCCACCGCACCGTCGAGCCGAGCCCCTTCACCGGGAAGCTCGCCTGCGCGACCGGCACGGACGTGAACTCCGACGACGCCGCCTTGAAGCCGCGCATCGCCTTCGCCAGCGCCAGCATCTCCTCCGTACGGAACCCCTCGTCGGCCCGTACGGAGCTGAGGACCGACCCCACGACCTCCTGGAAGCGCACCGGGTTCAGCAGCACGCCCTCGCTCGTCGCCCGGTCGATCAGCGCCGCCAGGAACCGCTGCTGGCGCTGCATCCGGCCCAGGTCGGAGGCGCCGTCGATATGGCGGGAGCGTACGTACTGCAGCGCCTGGCCGCCGTTGAGCTCGTGCGTGCCGGCGGGCAGGGCGAGGCCGGTGTAGGAGTCCTTCATCGGCTTGGCGGTGCAGATCCGCACCCCGCCGACCGCGTCGACGGTCCGCATGAAGCTGGTGAAGTCGACCTCCAGGTAGTGGTCGACCTTCACGCCGGTCATATGCTCCACGGTCCGTACGGTCAGCTGGGGCCCGCCCTCCGCGTACGCCGCGTTCAGCTTCACCGGGTGCTTGGGGTGCAGCTCACCGGTGCGGGTGTCGGTGTGCTCGGGGATCTCGGCGTACGAGTCGCGGGGCAGCGAGACCGTGCTGGCGCGCTTCCGGTCGGCGGAGATGTGGACGAGCATGATCGTGTCGGTGCAGCGGCACCCGGCGCCGCCCAGCCGGTACCGCTGCTTCTCGGCCGGGGTGATCTTGTCGCGGCCGTCGGTGCCGACGACGAGGATGTTCGTGCCGTGGCCCGACGCGGGGCGGTTCTTCATGTCGCGGAACGGGTCCACCCGGCCGATGCCGGTGTCGAGGCTGGTCACGACGGCGTGGCCGATCCCGCCGACGCCCAGCACCAGCACCGAGAGGGTCGTCACCATCCGCATGCCCCACCGGGGCCGCGGCACCGGCCGCGGCGGCTGCGCCGGCTCCGGCCGTCGCGGTCGCCCGGGCACGGGAGGCCTGGGGCCGGCAGGACGGCGGGGCGGCGTGGGCACGAAGGACACCTCCGCGGGCGTACAGGGGGATCATGAGCACAGTAGGCCCATACGATCAGTGCCCGCCCGCATCGCCCGGGCGGCGCGCACCGGTGTCCCCCGTTCGCGGTAACGTGGCGGGCGATATGAACGCCACGCCTCCGCCCCCGGTTTCCGTGATCATGCCGGTCCTCAATGAGGAGCGGCATCTGCGCACCTCGGTCCGTCACATCCTCGAGCAGGAGTACGACGGCGAGATGGAGGTGGTGATCGCCCTCGGCCCGTCCACGGACCGCACGGACGAGATCGCCGCCGAGCTCGTACGGGAAGACCCCCGCGTCCACACCGTGCCGAACCCCACCGGGCGCACCCCCGCGGCCCTCAACGCCGCGATCAAGGCGTCCCGCCACCCCATCGTGGTGCGCGTCGACGGGCACGGCATGCTCTCGCCGAACTACATCGCGACCGCCGTCCGCCTCCTGGAGGAGACCGGCGCGCAGAACGTCGGCGGCATCATGCACGCCGAGGGCGAGAACGACTGGGAGCACGCGGTCGCCGCCGCCATGACGTCGAAGATCGGCGTGGGCAACGCCGCCTTCCACACCGGCGGCGAGGCGGGCCCCGCCGAGACCGTCTACCTCGGCGTCTTCCGCCGCGAGGCGCTCGAACAGCAGGGCGGCTACAACGAGGAGTTCATCCGCGCCCAGGACTGGGAGCTGAACTTCCGCATCCGCGAGGCCGGCGGCCTGATCTGGTTCTCGCCGGAGCTCAAGGTCAGCTACCGCCCCCGCCCCTCGGTGCGCGCGCTGGCGAAGCAGTACAAGGACTACGGGCGCTGGCGCCACGTCGTCGCCCGCTACCACCAGGGCTCCATCAACCTGCGCTACCTCGCCCCGCCGACGGCCGTCTGCGCCATCGCGGCGGGTGCCGTCGTCGGCGCGACCCTCACCCCGCTGGGCTTCGTCGTCCCCGGCGGCTACCTCGCGGCGATCGTCGCGGGCTCCCTCCCGGCGGGCCGCGGCCTGCCGCTGAAGGCCCGCCTCCAGATCCCGGTGGCGCTGGCGACGATGCACATGTCGTGGGGGTACGGCTTCCTGACCAGCCCGCGCTCGCTGGCGAAGAAGGTCATCGCGAGCCGCCGCCCGGCGGTGCTCGCCCGCTAGTCCCCACAGGACGGTGGTACGGCGAAGGGCCCCAGAGCAGTCGCCCCGGGGCCCTTCGCCGTACCGGCGGGCAGAAAGGCCCTACCAGGTGAAGTTCGGGTCGACCTCCATGCACGTCGTCTTGTCGCCCGCGCTGAGCGGGTTCGCCGACTTCGGGGTCTTGCCCTCCGCCGCGCCCGCCGACTTCGGGTAGGTGTCGCCCTCCCGCCAGTCCGCGCCCACGACGAGCGTGATGCGCGTGACGTCGGCGGACTTCTTCACCGCGGAGGCCGGGATGCCGAGCGCCTTCGCGAGCGCCTGCGCGTCCCCCTCCAGCTCCGCGCTCGGGAACCGTACGAGCGTCTTCTCCTGCGGATTGGTCGCGGAGTCCGCCTTCGCCCGCGTGTAGCCCTTGCCGGACAGCACCCCGGCGATCTCGGTCGCGCGCCCCTTCGACGATCCCAGCTGCGGGGTGTAGGTGCCGTTCTGCACCATCACCTCCGTCTCGCCGACCGGCGCCGCCGGGTCCTTGGAGGCGGCCGGCTTCTTGCGCTTGGACGCCTTGCCGTCCAGCGGGATGTCCTCGCGGATCATCTCGAAGATCTGCTCGGCCTCGCCGGGCTTGGGCTCGACCTTGCCCCGCAGGCGCGTCGAGTAGACGTTGGGCATCGTCGTCATCGTGATGCGCTCGGTGGGGACGCTCTTGAGCTCCTGCCCCAGGTCGTACAGCTTGGTGATGGTGCCGAGGCCCTCGTCCACGGTGAGCGCCTCGGTCGCCGCCTCGGCGAGCTTGCGCAGCTTGTTCGGGTCGGTCAGCTTGGCGTTGGCGCGCAGCTCCCGGACCATCGAGTTCATGTACATGTGCTGGGCGCGCGCCCGGTACAGGTCGCTGCCGTCGCCGAAGCCGTACCGCGTACGCAGCCACTGCAGCGCCTGCTCGCCCTGGATGGGGTGGGTGCCCTTCGGGAGCTTCAGACCGGAGCCCTTGCCGTCCCGCGTACGCGAGTGGATGTTCTTGTCCACGCACACCGGTACGCCGCCGACGGCGTCCGCCATCGACACCACACCCGCGAAGTCGATCATCATGAAGTGGTCGATGGTGATGCCGGTCAGCTCGTACCAGGTGGCCACCGTGCAACCGGGGCCGCCGCGGCCGAGCGACTCGTTCGTCTGCGCCCACTGCCGCGCCGGGTACACCTTGCCGGTCTCGGGGTCGGTGCACTCCGGGATCTTCAGCATGGTGTCGCGCGGCATGCTGATCACGGAGACGTTGCTGCGGTCGGCGGAGAGGTGGATGAGCATCTGCACGTCGGCGAGCGGGGGGCTGTTGAAGGTGTCCCTGGCACCGCCCAGCGCCTGGTTCTCCTTGGAGTCGCGGGCGTCCGAGCCGATGAGCAGGATGTTGAGCGGGGTCTGGCCCGCGGCGTTCACCTTGTGCTCGGCCATCTTGTTCTTGCCGAGGTTGAGCTTGTCCTTCTTGATGTTGCTGTTGAGGTGCTCGTAGTACACGTAACCGGCCCCGGCCGTGCCGAGTATCAGCAGCGCCAGCACGGCGGCCACCCAGCGCCCGACGCGCCGCTTCCCCGTCTTCTTGCCCTGCTTGGCGGCAGGGGAGGGCCCGGGCGCACCGCCGCCGTCGCCGGCGGGCGCCTTCTTCCTCGTTCCGTCCTCCTCGTAGAGGCTGTCGTCCCATCCGAGGTCACGGGCGTGCGGTACGCGGTGTCGTGTCCCCTCCCCGCGTACGCGGCTCTGTCCCACCCCAGGTCCCCCTGTCACGTCAGGTACGCGTCACTGCGCGCATACCTGCTTGTCCGCCTCTACCTTCTCCACGTCCGGCACCGTCGTCGGAGCGGCGATGGGCACCCCTGCGCCCTTGAAGTCGCCGCCGAGCGTCAGCACCATCGCCTGGAGCCCCTGCGCGTCCTGCGTCCCCTGCTTCAGCGCCGAGGCGGGCAGACCCATCAAGTCCGCGAGCTTACGGGCCTGATCGGCCTGGTTCGGCGCGAACTCCAGTGTCGTCTTGGCGATCTTCTCAGGCGCGTTGCTCTTGTTCGTCGACTTGAGCACGCCCTGGTCGTTCTGCAGCCAGAGCAGCGTCGACTGCGCGGCACCGACGGTCTCGCTGCCGTTGTAGACGTCGACGCGTACGTCGGCGGCCTCGGCCCGGGGGCCCTTGAGCAGCGCGGCCTGCTTGCTCTTGGCCTCCGCCGCCTTCTCCTTCTCCTTCTTCTTCACCTCGGTGAAGGAGACGTCGTTCTGCAGCATGCGGAAGACGTCGGGTGCCTTGCTCTCGTCGAGGACCACGGTCGCCTTCACCGTCTCCCTCGGGTTGTCCTTCACCGGGACCGTCATGAACGAGATGTTCTTGAGGTTGATCCCGCCGAGCTCCTTGGCGAGGGTGGTCAGCTTCGGGATGTCACCGATGCCGCTGTCCACCGTGAGCGCCTTGGTCGCCGCGTCCGCGAGGTCCAGCATCTTCTTCGGGCTGCCGAGGGTGTCCTCCTTCATCTTCCGGATCATCGACGCGACGAACTGCTGCTGCATCTTGATCCGGTCGAGGTCGCTCTCGTTGCCGAGCCCGTGCCGGTTGCGGAGGAAGGCGAGGGCCTGCTCGCCCTGGAGGGAGTGCTTTCCGGCCGGCAGGTCCAGCTGGGAGTAGTCCTTGTCCTTGATGGGCTTCGTCAGACAGACGTCCACGCCGCCGATCGCGGTGGTGAGCGTCTTGACCGCGTTGAAGTCGGCCATCATGAAGTGGTCGATCGGCACCCCGGTGATCTGCTTCACCGTACGCATCGTGCAGCCCGGGTCCCGGCCGTTCACGCCGTAACTCTCGTTGAACTTCGTGTCCGGCGACCCCGGGATCACCTTGGTCGAGCCGTCCGGCTGCTTCGTGGGGCAGTCCGGGATGTCGATCTTCAGGTCGCGGGGGATGCTTATCGCGGTCGCGTTGGTGCGGTCCTCGGAGACGTGGAAGAGGAACGTCGTATCGGCGTGACCGGTGGTGTTCTCCCGGTTGCCGTAGCTCTCGTTGCCCTCGCCGGTGCGTACGTCGGACCCGATGAGCAGGATGTTGATCGGCCCGTCCTTCAGGGAGCCGCCGTTGGCCGCGTCCCCGACGTCCACCGTGTTGAGGTTGCCGTTGAGGCGGTCGTAGATGAGGTACGCGCCGACCGACGCTCCGACGACCACGACGCCCATGACGCCCGCCGTCCACAGCAGCGCCTTCTTCTTGCCGGACTGCTTCTGCTTGCGCTTGCGGCGGCCGCTGCCACCGCCGCCGTCCGCGGCGTTGGCGCTGCGCCGGCCTCGCTGGCCCGGAACCGAACGGCCGGGGGCGGTTGCCGGGGCCGCAGCCGGGGAAGTGGAGGAGGAGCCACCACGGGAGCCACGGGCGTCACGAGTGCCACGGGTGCTGCCGGAGCCACGCGAAACACGCGAGCCACGGGGCTGGGCCACCTTGGCTTGCTCTGTGGATTCGCCCAGTCGCAGTTCGTAGTTGCCGGTGTCGGGGTTGAGTACCCACTGGTCTGCGGGGTCGATGTCGTCCACCCGCCCACGGCTCTGCGCATCCACGGTTGCTTGAGTCCTCCGTCGGTGCCACTCGAGACGCCCCTCCCCCGGAAAGGAGACGCTCGGCTCGAAAAACCGGTTGTGCGCGACCTCGCGGTCTGTCTCACCCACCGGATCGCGTCACACTATCCGCTCAGTTCAGCGCCGGGCGACGCCCGTGACAAATTCCACGGCCCTTACAACCGGGCATTCCGCCCAATCGTCATAGACCGCCGCCCCCGTTGGCCCCACTTTTGCCCACTCCCTTGCCTGTTCTTTGCCCACAGGCCCCGGTGGCCGCGTTCGTCCCCGTGAAGGTCGGCGTCGCGGACGCGCTCGACGACTCGTCTTCGTCCCCGTCGGACTGCCCACGGCTCGGCCGCCGGTCGGCGGGGACCACCGTCACCGGCGCGTCGTCCCGCAGCCGCTTGAAGAGGGTGCCGGCCTTCGGCTGGACGAGCATGTCCCGGTTCGGGTCACCGCTGTACGGCTGCCGCGGCACGGTCAGGAACTGCACCTTCTCGGTCGGTACGCTCCGCAGGGCCCGCGCCAGGTCGTACAGGTCCTTCAGGGAGTCCAGCCCCGGGTCGGTCGTGACCGACTTGGTGGCGGCGTCCAGCACCGGGTAGAGCCGCGCCGGATTGAGCAGGACACCATTGCTCTGCACCTTGTTGACCAGGGCCCCAAGGAACTGCTGCTGACGGTCCATGCGTTCGGTGTCGCTGCCGTTGCCGAGCGATTTGCGGGCCCGTACGTAGCCGAGGGCCTGCTCGCCGTGGAGCGTCCGGGCGCCGGGCTTCAGCTTGATGCGGGCGTCCGGGTCGTCGATCGGCTCCGTGACGCAGACGCGTACGCCGCCGACGGCGTCCACCATGTCCTTGAACCCGCGGAAGTCGATCACCATGTGGTGGTCGATGCGGATGCCGGTCATCTTCTCGACGGTGCGGATCGTGCATGCCGTACCGCCGAGCTGGTACGCCCAGTTGAACTGCGCGAACTGCGGCCGCGTGCGCGTACCGTCCCGCTTGCCGCAGGCGGGGATGTCCACCATGAGGTCGCGCGGGAGCGAAACGGCGGTCACCCCCCGCCCGTTGGCCGCCAGGTGCAGCAGGATCGTGGTGTCGGAGCGCTGGCCGTCCTCGTCGTTGCCGTACTCGTCGTTGCCGTCACCGGCGCGGGTGTCGGAGCCGATGAGCAGGATGTTGCGCGCCCCGCGCACGAGGGAGGAGGGCCGCTCCCGCTCGTACCGCTCCAGCTCGGCGGCGGCGGAGGTGTCGGTGGTGATGTTGCCGTCCAGCTTCTGGTAGAGCCACCAGCCGCCCCCGGCCGCCCCCAGCACCAGGAGCGCGGCCCCGAAGGCGCCGCAGCGCAACCAGCGGCGGGCGGGGCTCCCGGCGGGGGGCGGCGGCGCGGCGGGTGGGGTGGAAGCGGCGGAGGTGACCGGTGCGGCAGCGGCGCGCGGGCGCTTCTTCCTGCGCTTCTTCGACGGGGCACTGGCACGCGGCGGCTCGGATCCGCCCCGGCGGGGCGGTTCGGCGGGCGTGCCAGTGCTGTCCGTCACGTCGTGGTCCGTCCTTCGTGCCGTCGGGCCGATCGATGGAGGATCGAGGTGGCTCGCGGTGGCTCGCGGTGGAGCGAGGTGGAGCGAGTTCCTCTGTGACGATCATCCATCGGAGTCGGCTCCGGGACCCGGGGGAGCGGGCGCACCGTGCGCCGGACGGGTGCACTTCCGGCGTATTCGGAAGGAATCCGCAGATCCGGCGTACGCGGTGGGTCAGAGGGCGCGGTGGGTCAGAGCGCGCGGTGCGTGATGCGCTCGCTCTCGACGCGCTTCTCCAGCGCGTCCGCCGCCAACCGGTCGAGGTTGCGGCACAGCACGACCGACGCGCCCGCCGCCAGCGGCGCGTACAGCCCCGCCGACACGCCCTCCCAGGTGTCGTACCCGAGTCCGGACAACAGCCGGGACCCCGCCCGCAGCCCGAGCTGCCGCGCGTCGGCGAGCGCCCGCTCCACGATGTCGCTGCCCGTCAGCTCCGCGCCGGCGACGGTCAGCGCGGGCGCGTCCGCGTCGACGGGCGCGTACGGACGGAAGACGTCGCCCTGCGTCGGGACCTCGACGGCGTAGTCGTCGTACCCCTCCGGCGCCGTCGGGAAGCGGCGGCCGAGCGGGGCCAGGGACAGCGCGAGCCGCTCGCCGCGGCAGGCGCGCCCGTCGTCGAGCCGGTCGGGCCCGGCGACCACGTGGTCGGCGGCGGCGGGGTCGCCGTCCAGATCGGCGACGACGCCGACCGACGCGCAGGCGAGCAGCCACACCGCGGTCTGCCAGTGCGCGGGCAGCAGCAGTGCGACGCGCTCACCGGGCTCGGCGGAGAGGCCGTCCTGGAGGAGGTTGGATGTCTTGGCCACCCAATTGGCGAAGGTGGCGACGGACAATTCGACGCGCTCACCGGTGGCGTCGTCGTAGTACGTGACCAAGGGGCGTGCCGGGTCCGCGGCGAGCGCGGAACGCAGCAGGTCGGCGGGGGTACGGTCGCTTGCGTTCACCCGCGTTAGCGTACGCGCGCGGCACCCGCGTGTGCGGCCGTCCCGGTGACACCGTCCACCGTCCGGACCGATGGCCCGTCACATTTCAGGGCGTTTCCCCGAGAAGCGCATCACGCCGGGAATGTCCACGATCGGCTCATGCGTGCCTTCCTTGCATCCTCGATCGGCGTCGCGTGCGCCGCCGCCGCCCTCGTACTGCCCCCGCTGTCGGGCGACGCCCGCGCCGACGACGCGTCCCTGCCCGGCTCCACCCAGTCCCTCCCCCTGGCGCCCCTCACCGCCGAACGGGCCCCGGGCGTGCCCCAGCAAGGGCTGCTGAAACGGGCCGTAAAGCCGTTCTCGCTGGTCGGCGTGGTCTGGGACGACCCCGACGACGAACTGCACGGCACCGTCCAGGTCCGCACCCGGACCACCGCCACCGGGCAGTGGTCCGGCTGGCAGGCGGTGGAGACGCACAACCACGCCCACGCCGCCGACCTCGGCACACCCGAGCGCGAGGCGGCCTCGGTCCGCGGTTCCACCGCGCCGCTGTGGGTGGGCGACTCGGACGGCGTGGAGGTCCGCGTACGGTCCGAGGCGCCCCGCGCCGGCGGTTCGGCGGCGCCGCTGCCGAGGGGTCTGCGCATCGAGCTCGTCGACCCGGGCGACGACCCGCCGCCCGCCCCGCCCGCCCCGGCCCCCGGCCCGGAGAACCCCGGCACCGGTACGGGAACGGGCACGGGCACCACCCCGAACCCCGGCACCACCCCGAACCCCGGCACCGGCACCGGCACGGGCACAGACACCGGAACGCCCACCACCGACACCGGCACGGGCGCCGGCACAGCCAACGGCGCCGACCCCAACCAGGACCAGACCTCCGGCTCCGCCCTCACCCCCGAAGAGGCCGCCAGCTCCGCCGTCAACGCCGACCTCGCCGCCATCGGCGCCCTCGAAATCCCCGAGCTCACCAAGGAGGAGACCGAGGCGAGCCTCGACACCGGAACCGACGCCGACGTCGTGGCGAAGCCGTTCATCGGCCCGCGCCCCCGCATCATCACCCGCAAGGGCTGGGGCGCCGACGAGAAGCTGCGCGAACGCGACTTCGTCTACACCAAGTCCGTCCAGGCGGCGTTCCTGCACCACAGCGCCACCGGCAACAACTACACCTGCAAGGAGGCGCCCTCCGTCCTCCGCAGTATCTACCGCTACCACGTCGTGAGCAGCGGCTGGCGTGACATCGGCTACAACTTCGCCGTCGACAAGTGCGGAAACATCTACGAAGGCCGGGCGGGAGGCGTGGCCAAGCCGGTGATGGGCGCGCACACCCTGGGCTTCAACAGCAACAGCATGGGCATCGCCGTGCTCGGCACGTACAGTTCCAGCACGCCGCCCGCCGCATCGGTGACGGCCATCGCACGGCTCACGGCGTGGAAGCTCGGCCTGCACGGCAAGGACCCACGGGCCAAGACGACACTGACGTCCGGCGGCGGAAACCTCTACCCGAAGGGAACCAAAGTCAAGCTGAACGTCATCTCCGGGCACAGAGACGGGTTCTCGACCGACTGCCCGGGTGACCGCCTCTACGGCAAGCTCGGCACGGCCCGGGCCTCGTCGGCCAAGTACCAGGGCCGCTGACGAACCGGGGACGGCTGTACCGAACGGTCTGCATACACTGTCCGGTCGTATCGGTCATATGACCGGTGTCCCCTCCATCGACCGGCCCCAGCAGGAAGCAGAGACGACTGGTGACAGAAGCGATCCTCCTGGTCGGTGGCAAAGGAACCCGGCTTCGGCCGATGACCGTCCACACACCCAAGCCGATGGTCCCGGCGGCCGGCGTGCCGTTCCTCACGCACCAGCTGGCCCGCGCGCGGGCGGCCGGCGTCGAGCACATCGTGCTGGCGACCTCGTACCTCGCCGAGGTGTTCGAGCCGTACTTCGGCGACGGCTCGTCGCTCGGCCTGCACATCGAGTACGTCACCGAACGGGAGCCGCTCGGCACGGGCGGAGCCATCCGCAACGTCGCCTCGCGCCTCCACTCGGGGCCGGACGAGCCGGTCCTCATCTTCAACGGCGACATCCTGACGGGCCTGGACATCCGGGCGCTGGTGGACACCCACCGGTCGTCGGGCGCGGACATCTCGCTGCACCTCACCCGCGTCGAGGACCCGCGCGCCTTCGGGCTCGTACCGACCGACCCGACCGGGCGCGTCACGGCCTTCCTGGAGAAGCCGCAGACGCCCGAGGAAATCGTCACGGACCAGATCAACGCGGGCGCGTACGTCTTCCGGCGCTCCGTCATCGACACCATCCCGACCGGGCGTCCCGTCTCGGTCGAGCGCGAGACCTTCCCGGACCTGCTGGCGGAGGGCGCGCACCTCCAGGGCATGGTGGACAGCACGTACTGGCTGGACCTCGGCACCCCGCAGGCGTTCGTGCGCGGCTCCGCCGACCTGGTGCTGGGGCGCGCCCCGTCGCCGGCCGTGCCGGGCCGCTGCGGCGACCGGCTGGTGCTGCCGACGGCGACGGTCGCCACGGACGCCAAGCTGACCGGCGGCACCGTCATCGGCGCGGGCGCGACGGTCGGGGCGGGCGCCCGGATCGACGGCAGCGCGGTGCTGGACGGCGCGGTCGTGGAGGACGGCGCGGTCGTCACGGACTCGCTGATCGGCGAGGGCGCGCGGATCGGTGCGCGCACGGTGCTGCACGGCGCGGTCATCGGCGACGGCGCGCACGTGGGCGCGGACAACGAGCTGCGCGACGGCGTACGGGTGTGGTGCGCGGCACACATCCCGGACGGTTCCATCCGCTTCTCGTCCGACCAGTAGCTTCTCGTCCGACCAGTAGCGGCGGCCGGGGGGCTAGTCTCGAAGGGCACCCAACCCCCGAAGGACTCTCCCCGTGGCCGGCCGATACGCCCCCCGCCCGCGCAGCCCGATCCCCGCCCAGGCGTCCGGCCCGCGCTCCATCGCCCGGACGCGTACCTGGACACCGCCGTGGCCGCTGGACGTGCCGCTGGTGCTGTCCCCCCTGCGGCGGGGCCCGGGCGACCCGACGTTCCGTACGTCACCGGACGGCGCGGTCTGGCGGGCCAGCCGCACCCCGGCGGGCCCCGGCACGCTGAGGGTCGCGGTACGGGGCGGCCGCGTGGAGGCGGAGGCGTGGGGCCCGGGCGCGGACTGGTTCCTCGACGGCCTCCCGTCGCTCCTCGGCGCCGACGACGACCCGTCGCTCTTCACCCCCAGGCACCGCCTCCTCGCCGCGACGCTCCGCCGCCGCCCGGGCCTGCGGCTGGGCCGCTCCGGCCTGGTCCTGGAGTCGCTGATCCCGTCGATCCTGGAGCAGAAGGTCACCACGGACGAGGCGTACGGCTCCTGGCGTGTCCTGGTCCGCCGCTTCGGCGAGCCGGCCCCGGGCCCGAACGACCGGCTGTACGTCATGCCGGAGCCCCGCACCTGGGCGCTCATCCCGTCCTGGGAGTGGCACCGCGCGAACGTCGACGCCAAGCGCTCCGCCACCATCCTGCGCGCGGCCCGCGTGGCCCGCCGCCTGGAGGAAGCGGCGACCATGCCCCCCGACCAGGCCCGGCAGCGCCTCGAACTGATCCCGGGCATCGGCCCCTGGACCTCCGCCGAGGTCGTCCAACGCACCAACGGCGCCCCCGACGCGGTCACGGTGGGCGACTACCACCTCCCGAGCATCGTGGGCCACGCCCTGGCGGACAACCGCGCCGCCGACGACGCGGCCATGCTGGAACTGCTCACCCCTTACGCCGGCCAACGCCACCGCGCCACCCGCCTCATCCTCCTGAGCGGCCACACCCCACCACGCCGCGCCCCCAAGATGACGCCGAGGAACATCACGACACTGTGAGACGGGGGGCCTGCGGCCTCACCGGGCCGCGCCCCTACGCGGCGCGAAGCTGCCGCGCACGGCGGCCGTGGGGCCGTGGGGGCGTGGGGGAACAGCCCGCGCAGCGGAGCCTCACCGCACCTCCACGAACGCCCCCACCTCCCGCTCCCCCCGCTCCCGCGGCACCCCCGCCGCCCGCCCGACAGCCACCGCCCCCATCGGATCCCACGCCCCCGGCAACCCCAGCACCTCCCGCACCACCTCACGGCAGAACATCGTCGACGACACCCACGCCGACCCCAGCCCCTCACCCGCCAACGCGACGAGGAAGTTCTGCACGCCCGCCCCCGCCGCGACCACGAACATCTCGCGCTCCGCCGCGTCCCGCCGCGCGTCGCCGTACGTATGGGCGCCGTCCGTCACGAGGCACGGCACCACCAGGTACGGCGCCCGGCGCAGCACGTCACCGCGCCGCACCCGCCGGGCTATCGCCTCCTCGCCGAGGCCGTCCGCGCGCAGGTCCGCGACCCACGCGTCCCGCATCGCGTCCAGCAGCCGCAGCCGCGACTCGGCCGACTCCAGCAGGACGAAGCGCCACGGCGTGGTGTGATGCGGCGCGGGCGCCGTCAGGGCCGCGGCGACCGCACGCCGCACGGCGCCCGGGTCCACGGGGGCGTCCGTGAACTCCCGCACCGTGCGCCGAAGCGTCACCGCCTCCCGTACCGCCTCGGACGTGCCGAGCCGGAACATGTCGCTTTCGGCGTCCCGCACCAGCGCCCGCGCACCGTCAGCCGCATCGCCCACCAGGTGCGGCAGCCCGCGCACCACCGCGACCGGCAGCCCCGCCGCCTTGCCCTTCACCAGGTCACCCGCCGCGGCGAGTTCGTCGGCGCTGGCGACGACCGTCGCCACCAGCGGATTGCCGTACGCATCGGTGCCGCCGCGCAGGTCGTCCAGCACCCGCACCCCCGCCGCGCCGATCGCGACGTCGGTCAGCCCGCTGCGCCAGGGCCGGCCGAAGGTGTCGGTGACGACGACACCCACGTCGACCCCGAGTGCGTCCCGCAGCCCGTCCCGGATGGCCCGCGCCGACGCGTCCGGGTCCTCGGGCAGCAACAGCACCGTCCCGGCGGGCGTGTTGGACGCGTCGACGCCCGCCGCGGCCATGACGAGCCCCTGCCGGTTCTGCACGATCCGCAGGGTGCCGCGCCGCGCCACCACCCGTACCGTCTCGGCGTCGATCGCGGCCTCACGGTCCTCGGCGGTGACGACCCGCCCCTCCGCCTTGGAGACGATCTTCGACGTGACGATCACCACGTCCCCGTCGGCCAGCCCCGGCTCCGCCGCCGCGATCAGCCCGGCGAGGTCGTCCCCCCGCCGGACCTCCGGCAGCCCCGGAACGGCCCACACCCGATACGACGACGCCGAGGACGACGACGAGGGCGTCACGCTCACGCCCGCACCTCCTCGGCGAGGTCCAGCGCCTCACGCGCCATCCGCGCCGCCGCGTTCACGTCGGTCATCATCAGCGGCACCGCCCGGCAGCGGATCCCCGCCGCCTCGACCTCCGCGACCGCGCCCGCGTCCACGGTGTCGACGAGCCAGCCGTCGAGCAGCCCGGAGCCGTAGTGCTCGGCGACCGCCGCGGCCGTCGCCTCGACACCCACCGCCGCCAGCACCTTGTCGGCCATGCCGCGCACGGGCGCGCCCCCGACGATGGGGGAGAGGCCCACGACCGGCACGCCCGCGTCGGCGATGGCCTCGCGGATGCCGGGCACGGCGAGGATGGTGCCGATGGAGACGACCGGGTTGGACGGCGGGAAGAGCACCACGTCGGCCTCCCCGATGGCGTCCAGCACCCCGGGCGCCGGCTTGGCCTGCTCGGCGCCGACGGGCACGATCGCCTGCGCGTCGACGGAGGCGCGCAGCTTCACCCAGTACTCCTGGAAGTGGACCGCCTTGCGCTGTCCGTCGACCTCGACGGCGACATGGGTCTCGACCCGGTCGTCGGACATCGGCAGCAGCCGCACGCCCGGCTGCCACCGCGCGCACAGCGCCTCGGTGACGGCGCTCAGCGGATAGCCGGCGCCGAGCATCTGCGTCCGCACGATGTGCGTCGCGAAGTCGCGGTCGCCGAGCCCGAACCACTCGGGGCCCACCCCGTACGCGGCGAGCTCGTCCTTGACCGTGAAGGTCTCGTCCGCCCGCCCCCAGCCCTGCTCTTCGTTGATGCCACCGCCCAGGGTGTACATCACCGTGTCGAGGTCGGGGCAGACCTTCAGCCCGAACAGATGGATGTCGTCACCGGTGTTGCCGACGACCGTGATGTCCGCGTCCGGCGCGGCCTGCTTGAGGCCGCGCAGGAAACGGGCACCGCCGATGCCGCCGGCCAGAGCCACAATGCGCATGCACAGCAGTCTGTCAGGCGGGTACGACACCCCGTGTCGCCGGGGAGCACGACCGGCTCGCCTGCGGCGCACGCATCGGCATCTCGGTCAGACCCGGGTAGTAGACGTGCAGGCTGACGGCCGGTTCGAGCGAGTCGTTGACGACCTCGTGCGCGTACCCGGGCGCGAAAATCCGCTGCGCGCCCTGCGACAGCTTCCGCGCGCCCCCCTCCGCGCGCTCCGTACGCTCCGTCAGTTCGCCCGCCAGGACGGTCAGTACGCCGGAGGAGCCGCCGTGGTCGTGGAGCCCGGTGCCCTGCCCGGGCACCCAGGACAGGAGCCACACCTCGTACCCGGGCCCGGTGCGGAGCCGGTGGTACCAGCGGGTCGTGGCGTCGTACCGGACGAGCGGCTCCCACTGCGCGCGGTCGGCGGCGATGGAGCGGGCGAGCCCGGCGAACTCGGCCACGGTGGAGGGGTGGGCCTTGGCGGGCTGGAGCAGGTGCTGGACGGCGAGGATGTCGCCGGCGATCTGGAGGTCGCTGTCGCTGTTCATGGAGTGGGGTGGTCCCTCGGCATAAAGAAGCGGTACGCAAAGACGGCGGAGCACGCGCGAGAACGCGGGGGAGAAGGCAGTGGCTGGAGCGCTACGGCATCAACAGCAACAGGAACGGCGACAGCGACAGAGCGCGCTCAGGCGCGTCGGGGCAGCGCTGCGGAGCCCACGGGCGTGGGTCGCGGAAGGCGCTGTGGTCGCTGGCATGCGTCAAAGGTGACCGGCCCGATATCCCTCTGTCAACCCAATGCCCGGTTTGGGTGCAATGTTTCACCTCATCCGGTTACTCCGTCCGGAGAAAGGTTTGTGCGCCCGCGAAGCCGGAGACATGGCGCAGCAACCGCCCGCGCAAACGTCGTCGCGGTCTCGTGACCTGACTGTGATCCGGGTCGCTTCATCGTCTCGATCGCAACAAGATCGAAGCCGTGGACGTCCTCCCTTGATGAGGGGCGCAGACGTGCCGAAAGACAAGGGTGCGGGCGCGGAGGCGGCATGTGTCTCATTTTTGGTTATTTGAACACTTTCCGCATAGCTTTGGTTCCGCCGAGTGAATACCGGGCTCAATAGCAGATCTCGGCTTGACTGGCCCGGAGCACCGCACTTGTAATTTCACCCGTGTCGTTCGCCCGAAAACGGGAAAGCGGGGCGACATACGCGGGGACGCAATGACAGACGAGGGGCGCACATGACCGAGTTGTTCCAGGAACTGCTGGTCGAGGACGCGGACGAGGAACTCGGCTGGCAGGAGCGCGCGTTGTGCGCCCAGACCGATCCGGAGTCCTTCTTCCCCGAGAAGGGCGGTTCCACGCGCGAGGCGAAGAAGGTGTGCCTCGCCTGCGAAGTCCGTTCGGAATGCCTTGAGTACGCGCTCGCCAATGACGAAAGATTCGGAATCTGGGGCGGGCTGTCCGAGCGCGAGCGCCGACGGCTGAAGAAAGCCGCTGTCTGAGCGCCGCTCGGCCTCTACCGACCGCATCACGACCAGAACGCGACAAGACGTCGACTGATCTGTCCGCATCTCGACCGCATCTCGACCGCATCTCGACTGCGTCGCGACGACGCACGGGCCGTACGAGCAGCGATCCGGCCGCGGGACCCGGCCACCCGAGCCGGCCGTGGGACCCGGCCGCCGCAGGACCGGCCGCGAGGCCCGTCGTACGACCGCGCGGCGCACACGCGTACGCAAAGACGCAAAGAATGACGCAGGAGAGACGCGACGTGACGTGCCGCGCGGCTGGGGAAAAGGCCGACGCGAAGACGTGAGGAACGGTCCGCCGCCCGTGCTCTGTCCACAGGCGGCGGACCGCTGTCGTGTCAGCCATTAGTGTGGGCCTCCGTCCGAGACGCTCCCACGCCCCCAGCGGGCGACCCCCGGCCGGAGGGCCCGTACCTCGATGTCCGCCACCACAGCCGCGTTTTCCCCCGATTCCGCCGCTTCCGCCGCCTCGGCGTCGGGCGGGCCGGAGTTCCCGCGCCACGTCGTCACCGCCGTGCTCGTCTCCCACGACGGCGCGCGCTGGCTGCCGGACGTCCTCGCCGGGCTGCTCGGCCAGGAACGCCCCGTACAGAACGTCATCGCCGCCGACACCGGCAGCGCCGACGACTCCGCACGGCTGGTCACCGAGGCCATCGGCGACGAGCGGGTGCTGCACCTCGCCCGCCGTACCGGATTCGGCACCGCCGTGGAGGAAGCCGCCCGCACGGCCCCCGTCCTCGGCCCCGACGACCTGCCCTACCTGAAGCGGCCCAGCGGCTGGGACCCGGTCAGCCGGACCTGGCGCGACGACGCGTACGACCTGCCGGAGCTCCCGCACGGCGAGCCCGTCCAGTGGCTGTGGCTCCTCCACGACGACTCCGCCCCCGACCCCGACGCCCTCGCCGAGCTGCTGCGCGTGGCCGACGGCGACGAGCACGCCGCGATCGTCGGACCCAAGCTGCGCGGCTGGTACGACCGCAGGCAGCTGCTCGAAGTAGGCGTCTCCATCGCCAACAGCGGCCGCCGCTGGACCGGCCTCGACCGGCGCGAACAGGACCAGGGCCAGCACGACCAGGTCCGCTCCGTCCTCTCCGTCTCCAGCGCCGGCATGCTCATCCGCCGCGACGTCTTCGAGCGGCTCGGCGGCTTCGACCGGCGCCTGCCCCTGATGCGCGACGACGTCGACCTGTGCTGGCGCGCCCACGCCGCCGGCCACCGCGTCCTCGTCGCCCCCGACGCCGTCCTGCGCCACGCCGAGGCCTCCGCCCGCGAACGCCGCACCGTCGACTGCGTCGGCCGCTCCGTCGCCAGCCCCCACCGCGTCGACAAGGCGGGCGCCGTCTACACCCTGCTCGCCAACGCGCGCGGCGCCGCCTTCCCGTACGTCCTGCTCCGGCTCGTCGTCGGCACCCTCCTCCGTACCCTCGCCTACATCCTCGGCAAGGCGCCCGGCCAGGCCGTCGACGAAGTGATGGGCCTGTTCGGCACGTTGCTGCGGCCCGAGCGGATCATCGCCGCCCGCCGCAGGAGGAAGAACAGGGCCGTCGAACCGGCCGAACTGCGGCCGCTGTTCCCGCCGCCCGGCGCGACCGTCCGCGCGACCGTCGAACAGGTCATGTCCAACTTCGGCGGTGCGGACGCCGATTCGGGCGGCTCCCGGCACGGCGCCGTCGAGTCCGGACCGGGCGGCGACGACGCCGACTACCTGGAGATCGAGCAGTTCGCCCGCCTGAAGAAGATCGCCCGCAAGCCCGGCCCGGTCCTCTTCGCACTCCTCCTGCTCGTCTCCGTCGTCGCCTGCCGCGGCCTGTTCGGCGGCGGCTCCCTGGCGGGCGGCGCCCTGCTGCCCGCCCCCGACGGAGTCGGGGAGCTGTGGAGCCGGTACGCCGACGCCTGGCACCCGCTCTCCACCGGCGGCACCCAGACCGCGCCCCCGTACCTCGCGGTGCTCGCCGCGCTCTCCGGGCTGTTCCTCGGCTCCACCGGCCTCGCACTCACCGTGCTGCTGGTCTGCTCCGTGCCGCTGGCCGGCATCACCGCGTACTTCGCCTCCCGCTCGCTCGTCGAGTCCCGGCTGCTCCGCGCCTGGGGCGCCATCGCGTACGCCTTCCTGCCCGCCGCGACCGGCGCCCTGGCGACCGGACGCCTCGGCACCGCCGTCCTCGCCGTCGTGCTGCCGCTGCTCGCGCGCGCCGCCGTCGCCGCCCACGGGCTGCGCGGCGGCGGCCCCGGCGCGCCGCGCGGCAGCTGGCGCGGGACCTGGGCGTACGCCCTCCTGCTCACCTTCACGATGGCCTTCACGCCCGTCGTGTGGCCGCTCGCCGTCGTCCTCGGACTCGTCGTGCTCGCCCTGCGACGCGACGACTTCACGGCGTACGCCCTCCGCTTCCTGGCGGCCGTCGGCACCCCGCTGCTGGCGCTGGCCCCCTGGTCGCTGTCGCTGCTGACGGACCCGTCCGCCCTCCTCCGGGAAGCCGGCATGGACGTCCGTACGGGGACGGCGACGGCGCTCGACCTGCTCGGCGCCAGCCCCGGCGGCCCGAAGACCGTCGGCGGACTCGTCCTGATCGGCCTGGTCCTGGCGGCGCTGGCGGCCCTGCTGCGCGCGGAGCGGCAGTTCGCCGTCCGTACGGCCTGGGTGGCGGCGCTCGTCGGCCTGGTCACCGCCGTCCTGTCCAACGGCTCCGGCCCGGCCGGCTCCGGCTGGGCCGGTCCCGCGACCCTCGTGTACGGCGGCGCCCTGATCGCCGCCGGCATGCTCGGCGCCGAGGGCGGCCGCACGCGCGTCGCCGCGCAGAGCTTCGGCTGGCGCCAGCCCGTCGCCGTCCTGATCGCGCTCGCCGCCGCCGTCGGGCCGGTCCTCTCCGCGGCCGGCTGGATGCTCGGCGGCGCGGCCGGACCCCTGGAGCGGCGCGACCCGGTGCAGGTCCCGGCGTTCGTCGCCGAGGAATCCGACACGCGCGACCAGCCCCGCACGCTGATCCTCGGCGGTACGTCGCCGGGCGAGGTCTCGTACACCCTGGTCCGCGGCTCCGGCGGCCGCCTCGGCGACGCCGAGCTGACGGAGGCCGGCGGCGGCGACGCCCGCCTCGACAAGGTCGTCGCGCACCTCGTGGCGGGCTCCGGCGCCGACCAGTCCGACCAGCTGAGCGGCTTCGCCATCCGGTACGTGCTCGTACGGGACGGGGCACCGCGCCAGATGAGCCGCGTCCTGGACGCCACGCCCGGCCTGAGCCGCCTCAGCCAGCTGGACGGCAGCGCCCTGTGGCGGGTCGACCGCCAGGTCGCGCGCGCCACCATCGTCCCGGGCGGCAAGGGCGAGCGGCTCCCGGTCGCCTCCGGGCCGGTCGAGGCGCACACCGAGATCCCGGCCGGCGGCTCCGGCCGCGTGCTGCGGATCGCCGACCGCGCGGACGACGGCTGGCAGGCCACCCTCGACGGCCAGGCCCTGAAGAAGACCACCGTCGACGGCTGGGCCCAGGGCTTCGAACTGCCCGCCGAGGGCGGCCGCCTCGACCTGACGTACGAGGCCCCGCTCACCCACCGGGCGTGGATCTGGGGCCAGTGCTTCCTCGCCGTCGTGCTCCTGATCCTGGCCCTGCCCGGGCGGCGCCGTGACGTCGACGACGACCTCCCCGAGGAGCCTGTCGCGATCCCGGCGCAGGACATCACGGGCGACGGCCGCCGGGCGCGCCGCCTGCGGGCGGCGGCGGAGGCGGCGGAAGCGGAGGCCGCGGAGGCCGCGGCTCAGGAGCCGGAGCCCGCGCCCGTACCGGACGCGGATATGAATCCGGTTCAGGCTCCGGTTCCGGATCCGTACCAGTACGCGCAGCCGGATCAGCAGTACGACCCGTACCAGCAGCAGCCGTACGACCCGTACCAGCAGCAGTACCCGCAGCAACAGCAGTACGAGCAGCAGCAGCCGTACGACCCGTACAGCCAGGGCACCTACGACCAGGGCCCGTACCAGCAGAACCAGTACGGCGCGTATGACCCGGCGTACGGCTACGCGTACGAGAACGAGAACGAGCACGAGCACGAGCAGCGTCCCGACGGGAGTGGCAACCAGTGAACCGGACGACCCTCTCCCTCTGCGCGGCCGTCACCGCCCTCGCCGCCGTCACCGGCTTCGCCGTGCTCACCGAGCCCGACGGGGGCACCGCCCCCGCCGCGGCCGTGAAGGCCCCGACACGGCTGCCCGTGGAGCGCTCCACCCTGCTGTGCCCGGCCCCCAGCACCTCGGAGGTGGCGGAGACGGTGTACACGTCGTTCACGCCGGCGGGTTCCACTTCGGGTTCCGCTTCGGGAGACGCGGCGGGCCAGGCGGAGCTGAAGCCGGCGACGGCGTCGGCGGCCGACGACACGACGGCGACCCCGAAGAAGAAGGACGAGCAGGCCGAGGAGGACCAGAAGGACGAGGAGGCCGCGCAGGGCGCGAAGAAGCCGGCCGCCGCCGCCGACAAGCCCGTGGTCGCCCTCGCCCAGCCCGGTAAGCCGGTCTCCGCCGAGGCGAACGGCGGCGACGCCCCCGCCCTGGTCGGTACGGCCTCCGGCCGCCTCGCCCCCGGCTGGACCACCCAGCAGACCACCACGGTCCCCGCGGGCGGCGCGCGCGGCCTGCTCGGCGTCAGCTGTACGCCCCCGGACACCGACTTCTGGTTCCCCGGCGCCTCCACCGCCAAGGAGCGCCAGGACTACGTCCACCTGACCAACCCCGACGACACGGCCGTCGTGGCCGACATCGAGCTGTACGGCCCGAACGGCGCCCTGAAGTCCCAGCTCGCCGAGGGCATCCCGGTCCCGGCCCGGTCCAGCGTCCCCGTGCTGCTGTCCACCCTGACGACGGACCCGGCCGCCCCCGACGTCACCGTCCACGTCACCACCCGCAGCGGCCGGGTCGGCGCGGTGGTGCGCTCGGCCGACGAGACCGCCGGCAGCGACTGGCTGCCCGCCTCCACCGACCCGGACGCCACGCTGGTGCTGCCGGGCATCCCGGCGGACGCCACGTCCGTACGGCTGGTGGCGTACGCGCCCGGCGAGGACGACGCCGACCTGAAGGTCCAGCTCGCGACGGGGACGGGCACGATCGTCCCGGCCGCCGCCCGCGAACTGCACGTCAAGTCGGGGATGACCGCCTCCGTCGACCTCAAGGACGTCACGCGCGGCGAGGCCGGCTCGCTGATCCTGTCGCCCGCTCAGAAGGGCCGGGCGACGCCCGTGGTCGCGGCGCTGCGCGTCGTACGCGGCAAGGGGGACAAGCAGGAGGTCGCGTTCATCCCGGCGACCGGCCCGGTCGGGCAGCGGGCGACCGTCGCCGACAACCGCGCCGAGGGCACCGCCCTCTCCCTCACCGCGCCGACCGCGACGGCCCAGGTCAAGGTGGTGGCGTCGGCGGGCACCGAGGGCGGCACGCCGACGACCAAGACGTACACGGTCAAGGCCGGTACGACGCTCCCGGTCGAGCCGCCGGTGCCGGCCGGCCTGAAGGGCTCGTACGCCCTGACGATCGAGACGGTGTCGGGCGGCCCGGTCCACGCGGCGCGGACGCTCACGGTGCCGGACGACGGCGTTCCGATGTTCACCGTGCAGACGCTGGCGGACGACCGGGGCACGGTCGAGGTCCCGGCGGCCCGCCAGGACCTGTCGGTCCTGGAGGACTGAACCGGTCTGTTGGCCTGCTGGCCTGCTGGCCTGCCGGTCTGCCGGTCTCAGTCCTGGCCGTACCGGGGGTCGACCGACTCCGGGGCGAGCCCGAGCAGATCGGCCACCTGCTCGACCACGACCTCGTGGACGAGCAGGGCCCGCTCGTCGCGGCTCTTGGCGCGCAGTTCGACGGGCCGCCGGTAGACGACGATCCGGGCGGGCCGGTCGCGGCCGGCCGGGAGCGAGACCCCCAGCGGTACGGAGTCCTCCGGGGACTCCGGTACCTCCAGGACGTGGAAGTCGACCTCGGCCAGCTGGGGCCAGCGCCGCTCCAGCCGCTCGACGGAGTCCTGCACCAGATCCCGGAAGGTGTCCGCGCGCGTGGCGGAGAGCGGAACCTGGGGCGGGGCGACGGGCCCGCGCATGCCGCGGCCGTGCCGATCGCGGCGGCGGGGTGGTACGGAACTGTCCATCACTCACGCAGGGTAGCTCTCTCGTCGCCCCTGTCGCTTATTGAACATTCCGGCCAAGCTCGGGATCGATTCGGCACGGCGGAACGGCCGCGATGACGGCCGGTATTGACCGCATTCGTTCCGGCTCTCGTCGGCCGACCCGGCCGCGCGGATCCGGGCCGTTCCCCCTCCCGCGCAGGTCAGCGGAGCCGCCGCACAGGGCCCTGTGCCGGACGTCACACCGCGACACGGGCGAGTGACGTGGTGGAGAGTCGTCGCGGCCCGCTCAAGAGTGCGGTACCGTCCAACATCGTGAGCCCTGTACGTCGCTGTTCGCGCACCGCGTGCGGCCGCCCTGCCGTCGCGACACTGACGTACGTCTATGCCGATTCGACCGCGGTCCTCGGCCCGCTCGCCACCTACGCCGAGCCCCACTGCTACGACCTGTGCGCCGAGCACAGCGAGCGCCTGACCGCGCCGCGCGGCTGGGAGGTCGTCCGCCTCTCGGACGGCTCCACGCCCACCCGCCCCAGCGGTGACGACCTCGAAGCGCTCGCCAACGCCGTACGGGAAGCGGCCCGCCCCCAGGAGCGGGAGCGCGCCGCCCAGGCCCAGGCCGGCGGCAAGACGGGCGGCCGGGCGGGCGACCCGGTGGAGGTCGGCCGCCGAGGCCACCTCCGCGTACTGCGCTCCCCCGACTCGTAGGTAGGTTGTTCCTCCTCATCGAAGGCTTGCAGGAGGGTAGGGGCAGTGACTGCTGCTGATCTGTCACGGATCGTGAAGGCGTACGACGTCCGCGGGGTGGTGCCGGATCAGTGGGACGAGGAGCTGGCCGAGCTCTTCGGCGCGGCGTTCGTCCGGGTGACGGCCGCCGAGGCCATCGTCGTCGGACACGACATGCGCCCCTCCTCACCGGGCCTGTCCGGCGCCTTCGCCCGGGGCGCGGCGGCCCAGGGCGCCGACGTCACCCTGATCGGCCTCTGCTCCACCGACCAGCTGTACTTCGCGTCGGGGATGCTCGACCTGCCGGGCGCGATGTTCACGGCGTCGCACAACCCCGCCCAGTACAACGGCATCAAGCTGTGCCGCGCGGGCGCGGCGCCGGTCGGCCAGGACACGGGCCTCGCCGAGATCCGCGAGCTCGTCGAGTCCTGGCTGTCGGCGGGCGCCCCGGCCGCGGCCGCGACGCCCGGCACGCTCAGCGAGCGCGACACCCTCACCGACTACGCTGCCCACCTGAAGTCCCTGGTGGACCTGGCGTCCATCCGCCCCCTGAGGGTCGTGGTGGACGCGGGCAACGGCATGGGCGGCCACACGGTCCCCACCGTCTTCGAGGGCCTGCCCCTCACCCTCGTACCGATGTACTTCGAGCTGGACGGCACCTTCCCCAACCACGAGGCGAACCCGCTCGACCCGGCGAACCTCGTGGACCTCCAGGCCCGCGTCGTCGCGGAGGGCGCCGACCTGGGCCTCGCCTTCGACGGCGACGCCGACCGGTGCTTCGTGGTCGACGAGCGCGGCGAGCCGGTGTCCCCGTCGGCGATCACGGCCCTGGTGGCGGCACGCGAGCTCGCCAAGCACCCGGGCGGCACGGTCATCCACAACCTGATCACGTCGTGGTCCGTCCCCGAGGTCGTCCGCGAGAACGGCGGCACGCCGGTACGCACGCGGGTGGGCCACTCCTTCATCAAGGCGGAGATGGCCCGCACCGGCGCGATCTTCGGCGGCGAGCACTCCGCCCACTACTACTTCCGCGACTTCTGGAACGCGGACACCGGCATGCTGGCCGCCCTCCACGTCCTGGCGGCCCTGGGCGGCCAGGACGGCACGCTGTCGGCGCTGGTCTCGTCGTACGACCGCTACGCCGGCTCCGGCGAGATCAACTCCACGGTCCCGGACCAGGCCGCCCGCACCGCCGCGGTCCGCGAGTCCTTCGCCGCCCGCCCGGACGTCACCCTCGACGACCTCGACGGCCTCACGGTGACCTCCTCGGACTGGTGGTTCAACCTCCGTCCCTCCAACACCGAGCCCCTGCTCCGCCTGAACGTGGAGGCGAGGGACGAGCCGACGATGACGAAGCTCCGCGACGAGGTCCTGGCCCTGATCCGCAGCGCCTGACCACCGCGGCGCTGACGCCCGCGGAGCCGCGGCTACGCCGCGGGCGCGCCGCGCAGGGGGTCTGGGGCCCCGGCCGCCCCGCCGACTGGCGGTGGGCCGGGCTCTTGGCCCGGGCCGGAGCCTCGGGTGTTCCGCGCGAGGTCTGGTACCGGCCTGGGGTGCGCCCCGGGCGCGCTGGCGGTGGGCCGGGGGCCCGGGGCCTTCCCGCCGATCGGGTCTCGGCTCGATGCCGGCGCACGGGCCGCCGAGCCTCGACGCCCGCAGGCCCGCCGGCCGGCCGGGCCGGGCCGGGCCCCGGCAGTTTCCGGGCCCCCGCGCCCGCACGCCCGCAGGGCGCGGGGCGGCGCCCGGCGTGGTGCCGGTGCACGCGTCAGGGGCCGGAGCCCTGCTCCCCGCGCCCGCTGGGCCGCAAGGGGAGCGCCGCCGCCCGCGGCGGACCGGGGGCCGGGGGCTTGCCCCCGGTTTCGGGAAGGGGCGGGGTGGGGGAAGACCCCCGCCCCACCACAACGCCCCCGCCGCCCCGCCAACCCGCGCCCCCCCGCCCCCCAGCGGTAGGCTGACGTGGCGTTGCCGCACAGCCGCCGCACACCCCGCGGCCACCACCACGACCACCACGTTCGACACGCTCGAAGGGACCCACCCCATGCCGCTCGAAGCCGGCCTCCTCGAGATCCTCGCCTGCCCCGCCTGCCACGCCCCGCTCAGCGACCGCACGGCGGACGAGACCCCCGAGCTGATCTGCACCGGCAAGGACTGCGGCCTGGCGTACCCCGTACGGGACGGCATCCCGGTGCTGCTGGTCGACGAGGCCCGCCGCCCCGCCTGACGGCGTCGCCCGGGCGTCGCCCCGCCTGACGGCGCCGCCACCCCGCCCGGCACCCGCCCCACCCACCGCACGGCGATCGGAGGCCCCACCCCATGCTCGACGAGTCGCTGCTCGACGACCCGGACGCTCTGGCCCGCATCGACAGCCGCAGCTTCCTGCGCGGGGCCGCCGAAGCCGGCGCGCGGGTACGTACCGCCGCGCGCCACGCCGCCGAGGCAGGCGTCACCGAGCTGCAGCCCGAGGGCCGCCCGCGTGCCGTGCTCGTCGCGGGCCCCGGCACCGCCGCCACCGGCGTCGCGGACCTGGTCGCCGCTCTCGCCGGCGCCTCCGCGCCCGTCGCCCACCTGCACTCCACCGGCGTGGCGCCCGCCGCCGGCGCCCTGCGCTGGGCGCTCCCGGGCTGGGCCGGCTCCGTCGACCTGCTCCTGATCGTCACCGCCGACGGCAGCGAGCCCGGCCTCGCGCTCCTCGCCGAGCAGGCGTACCGCCGCGGCGTCACCGTCGTGGCCGTCGCCCCGCAGCGCTCCCCGCTGTCCGAGGCCGTGGACGGCCGGCACGGCCTCGTCGTCCCGATGGCGACCGCGCCCCACGAGCTGTCCGAGGAGACGCACGCGGCGAGCCCGAGTGCGCTGTGGGCCCTGTTCACACCGCTCCTCGCGCTCCTCGACCGCGTCGGCCTGATCACCGCCCCCGCGGACGCCGTCCAGAAGGTCGCCGACCGCCTCGACACCACCGCGGAACGCTGCGGCCCGGCCGTCGCCACGTACAGCAACCCCGCCAAGACGCTCGCCACCGAGCTCGTCGACACGCTGCCCCTCATCTGGACCGAGGGGTCGGTCGCCGCCCCGGTCGGCCGCCGCTTCGCCGCCGTACTGTCCGAGCTCGCCGGTCGCCCCGCCATCGCCGCCGAGCTCCCCGAGGCGCTCCCGGCCCACGGCGTCCTCCTGGAGGGCGACTACGCCGCCGGTGCCGACCTCGACGACTTCTTCCGCGACCGCGTGGAGGAGGCACAGGCCCTGCGCGCACGGGTCGTGCTGCTGCGCGACCACTCCGTGGGCGGCCTCAGTGCCGCCCCGGCCGCCCGCGAGCTCGCCCTCAGCCACGACACGGCCGTCAGCGAACTCGAACCGGAAGAGGGCACCGAACTCGAAGCCCTGGCCGAGCTGCTCGCCGTGACGGACTTCGCGGCCGTCTACATGGCGCTGGCGTCGGGCCCTCCCACCCCCTAGACCCGCAACCCACGCGACGGACGAGAAAAGCGAAGAACATGGACCGCCTCTCCAACACCGTCCGCCCCTACGCCTGGGGTTCCACGACGGCCATCCCGGAACTGCTCGGCACCGCCCCCACGGGCGAGCCCCAGGCCGAGGTGTGGATGGGCGCCCACCCCGGCGCCCCCTCCCGCGTCACCCGCAGCACGGGCGACAGCACCGGCACCGGCACCAGCACGGGCGCCGGCACCAGCACCGGCGAACAGACGCTCTCCGCCCTCATCGACGCCGACCCGGAGCGGGAGCTCGGCCAGGCCACGGTCGCCAAGTTCGGCCCCCGCCTCCCCTTCCTCCTCAAGCTCCTCGCGGCCGCCGCCCCCCTCTCCCTCCAGGTCCACCCCGACCTCACCCAGGCCCAGGAGGGGTACGCCGCCGAAGAGCGCGCCGGAATCCCCCTCGATGCACCGCACCGCAACTACAAGGACGCCAACCACAAGCCCGAGCTGCTCTGCGCCCTCACCCCCTTCGAGGGGCTGTGCGGCTTCCGCGACCCGGACCACACCGCCGAGCTCCTCGGCGCCCTCGGCGTCGACTCCCTCAAGCCGTACGTCGACCTCCTCCACGCCCACCCCGCGGACGCCGCCCTGCGCGAGGTCCTCACGGCGGTGCTGTCGGCCGACCGCACCGAGATGGCGGCCACCGTCGCCGAAGCCGCCGCCGCCTGCGAACGCCTCGGCGGCCCCCACGCCCCGTACGCCACCCTCGCCCACCACTTCCCCGGCGACCCCGGCGTCATCGCGGCCATGCTGCTCAACCACGTACGGCTCCAGCCCGGCGAGGGCCTCTACCTCGGCGCCGGCGTCCCGCACGCGTACCTCAGCGGCCTCGGTGTCGAGGTCATGGCCAACTCCGACAACGTTTTGCGCTGCGGCCTCACCCCCAAGCACGTCGACGTCCCGGAGCTCCTCCGCGTCGTCCGCTTCGAGGCCGGCGACCCCCTGATCCTGCGCCCGGAGGCGTCGCCCGTGTTCGGCGAGGAGGGCTACGAGACGCCGTTCGACGACTTCCGCCTCTCCCGTTACGTACGGGCCGAAGGCGCCGCCCCGGTCGACCTCACCACCCGCGCCCCGCAGATCCTGCTCGCCACCGCGGGCGCCCCCCGGGCGAACGACCTCACCCTCGCCCCAGGCCAGTCCGTCTTCGTTCCGGCGGGCGAAAAGACCCGACTGTCCGGTACGGGCACCATCTTCCGGGCCACCGTAGTGGCCTGACGCACCCTCCGCCCCGCCTGCTGCAACAATGTGCGGCCGTACGAACCACCACCCCCCTCTAAGGAACAACGAAGGGACACCCGCACGCATGAGCGCGTCAGGCGGAACCAAGGCGATTGTGGCGGCGCTCGCCGCGAACCTCGCGATCGCGGTGGCCAAGTTCGTGGCATTCGTCTTCAGTGGTTCGTCGTCGATGCTGGCGGAGAGCGTCCACTCCCTCGCCGACTCCGGCAACCAGGGCCTGCTGCTCCTCGGCGGCAAGAAGGCACAGCGCGAGGCCACCCCGCAGCACCCCTTCGGCTACGGCCGGGAGCGCTACATCTACGCCTTCCTCGTCTCGATCGTCCTCTTCTCGGTCGGCGGCATGTTCGCCATCTACGAGGGCTACGAGAAGATCAAGCACCCGCACGAGATCGAGTCCTGGTACTGGCCGGTCGGCGTCCTCGTCTTCGCGATCATCGCCGAGACGTTCTCCTTCCGCACGGCCATCAAGGAGTCGAACCAGCTCCGCGGCAACCTCTCCTGGAAGGAGTTCGTCCGCCGCGCCAAGGCCCCCGAGCTGCCGGTCGTCCTCCTGGAGGACCTCGGCGCGCTGGTCGGCCTGATCCTGGCCCTGGTGGGCGTGAGCCTCGCGCTGGTGACCGGCGACGGCGTCTGGGACGGCATCGGCACGCTCTGCATCGGCATCCTGCTGATCCTGATCGCGATCATCCTGGCCGCCGAGACGAAGTCGCTGCTCCTCGGTGAGGCGGCCGGCGTCGACGAGGTGAAGAAGATCGAGGAGTCGCTGGTCGACGGCACCACCGTCACGGGCATCATCCACATGCGTACGCTCCACCTCGGCCCCGAGGAGCTGCTGGTCGCGGCGAAGATCGCCGTCCGGCACGACGACACCGCCGCCCAGGTCGCGGCGGCCATCGACGCCGCCGAGGAGCGGATCCGCACCGCCGTCCCGATCGCGCGCGTGATCTACCTGGAGCCGGACATCTACAACGAGGCCGCCGCGGCGGGCACCGACCCCGTCAAGCCCTTGGGCGGCCCGGCCGACGCCCATTGACCACCCCCGGGGAATAAGCCCCCGGGTGCCCCCGGTAAGGCCCGTGAGGCCCCCGCACGCAGCCGCGCGCGGGGGCCTTCGCGCGTCGGGCACGACTCGAAGTGGGCTGAATCCCACACCCATACGGACTGTGGGACGCGGGAGCGATCGGTGTAGATTCGTGACACAGCCAGACGTCGCTGCTGATGGCGGTCGGGCGGTCCCCGACGGACCGTCCGAGGGAGAGAGGGCCTCCGACGACTGCACTGCGCGTGCCCGGGCATCCTTGTGCCCGTCACACGCAGAGCCAGCCGTACCCACCCTCGACCCAACACGAGGAGCAGCTCAACAATGACGACTGTCGCCAACCGACAGGACTTCAAGGTCGCCGACCTCTCCCTGGCCGAGTTCGGCCGCAAGGAGATCACGCTCGCCGAGCACGAGATGCCCGGCCTGATGGCGATCCGCGAGGAGTACGCCGAGGCCCAGCCGCTCGCCGGCGCGCGCATCACCGGCTCGCTGCACATGACCGTGCAGACCGCCGTGCTCATCGAGACCCTGGCCGCCCTCGGCGCGCAGGTCCGCTGGGCGTCCTGCAACATCTTCTCCACCCAGGACCACGCCGCCGCCGCCATCGCGGTCGGCCCGAACGGCACCCCGGACAACCCCCAGGGCATCCCGGTCTTCGCCTGGAAGGGCGAGACCCTCGAGGAGTACTGGTGGTGCACGGAGCAGGCGCTGACCTGGCCGGACGCCCCGACCGGCGGCCCGAACATGATCCTGGACGACGGCGGTGACGCCACCCTCCTGGTCCACAAGGGCGTCGAGTTCGAGAAGGCCGGCGAGGCCCCGGACCCGTCCACCGCGGACAGCGAGGAGTACGCCTGCATCCTGCGTCTCCTGAACCGCACCCTGGCGGAGAGCCCCCAGAAGTGGACCCGCCTCGCCTCGGAGATCCGCGGCGTGACGGAGGAGACCACCACCGGTGTCCACCGTCTGTACGAGATGCACCGCGACGGCACCCTCCTGTTCCCGGCGATCAACGTCAACGACGCGGTCACCAAGTCGAAGTTCGACAACAAGTACGGCTGCCGCCACTCGCTCGTCGACGGCATCAACCGCGCCACCGACGTCCTGATCGGCGGCAAGGTCGCGGTGGTCTGCGGCTACGGCGACGTCGGCAAGGGCTGCGCGGAGTCCCTGCGCGGCCAGGGCGCCCGCGTGATCGTCACCGAGATCGACCCGATCTGCGCGCTCCAGGCGGCGATGGACGGCTACCAGGTCACGACCCTCGACGAGGTCGTCGACAAGGCGGACATCTTCATCACCACGACCGGCAACCGCGACATCATCATGGCCTCGGACATGGCCAAGATGAAGCACCAGGCGATCGTCGGCAACATCGGCCACTTCGACAACGAGATCGACATGGCCGGCCTGGCCAAGATCCCGGGCATCGTCAAGGACGAGGTCAAGCCGCAGGTCCACACCTGGACCTTCCCGGACGGCAAGAAGATCATCGTGCTGTCCGAGGGCCGCCTGCTGAACCTGGGCAACGCCACCGGTCACCCGTCCTTCGTGATGTCCAACAGCTTCGCGGACCAGACCCTGGCCCAGATCGAGCTGTTCACGAAGCCCGAGGAGTACCCGACCGACGTCTACGTGCTGCCCAAGCACCTCGACGAGAAGGTCGCCCGTCTCCACCTCGACGCGCTCGGCGTGAAGCTCACCAAGCTCCGCCCCGAGCAGGCCGCCTACATCGGCGTCGAGGTCGACGGCCCCTTCAAGCCGGACCACTACCGCTACTGATCCCTGCTCCCCGGCCCACCGGCCACCGCCGACGACACCCGTGCACGGGTGCACATCGGCAGCGGCCGGGGGCAAGGAGCGGGAAGCAGGAAGCAGGGAGCAGCAGGCTCAGCCGGTAACAGCAGCAGCACGCACCAAGGCAGGCCCCCGCACCCCCGTGTCGGGGGCTTGCCTCGTACGCGGGCTCCTTAACGCCGACCCCAAGGACCCGAGGACCCATGCCCCGCGGCCGTTATTCGCTCCATGACCCGCACGATCACACCCCCCTCGGCGACGAGCACTTCCACTGCGCCCCCGGCCCTTCCGGCTGGCGCTACGTATCCCAGATCACCACCCCCTCCGGCGCTCACGCCGGCTCGGTCGACCTCGCCATCGACGACCTCGGCCGCCCCATCCGCCTTGAGCTGCACGCCGCGAGCTGGCAGGTCCGCGGCGCCGCCCTCGACGGCGTCACCTGGGTCCGTACCGACCCCACCGGTACGCATGCCACCGAAGGCAATGTGCGCGCCCATGCCTTCACCGGCACCTCACCGGCGTTCCTCATCGCGATCTCGCGTCTTCTGCGCCTCACCCCCTCTTCCCCCGCGACCCGCGTCCGCCTCGTGGCGTTCACGGACCCGGTGCTCGCCCCGCTCACCGTCGACCAGTCCTGGGCCCTGGTGAACAGTGAAGCGCACACCACTGACAACGGCCCCCTGACCGTGGACGCGTACCAGGTCAGCGCCCTCGACACGGGGGAGCAGCACATGATCCACATCGCCGGCGACGTGGTGCTCGCAGCTCCCGGCATCGAGCTGGAAGACCTCGACACCCCACCGTCGGTCTTCCCCTGACCCCTGTCTACGCAGGCGGCGCGAACCCCGTCGCCCGTGTGACCCGCTCGCCGCCGCCGTCCGCGCCGCTTACGGCGCCCCGCACCTCACGCCCGGCCCCCGGCCCCGTACCGGCGGCGTCCGCACTCGGATGCACCGCCACCCCCTCACCGCCACCAGTCCCTGCACCAACAGCAGGAGGCGCAAACGCCCGCCGCGCTTCCCGCGCCTGCCGCTCGTTCAGCACACCGGCGAGATAGTCCGCCGCGGGCACCCCCGGCGGCGGAGGCGTCCCCGTCCGCGCCACCAGGTCGTCGGCGAGCCGCTCCGCCAGCTCGCGCCCCACCTGCGGGTCGAGCTGACGCATCCGCGTCAGGTACTGCCGGATCGCCAGCCACAGATCGTCCGGCACCGCGGACAGATCCAGCTGCGAGAACCGCCCCACCAGCCACGGCGGCGGAGGCACGGCCGTCGCCCGCGCCGCCGGAACCCGTTCCCGTACGACCAGCGTCCCCGCGAAGACATCGCCGATCCGCCGCCCCCGCGCCGACACCAGCGAGGCGATACACGCGATGACCCCAAAGGTCATCAGGATCTCCACCACCGCCATCGCCCCGCGCACCAGCGCGTGCCGGAACCGGATCGGCCCCCCGTCGTCCCGCACCACCCGCAGCCCGCACGCCATCTTCCCCAGCGAGCGCCCATGCGTCAGCGTCTCCACCGCGATCGGCGCACCCACCAGCACCAGCAGGAACGTCGCTATCGACACGGCCATGAAAGCCGCCTCGTCCAGTGACGCCGTCGCGAACGCCAATCCCACGGATATGAGCAGATACGCCGCCCACACCACCACCAGATCGATGAGCAGGGCGAGCGCCCGGCTCGGCAGCCTGGCGGGCTGCAGTCCGAGTACGACGGCATCCCCCGTCACAACCCCGCTCATGGCGCCCACCCTTCTTCACCCTTCCCCGACCCCTTCGAACCCCAGTCTGCCAAGCTGACCATCAGCGCGCCGCCGCAGTAGAACCGCACGCACGCCCGTACGCACCGAGTGCCTGGAGCAGCAGCCGATCATGGACCTCGACGTCTACGTCACCGCCCACCGAGCCGAGTGGGACCGCCTGGACCAGCTCCTGCGCCGCGGCAAGCACCTCACCGGCGCCGAGGCCGACGAACTCGTCGCCCTCTACCAGCGCACGGCGACCCATCTCTCCCTGATCCAGTCCAGTGCGCCCGACCCCATGCTCACGGCCCGGCTCACCCAGCTCGTGGCCCGCGCCCGCGCCACCGTCACCGGGACCCGCCGCGCCTCCTGGCGCGACGCCGCCCGCTTCCTCACGGCCGGGTTTCCGGCCGCGGTCTACCGCTCCCGCCACTGGTGGATCCCGACGGCCCTCCTGTCCACCCTCCTCGCGGCGGTCATCGGCTGGTGGATCGGCACCCACCCCGAGGTCCAGTCCGCCATCGCCGCCCCCGCCGAGCTGCGCGAGATGACCCGCCCTGGTGGCCAGTACGAGACGTACTACTCCAGCCACCCGGCCGCCTCCTTCGCCGCCCAGGTGTGGACGAACAACGCCCAGGCCGCCGCCATGTGCCTGGTCCTCGGCGCCTTCCTCTGTGTGCCGGTGCTCTGGATCCTGTTCCTGAACATGCTGAACCTCGGCGTCGGCATCGGCCTCATGTCCTCTGCCGGCCGCCTCGACACCTTCCTGGGCCTGGTCCTCCCGCACGGCCTGCTCGAACTGACCGCCGTCTTCGTCGCCGCCGGCACGGGCCTCCGCCTCGGCTGGACCCTCATCGACCCCGGCCCCCAGTCCCGCCGCACGGCCCTCGCCCAGCAGGGACGCGCCGCCGTCGGCATGGCCATCGGCCTGGCACTGGTCCTCTTCGTATCCGGCGTCATCGAGGGCTTCGTCACCCCTTCCGGGCTCCCGACCTGGGCCCGCATCACCATCGGCATCGCCGCTGAGCTGGCCTTCCTCGTGTACGTGTACGTCCTCGGCGGCCGCGCCGCCCGCGCCGGCGACACGGGCGACGTGGACACCGCCGAACGCAGCGCCGAGCTCCCCACCGCCGCCTGATGTGCGGAGGGCCTGCCTGACCTGCTAGTCTCCTCTTCGCCCGCCAAACCCGTTGACACGGGAGCGGTGGGGAGGTAGATTCAAACGGTTGCGTGGAGCTGGACAAGCTCAAGCGCAGCGGCTAGTCTCGATCTCGCTCCACTCGGGAACGCGATTCCTGCGGAGCCACTCCGATTCCCTTTCGAATCACCAAGCCGATTAGGTCGGCCAAAATGATTCTGATAAAGTCGGAACAGCCGAAAGGCAAAGGCCCTCCAACGGCCACTGGAAACTGAATCCGAACCGGAAACGGAACGGAAAGAGAATCTGATAAGGTTGGAAACACGAAAGACCGAAGGGAAGCGCCCGGAGGAAAGCCCGAGAGGGTGAGTACAAAGGAAGCGTCCGTTCCTTGAGAACTCAACA
>NZ_JBVIEN010000004.1:542186-581091 GCF_055571835.1 Streptomyces sp. NPDC030862 | reverse complement strand
ATGAACTGCGCGACCAGCAACACCACCAGCACCAACCGCTGCCGGCCCGTCATCCGAGACGGACCAACCCTCCTCCCCTCACCAACCGACTTCACATCATCAATAACCGACATGGGGACGTTCCTCTCTGGGCACTGTCTTGGGTGGTCTTCCGGGGGAAGCTTCTGGGCGGCGCGGCGCGGTAGGCATCAGGTGTCACCGCCCTCCGCGCCGGAGCGGGAGCGCATCCTGAGCGCCAAGTCCCGCCAGAGCGCGGCACATTGATCGGCGGCCGCCGCGGCCGTGGCCGCGCGGTGCGCCGGCACGGCGGCGAGGATCTGCTGCCGTTGGCGGGCCCCGGCCACCTGGACGTCGAACATCCGCAGGAGCAGGCGTCCGGCGTCGCTCAGCCGCAGGGCCGGGTCCTGGCAGAGGTTCCTGACCAGGGCGTCGAGCCCCCGGCCGGGCCCGCCGTCACCGGCCGCGGAGGGTGCGGCGGGCGCGGAGGGTGCGGCGGGCGCGGAGGGTGCGGTGGCTGCCGCGGGCGCCGTCGGGGCCCGCTCCGGGGCGGTCTTGCGTTCCGCCTCCCGCTGGCGCGGCGGCACCGGGTCCTCGCCGTCGTCGGTCCTCCGCCGTACGTCGCGGACCGTGCCGGGCGACAGGCCCGTACGCTCCGCGATGGCCCGCAGGGACGCGCCCGGGTCCTCGGCGATGAGGCGCGCGGCGGCCCTGCGGCCCTCGGCGGTGCTGAGCGGGCGGACGCGGCCGTCCTGGCCGATCCGGCGGGTGGCGGCGGCCTCGTCCGGCGGAGCCGTCCGCCGGCGGAGCGCGCCGACGGTCGCGGCGGCGAGCCCGGTGCGGGAGGCCACGGCCCGGTCCGACCAGTCGGGGTGGCTCGCGAGGATGCGCGCGGCCGCGGCCGTCCGGTCCGCGAGGGTCAGCGGCAGGCCGTGCAGGGTGTTGGACTCGACGGCGAGGACGAACGCGTCCTCGGGGCTGCCGTCGAAGAACCGCACCTCGACGAGGTGCTGTCCGCGCAACCGCGCGGCACGCAGCCGGTGCGTCCCGTCGATCACCCGCAGGGTGGGCCGGTGCACCAGGATCGGAGGCAGTGGGTCACCGCAGGCCGCGAGGGCCTGGGCGTGTCCCATGTCCTCCCCCGCGATGCGCGGTGAGTCGGCGGGCAGCAGGTCGTCGACCGGGATCCGGTGCACACGCCGGTCGACCGCCTCGTGCAGGGGGCCGTCGTGCAGGGGACCTTCGGCCGGGAGACGGGGATCGGCGCCGGTCCGAGCCGGGGACATGGACGAGGACAGGGAGGACATGGACGAGGACATGGACGGGCGCACCCCCTCGGGTGGTCGTGGAATCGGGTCGTGGACGGTCTGCCCCGGCGGTGTTCCGGCCGGATCGGGCACGACCACGAGATTACGTAGATACCGTTCGGTATGCCGCTCTGGCGGGGCTTCCCGGGTACGACCTTGGCAACTTGCCCAGGAGGGGCACCCGTTGTGGTGTGCAACCGTGCACCTTGCGCGGTCGCACACCACACGCGCCCCGTGCGACTCAACCGACCGGGAGGAGCAGCTCCCGCTCGACGTACTCCCCCAGCCAGGCACGGAAGTCCCGCCCCAGGTCCTCGCGTTCACAGGCGAGGCGGACCGTCGCCTGGAGGAAGCCGAGCCGGTCGCCCGTGTCGTAGCGCCGGCCGGAGAAGACGACCCCGTGCACCGGTCCGGCGTCCTGGCGTACCGCCAGTTCGCGCAGGGCGTCCGTGAGCTGGATCTCGCCGCCGCGGCCGGGCGCCGTGCGGCGCAGTACGTCGAAGATCTCCGGGTCGAGGACGTACCGGCCGATGACGGCGTAGTTGCTGGGCGCCTCGCCCGGGGCGGGCTTCTCCACGAGGTCGGTGACGCGTACGGTGTCGCCACCGGCCGGCCGGACTGCCGCGCAGCCGTAGAGGTGGATCTGGTCGGGGTCGACCTCCATCAGCGCCACCACGCTGCCGCCGAACCGGGCCCGCACCTCGGCCATCCTGGCGAGCAGCGGGTCGCGGGGGTCGATCAGGTCGTCGCCCAGCAGGACGGCGAAGGGTTCGCGACCCACGTGCGGCGCCGCGCACAGCACCGCGTGTCCCAGCCCCTTGGGGTCGCCCTGGCGTACGTAGTGGATGGAGGTGGCGAGCTCGGTGGGGGCGCACACGCGGGCGAGTTTGCCCTGGTCGCCCTTGCGCGCGAGGGTCTCCTCCAGCTCGTAGTTCCGGTCGAAGTGGTCCTCCAGCGGGCGCTTGTTCCGGCCCGTCACCATGAGGACGTCCGTCATCCCGGCGGACACGGCTTCCTCGACCACGTACTGGATGGCCGGCTTGTCCACCACCGGCAGCATTTCCTTCGGGGTGGCTTTCGTGGCCGGCAGGAAACGCGTGCCGAGTCCCGCCACCGGGACGACTGCCTTCGTTATGCGGCGCGGAGTCGAATTCATGAGGAGAACGCTAGGCGGTGCATGCGGGCCGCTTGAAGCAATTGCCGTGGCGCGAACCCGACTTCGGCAATTGACCAAAGGCGCGCGGCCGCCCCGGCGGTCCCGGTCGCGCCGGGACCCTCGGGGCGGCCGCGCGCAGGTCCAGGCCCCGCGCCCAAGCCGCCACGCCGCGGCCCCGGCTCAGGACTCCGGGGCGCGAAGGCCGCGGAGGGCCAGTTCCCAGATGCGGGCGAGCTGGGCGTCGGCGGGGCACGGGGAGCCGCCCGAATGGGGAAGGCCGTGCAGCCATTCGCGGACCTGCACCTCCGACCCGGCGATCAGGTGGGCGACGAGCGCCGACACCGTGTCCGGCTCGACGCCCTCCCGCAGTTCGCCCTGCTCGTCGGCGCGTTCGGCCAGTTCGCGGGCGAGGGGCGCCCAGAGGGACGACCAGCTGCCCGCCGAGCTGCGCCAGCCGTCCCGCTCCAGCCGGGCGCAGGCGCGGACGAGGGCCTCCTCCCGCAACAGCCGGGCCAGCGTGACGGTCAGTGCGACCATCCGCTCCAGCGCCGGCACCGGCTCGTCCGCCGCAGCGCCCGCCGGCCCGCCCGCCGAGTGCTCCAGCGCCGACCGGGTGGCGGACCGGCCGCACGCGTGGACCGCCTCCGCGAGCTCGTCCTTGGTGGGGAAATGGAAGGTCAACGCCCCCATGGAAATTCCCGCGGATTTGCTCACCCGGGCCAGGGACGTGCCCTCGTATCCGTTCTTGTCGAATTCCTCGGCGGCCGCCACGACCAGGGAGTGCCGAGTCCGTACTGCCCGTTCTTGTTTCACCATGCTTGATTCCCGCTGTTCAGGTGTCCGTGCTGCGCCAATTCTGCGACGGCCGCGAGAGGCAGGCTGGTCCTCTCGGGCCGGTGGTCGTGCTCGTACACCACCTCGTGCACGGCCCTGGCGAGGACGCAGGCCCGGAGCAGGAGCGTGTGCTCCCGCGGATCGAGGCCCGACGCCCGCGCGTAGCCGTCGCAGAAGGCGTCCGCGCACCGGGCCGTCCAGCGGCCGGTGTCGGGTGCCCCGGCACAACGGGCCGCGTAGTCGAACGAACGCAGCATGCCCGCTATGTCGGACAAAGGCGAATGCCGGGCTCTGCGTTCGGCCAGCGGCACGCCCGGGGCGCCTTCGAAGTCCACCAGGATCCAGCCGGTGGAGGACCGCAGCAGCTGGCCTAGGTGCAGATCGCCGTGGACGCGCTGCGCGGGCGGCCCGGAGGTCAGGACGGCCAGGCGCTCGTAGGCGGCGCGCACCGCCGGCCGCAGCGGGCGCAGGGCGGGCACCCGGCGGGCCGCCGCGTCCAGGTCGGCGGCCAGGTCGCGGCGCAGCGCGGCGAGTTCCGCGGCGCCGGTGGGCGCGGTGCCCAGCCGCCGCGCCAGGTCGCCGTGGACGCGGGCGACGGCCTCCCCCATGGCGCGTGCCTCGGGGACGAAGGCTCCCTGATGCGCCGCATGGGTGCTCACCGTCGCACCGGCGCTCGCCGCCGCACCGGTGCTGGCCGCCGCGCAGGCCGCCACCGCCGCGCAGGCCGCCGTGAAGCCGTCCGTGGCCTCCGGCAGGTAGTCCTGCACCATGGCGTACGTGACCGGTTCGCCGTCGAGTTCGCCTTCCACGGCGCCGCGCAACCCCGTGACGTGCGGGTTGGCGGTGGCGCCGAGGGCCCGCAGCAGCTCCACGTCCGGGTTGGTCCCGGTGCTGATCCGCCGGAAGATCTTCATCAGGTAGCGCTCGTCCACGACGACGGAGGTGTGGGTCTGTTCCACGCCCAGCGGCCTGCTGGTCCCGGACGGCACGGACCGGGCGCCCGTCAGCCCCAGCAGCGCGCCGACGAGCGCGGAGTCGCCGACCGCCTCGTACACGAAGAGGTCGTCCACCCCGGCGATCACGTACGGCTCCAGTTCCGGCGCCAGCACGGCCCGCATGCCCACCGGGACCTGGTAGTACTCGGGCGGGCCGCCGTCGGCGAAGGTGACGCGGAGCAGGAGCAGCACGCCCCGCGCCCCGCCGGTGCGGAGGGTGTCGCTGAACGCGGTGGTCCCCACGATCGACGCCCCGTGCGGGGGCCGGCCCTTGCTGCCGTACCAGCGCTGCCAGGGCACCCAGGCGGTCAGGGCACGCTCCAGCCGGAGCCGGAGCGTGCCCATGTCGACGGTCATGGGCGGGGCCCGTCCGCCGTGAGCGACAGCCAGTAGAAGCCGCGGCCCTGGAGGGAGAGCCGGTAGGGCCGCTCCCCGACCCGCGGGAAGGCGGCCCCGCCGAGCAGCTCGACGGGTACGGCTCCGGCCCACCGGGCCAGGTCCAGTGCGACGGGCTGCGGGTGGCGGGAGAGGTTGTTGACACACAGCACCGCGTGGGCGGTGCCGTCCTCCTCGGTGTGGTGGCGGACGAAGGCGAAGACCGCGTCGTTGTCGGTGGGCACCTCCGTGAAGGTGCCGGGTCCGAAGGCCGGGTGGGCGCGCCGGGCGGCCAGCATGGCGCGCGTCCAGTGCAGCAGGGAGCCGCCGGAGCCCTGCTGCGCCTCGACGTTGACCGCCTGGTAGCCGTAGACCGGGTCCATGACGACCGGCAGGGTCAGCCGGCCGGGGTCGCCGGTGGAGAAGCCGGCGTTGCGGTCGGGGCTCCACTGCATGGGGGTGCGGACGGCGTCCCGGTCGTCGAGCCAGATGTTGTCGCCCATGCCGATCTCGTCGCCGTAGTAGAGCACCGGGGAGCCGGGGAGCGAGAGCAGCAGCGCCGTGCACAGCTGGAGCTGGCCGCGGTCGTTGTCGAGCAGGGGCGCCAGGCGGCGCCGGATGCCGACGTTGACGCGCATCCTCGGGTCCCGGGCGTACTGCGCGTACAGGTAGGCGCGTTCCTCGTCGGTGACCATCTCCAGCGTCAGCTCGTCGTGGTTGCGCAGGAAGATGCCCCACTGGCAGCCGTCCGGGAGCTCGGGCGCCTTGGCGAGGATCTCCGACAGGGGGCGGGCCGTCTCGCGGCGCACGGACATGAACAGGCGCGGCATGAGCGGGAAGTGGAACGCCATGTGGCACTCGTCGCCGCCCGTCGTGGGCTCGCCGAAGTAGTCGACGAGCTCCTCGGGGCGCTGGTTGGCCTCGGCGAGCAGCACCCGGCCCGGGTACTCGTCGTCCAGCGTCTTGCGCACGAGCTTCAGGAAGTCGTGGGTGGCGGGCAGGTTCTCGCAGCTCGTGCCCTCCCGCGCGTACAGGTACGGCACGGCGTCCAGGCGGAAGCCGTCCACGCCGAGGTCGAGCCAGAAGCCGAGCACGTCGAGCATGGCCGCCCGTACGGCCGGGTTCTCGTAGTTGAGGTCCGGCTGGTGGCTGAAGAAGCGGTGCCAGTAGTACTGCTTGCGGACCGGGTCGAAGGCCCAGTTGGAGTTCTCGGTGTCGGTGAAGATGATGCGGGCGTCCGGGTAGCCGGTGTCGTCGTCGGCCCAGACGTAGAAGTCGCCGTACGGGCCGGACGGGTCGCGGCGGGACTCCTGGAACCACGGGTGCTGGTCGCTGGTGTGGTTCATCACCATGTCGATGATCACCCGGATGCCCCGGCTGTGGGCGGCCTCCAGCAGGTCGACGAAGTCGTCGAGGGTGCCGAAGTCGGGCCGTACGCTGCGGTAGTCCGCGATGTCGTAGCCGCCGTCCCGCAGCGGGGAGCAGGAGAAGGGCGGCAGCCACAGGCAGTCCACGCCGAGCCACTGGAGGTAGTCCAGCCGCCGGGTCAGCCCCTTCAGGTCGCCGATGCCGTCGCTGTCGCTGTCCTGGAAGGCGCTGACGAGCACTTCGTAGAAGACGGCCCGCTTGTACCAGTGGTGTGCGTACGGGAGCGGCGACGCGCGGCGCGCGGGCGGTCTCGCCGCGGGGCCGTCGGCGAGCGCGCCGTGCAGGGACAGCGGCGGGAGATCCGTGAAGGTCACTGGTCGCTCCAGGTGAAGACGTGGGCCACGGACTGCTGGGGGTCGATCTTGAGGTCGAGTACGGGACCGAGTTCGGCGGTCCGGCCCGTCACCTCGTCGACGGCGTGGACGTGCCGGCCGGGTTCCAGGCCGAGGGCCGCCGTGTCGAGCCGTACGGTGGCCTGTTCCGTCTCGTCCGGGGTGAGGGTGACGGCGCACAGGACGGTGTCGCCGCCGACCGGGTCGCGCTTGGAGTAGACGAGGACCCGGTCGTTGTCGGTGTCGTGGAAGTGCAGCGAGCGGAGCTGCTGGAGGGCGGGGTGGCGGCGCCGGAGGGTGTTGAGGAGGGTGATCCAGGGTTCCAGCGAGGGGCCGGCGGCGGTGTGGTCGCGGGGGCGCAGTTCGTACTTCTCCGAGGCGCGGTACTCCTCCTCCCCCGGCACCAGCGGGTCGCTCTCGTACAGCTCGTAGCCGCTGTACACGCCCCAGCTCGGTGACAGCGTGGCCGCCAGGGCCGCGCGCAGTGCGAAGACGGCCGGCTGCCCGCTCTGGAGGTGGGCGGGGAGGATGTCGGGGGTGTTGACGAAGAAGTTGGGCCGGAACCATGCGGCCGCCTCCCCCGTCAGCTCGGTGAGGTAGTCGGTCAGCTCGCGCTTGTCCGTCTTCCAGGTGAAGTAGGTGTACGACTGGCTGAACCCGAGCTTCGACAGCCCGTGCTGGACGGCGGGCCGGGTGAACGCCTCGGCCAGGAACAGCACGTCGGGTTCGGTGGACTGGACGTCGCGGATCAGCCGGTGCCAGAAGTCCGGCGGCTTGGTGTGGGGGTTGTCGACCCGGAAGACGCGTACGCCCCGGCCGGTCCAGAAGCGGACGACGCGCAGGATCTCCGCGTAGAGCCCTTCGGGGTCGCTTTCGAAGTTCAGCGGGACGATGTCCTCGTACGTCTTGGGCGGGTTCTCCGCGCAGGCGATGGTGCCGTCGGGGCGGTGGGTGAACCACTCCGGGTGGTCGCGCAGCCAGGGGTGGTCGGGCGCGCACTGGAGGGCGAGGTCCATCGCCATCTCCAGGCCGGCGCGGCGGGCGGCGGCCACGAAGGCGTCGAAGTCCTCCAAGGTGCCGAGCTCCGGGTGGACCGCGTCGTGGCCGCCGTCCGCCGATCCGATGGCCCAGGGCGATCCGACGTCGCCGGGGGCCGCGCTCAGGGCGTTGTCGCGGCCCTTGCGGGCGGTGGTGCCGATGGGGTGGATGGGCGGCAGGTACACCACGTCGAAGCCCATGCGGGCGATGCGCGGCAGCTCGCCGACGGCCGTCCGGAAGGTGCCGTGCCGCGGGGTGCCGTCGGCGGCCCGCCCGCCGGTGGAGCGGGGGAAGAACTCGTACCAGCTGCCGTACAGTGCCCGGCGCCGCTCCACCCGCACGCGGTACGCCGGGCTCTCGGCCGCCAGGGCGCGCAGCGGATGCCGCTCCATGGCCGCGCGCACGGCGGGACCCAGCGCGGCGAGGAGCCCCTCGCCGTCCGTGGTGCCGCGCAGCGCGTCGGCGGCCCGGAGCAGCAGCTCGGCGTGGCGTTCCTCCGGAGCCTCGTCGGCCAGGAGCCGTGCCGCCTCCTCCAGGAGCCTCGCCCCTGCCTCCGGATCACCCGATCCGCCCGGCGGGAGGCCGGCTTCGCGGCGGGCCTCCACCGCGTGCAGCCAGGTCTGCCACGGATCCGTCCAGGCCCGGACCCGGAAGGCGTACTCCCCGGTGCCCTCGGGCACGATCACGGCCCGCCACCGGTCGGCCTCCGGGTCCGGCCTCCGCAGCGGTATCTCGCGGCAGGTCCCGTCCGGGCCGGTCCACAGCACCGCGGCGGCGAGCGCCTCGTGGCCCTCGCGCCACACGGTCGCCTCCACGGGCAGGGCTTCGCCCACCACTGCCTTGGCGGGAAAGCGCCCCAGACTGACGACCGGTGACACGTCGTCGATGAACAGACGGCCGCTCATGTCCGCCCCCTTTCACGGCTCGCACTGATGCATTCGGTATGTCCGGGGAGAACGGACGTACGGCGCGCCCCGTTTCCGGTACGCGGGAACCACCGCTACTTCGGCAACTCGCTCCAGTGTCACCAACGCGCCGGGCGTGTCTTGCCGTTGGCGCACTCCTGAGGTTTGACTCAAACTCCACGTTGACCCGGCACACCGGACGCCGAATTCCGCCATGCCGCCGGGCTTTTCCACCGCATGGAGCCTTTCGTGTCCCAACGCATTCTCGTGGTGCTGTCCGAATACGGTTACTGGGGCGAGGAACTGGTCGGTCCGCTCGACGTGTTCGACGCCCGCGGCTACCGCACCACGTTCCTCACGCCCACCGGAAAACGGGCGCGAGCGCTGCCACCGAGCCTCGATCCGACCTATCTGGACCCCCCGCTGGGGCGTACGGTCACCACCCCCGACATGGCGCGGCGCGCCCGTGAGCTGGACGGATCGGACCGGCTCGACCAGCCGCTGTCGCTGGCCGGGTTGCTGCCCGAGCGCCCGTACCTCAGCGCGCTGAACCACCTGAGGGAGCTGGAGGAGTACCACCGCCGGCTCACCGCGGTCACCGACGACCTGCTCGCCGGATTCGACGCCCTGGTCATCGTCGGGGGCAGCGGCCCGATCGTGGACCTCGCCAACAACGAGCGGCTGCACGAGATCATCCTGGCGTTCGCGGCGGCGGACCGGCCGATCCTCGCGGAATGCTACGGGGTGGCGGCGCTGGCATTCGCCCGCGATCCGGAAACCCGTACCAGTCTGCTGTGGGGCAAACACGTCACGGGACACCCGAAGGAATACGACTACAAGGACGGGACCGGTTTTCTCGGCACCGATTTCGTGATGGGCCCGCCGCCCTATCCCCTGGAGTACATCCTGCGGGACGCCACCGGGCCGGACGGCGGCTTCCACGGGAATGTCGGCAAGGAGACCTCGGTCGTCGTCGACTTCCCCTTCGTCACGGCCCGTTCGACGCCGGACTCGGCCCTCGCGGGCGAGCTGCTGGCCGAGGTCCTGGACGGGGGGCTGCGGCGCCATGGCTGGTGACGTGGAACCGCGCCCCGCGAAGGCCGCGCTCTTCGAGCAGTTCGCCGCCGACGGCATCCGCCACATGTTCGGCAACCCCGGCACGGTGGAGCAGGGCTTCCTCGACCTCGTCGACGCCAGCGACACGTCGTACGTCCTCGCCCTGCACGAAGGCGTGGCGGTGGCCATGGCCGACGGTTACGCCCGCGCCTCCGGGCGCCCCGCGGTCGTCCAGCTGCACAGCAGCGCGGGCCTCGGCAACGCGATCGGCATGCTGTACCAGGCCCTGCGCGGCGGCTCCCCGCTGGTGGCGCTGGCGGGCGAGGCGGGCCTGCGGTACGACGCGATGGACGCCCAGATGGCCGCGGACCTGGTGGCGATGGCGGCGCCCGTCACCAAGTACGCCACCCGGGTCGTCCACCCCGACTCGGTCCTGCGGGTGCTGCGCCGCGCCGTGAAGATCGCGGCGACGCCCCCGCGCGGCCCCGTCCTCGTGGTGCTGCCGGCCGACGTCCTGGAGGAGCTGACGGGCGAACCGGCCGTTCCCGCCCCCGTCCCGGTGACCCGTACCGCACCGGACGCGGTGACCACGCGGGAGGCGGCGGACCTGCTGCTGGCCGGGGAGCGGCCGTTGATCCTGATGGGCGACGGCGTCGCCGTCAGCGGGGCGCAGCGGGAGCTGACGGACGTCGCGGAGCGGCTGGGCGCACGGGTGTGGGGGGTGAACTCCTCCGAGGTCAACATGGACACCACGCACCCGCTCTTCGCCGGTGTCCTCGGGCACATGTCGGGCGACGACAGCGCCCGCGTGGTGGCCGGGGCGGACGCCGTGCTGATCGTGGGCACGTACGTGTTCCCGGAGGTCTTCCCCCGGCTGGCCAGCCCCTTCCGGCCCGGGGCGCGGCTGGTCCACGTCGACGCGGACCCGTACGAGATCGCCAAGAACTTCCCGGTCGACCTGGGTGTGGCCGCCGACCCGAAGGCGGCGCTGGGCGCCCTCGCGGCCGAACTGGGCCGCCGCGGCCGTGCTGTCCCTGCCTCCGAGGAGGCGGGCGGTACGGCTCCGACGACGATGGCGCCCTCAGCTGCACCCTCGGCGGAACCCTCCCTGATGGAACGTTTCTGCGAAACGCTGGCCGCCCGCGCGCCGCACGACCTCGCCGTGTTCGACGAGGCCCTGACCGCCTCCGGCGACCTCGTACGGCACCTGCCCCCGCGCGTCCCGGGCACGTACTTCCAGACCCGCGGCGGCTCCCTGGGCGTCGGGATCCCCGGCGCCATGGGCGTGAAGCTGGCCCGGCCGGACCTGGAGGTGGTGGGCTTCACCGGGGACGGCGGCAGCATGTACACGATCCAGGCGCTGTGGACCGCCGCCCGGTACGGCATCGACGCCACCTTCGTCGTCTGCAACAACGGCCGTTACCGGCTGCTCGACCTGAACCTCGACGTCTACCGCGGGGCGCGGCCCGGCGGCGGGCCGCAGGGCCGGCCGGCCGCCCCGCCGCAGGCGTTCGACCTGTCCCGGCCCGCCATCGGGTTCACCGGGCTGGCGGAGTCCCTCGGCGTGCCGGCGGTGCGCGTGGAGACCCCGAGGCAGATCGGTCCGGCGGTCGACACCGCGCTGGGCGGCACGGGCCCGTTCCTGATCGACCTCGTCACCACGAACTGACCCCCCGTTACGGAGAAGAGACCACCCATGCCCCCTGTCACCGACCTCCTCACCCGGTCCGCCGTGGAACGGACCGTCACCGACTGGTACGCCGCCCTCGACCGGCACGCCCCCGTCGAGGAGGTGCTGCACCACCTGGTCCCGCGCGGACTCGTCATGCGCTTCCCCGAGGGCCCCGTCCGGGGGCTGTCCGGCTTCCGCTCCTGGTACCGCAAGGTCTGCGCGCTGTACTTCGACGAGGTGCACCGGGTCGACGCGGTCACCGTCCGCCCCGTGGACCCGCGGAGCGCGGAGGTCGAGGTCGCCGTCAACTGGCGCACGCGGGTGTGGAGCCCGCCCAACGCGTACAGCCGGACCCTGGACTTCGACGCCCGGCAGACCTGGTCCGTCGTGCTGCTCGACGGCCGGCCCCGCATCCGCGGCTACACCGTGGACGCCCTCACGCCCCGGGCCGGGTCCCCGGTGCCGGCCCGCGCGTGACGTCCCCGTCCCGTCCGTTCCGACCGTTTCCGTCCTTCTCACCCGCGGGGGAATGTCAGCATGGCACGTATCAGACCGCTGCCGGACGGCCGCCTGGCCGGCAAGCGCATCGGTGTCCTCATGGAGAACGACTTCGCCGAGGACGAGATCGCCTACTTCGAGCGGCGGTTCGCCGAGGAGGGCGCCCACGTCGAGTTGCTGACCCGGCTGTGGGGCCGTGACTCCCTCACCTTCCACGGGCACGGCCACCGCGGCGAGGTCCGCGTCACCGGTGACCTGGAGGCCCTCGGCTACCACGAACTGTCCCGGCTGTCCGCGATGGTGGTCCCCGGCGGGATGGTCGCCGACCGGCTGCGCTACAGCGAGGACGTCGGCCGCGAGGCACCCGCCGTCCGGCTGATGCGGCGCGCCTTCGGCATCCCGCACCTGGTGAAGGCGTTCTCCTGCCACGGTCTGCTCCTGCTGTCGGCGGCCAAGGAGCTGATCCGGGGCCGCCCGGTGACCTGCCACAACAACCTCGTCGCCGATGTGCGCAACATGGGCGCCGGCTACCTGGACCAGGACCTGGTCGTGGACGGCGACCTCATCACCTCGCGGAGCGCGGACCACTGCCATCTGCTGGCGCGCACCGTGATCGAGACGCTGGCCCGTCCCGCGGGAGCCGCCGCGTGAACGCCGTACGCACCCCCGTGGCGTCGTTCTCCGACACGATGGCCGGTTACGTCCAGGAGTTCCGGGGCGACCGGCTGGTGCTGCGCACCCTGGGCGGGGCGCCGGTGACGCTGGAGCTCACCGCGGCCACCTCCGCGCAGCGGCTGCGCAACCTGGGCGAGCCGTACCACGACGTGACGGGCCGGCTGGCGGAGCACCTGGTGCCGGGTGCCCTGGTGTTCAGCTACGGCCCGGTCTACCAGGGCGGCCCGGAGGGTCCGCGCTGCCAGGTCGACCACCTCGTCGTGGCGGGCGGCCCCGGGACGCCGTACCCGCACCCGCACGAGGAGCCCGGGTGGTGGACCGGCCAGCTGCGCCGGCTCGCCGGCTTCTACCACCGCTCCCAGTTCGGCGGTGGCCCGGCCGACTTCGGGCAGTACCGCACCGAACTGCGCGGCGGCGGCGAGAAGCCGGCGTACGGCGTGCAGGAGACGGACACCATCTCGCGGCTCGTGTACGGCATGGCCACCACCTATCTGCTCACCGGTGACGAAACGTACCTGGACACCGCCGAGCGCGGCTGCCGCTACCTCCACGACCACCTGCGCTTCCACGACCGGGCGGAGGACGTCGTCTACTGGTACCACGGCATCGAGAAGCACCCGCTGGGCGAACGGAAGCTGTTCGCCTCGGAGTTCGGCGATGAGCACCGGGCCCTGCCCGCGTACGAGCAGATCTACGCGCTCGTCGGTCTGGCCCAGACGTACCGGATCACCGGCGACCCGCGGATCCGGGCGGACATCGACGGCACCGTACGGCTCTTCGAGCGGTTCTACGCCGACCGCAGGCTGGGCGGCTACTACTCCCACATCGACCCGGTGACCCTGAGCCCGCACGCCGACTCCCTGGGCCCCAACCGCTCCCGCAAGAACTGGAACTCCGTCGGGGACCACGCGCCCGCCTACCTCGTCAACCTCTACCTCGCCACCGGCGACGAGCGCCATCTGCGCATGCTGGAGCACACCTTCGACATGATCGTGGAGCACATGCCGGAGCGCGGCGGCACGAGCCCCTTCGTCAACGAGCGCTTCCACGCCGACTGGAGCCCCGACCACCACTGGGGCTGGCAGCGGAACCACGCGGTGGTCGGCCACAACCTGAAGATCGTCTGGAACCTGCTGCGCATGCAGGCGGCCCGCCCCAAGCGCGAGTACCGGGCGCTGGCCGAGCGGCTCGGCGCGCTGCTGCCCGACATCGGCCGGGACGGCCAACGCGGCGGCTGGTACGACCTGATGGAGCGCGAACCGCGCGACGGCCGGCACGCCTTCGCGTACCACGACCGCAAGGCCTGGTGGCAGCAGGAGCAGGCGATCCTCGCCTATCTGCTGCTGGCCGCCCACACGGGCGACGACGGCCACCTGCGGCACGCGCGCGAGGCCGCCGCCTTCTACAACGCCTTCTTCCTCGACCACGACGCCGGCGCCGTCCACTTCACCGTGCTCGCGCAGGGCATCCCGTACGCGGTCGGCGACGAACGCCTCAAGGGCAGCCACGCGATGTCCATGTACCACAAGGCGGAGCTCTGCTACCTCGCCGAGGTGTACCAGCGGCTGCTGCTCCAGGGGGAGCCGCTGGAGCTCTGGTACAAGCCGCGGCCGGACGCCGCGCTCCCCCGGGACGGCGGCCGGCGCGTCCTGCGCGTCGCCCCCGACCTCCTGCCGCCAGGAAGGGTCCTCCTGGACCGGGTGCTCGTCGACGGCGAGCCCTGGTCCGACTTCGACGCCGAGGCCATGGCCGTACGGCTCCCGGACACCGCCGGCCGGCCGACGGTACGGGTCCGCCTGCGGCCCGCCGCGCCCGGCCCCGCCTCCGCCCCCGTACGAAAGGGACCCGGCCGATGACCTTCGACGCCTATCTCGCCGTCTCCGGACAGACCGCCGTCATCCATCTGTCCGGGGAGCTCACCGACGCACGCGTACCGGCCCTGCGCGCCCTGCTGGGCCAGGCGGTACGGCAGCCGGTGGACCGCCTGCTGCTGCGGATGGGCGGGCTGGGCTCGCTCGCCGCCGGCGGGGTGCGCTGTGTCGCCCTCGCCCAGCAGGAGCTGTCCCCCGGCACCGACCTGGTCCTGGAAGGTGCCCGGGACGAGGTCCTGTCCGCGCTGCGGCTGGGCGGCGTGGCCGCCCCCTCCGTACCGACTGCACTGTCCGTCCCGCCTGTCCCGCCCGTTCCGCCCGTTCCGCCCGAGACAGCTCCCTTCCCGCCGCACCGCCACCCGTCCGAAAGGAGTCTTTCCCTGTGAAGGCTGTTGTGATGGCCGGAGGCGAGGGCACCCGCCTGCGCCCCCTGACCACGTCCGTGCCCAAGCCGCTGCTCCCCGTCGGCGAACGCCCCATCATGGAACACGTCCTGAGGCTGCTGCGCAGACACGGTGTCACGGAGACCGTGGTCACCGTCCAGTTCCTCGCCCACCTCATCGAGGAACGCTTCGGGGACGGTGCGGACCTCGGCATGTCCCTCACGTACGCCCACGAGGAGACGCCCCTCGGTACGGCGGGCAGCGTCAAGAACGCCGAGGGCGAGCTGGGCGGCGCGCCCTTCCTGGTGATCTCCGGAGACGCCCTCACCGACATCGACCTGTCGGCGCTGATACGCCATCACCGGGAGCGGCGGGCGATGGTCACGGTCTGCCTGACCCGCGTGCCCGACCCGCTGGAGTTCGGCGTCACCGTGGTCGGAGAGGACGGCCGCATCGAGCGCTTCCTGGAGAAGCCGACGTGGGGCGAGGTGTTCTCCGACACCGTGAACACCGGCATCTACGTGATGGAGCCGGAGGTCCTGGCCCATGTGCCGGCCGGGGCGCCGGTCGACTGGTCCGGTGACGTCCTGCCGCGGCTGATCGCCCAGGGCGCGGCCGTCCACGGCTACGTCGCCGACGGCTACTGGCAGGACGTCGGCACCCTCGACGCGTACCGGCAGGCCCAGACCGACCTGCTGGACGGCCGCGTGGAATCCGGGATCCCCGGCACCGAGATCCTGCCCGGCGTGTGGGTGGCCGACAGCGCCTGGGTCGACCCGGAGGCCGACGTCCGGGGTCCGGTGGTCATCGGCGAGCACGCGCGGATCGCCGCCGGGGCGCGGGTCCACGAGCACTCGGTGATCGGCGCCCACAGCGTCGTCGAGCCCGGCGCCCACCTCCACCGGGCGGTGCTCCACCCGTACGCGTACGCCGGGGCGCACACCTCGCTGCGCGGGTGCGTCGTGGGCCGCAACACCACCGTGCGGCGCTCGGCGCGCCTGGAGGAGGGCGTGGTCGTCGGCGAGAACTCCCGGGTGGGCGAGGACGCGGTGGTGTCGGCGGGCGTGGTCGTCAACCCGGGGAAGGCCGTCGGCGCGGGCGCCGTGATCGGCACCGACCTCCTCTGGGACGACCAGGGCTCCCGGGCGCTGTTCGGTCCCCAGGGCGTCAGCGGGGTCGTCAACGTCGACCTCACGCCCGAACTGGCCGTGCGGCTCGCCGGGGCGTTCGCGACGACGGTGCCCCACGACGCCACCGTCACCGTCGCCCGCGACCACGCCCAGGGCTCGCGGGTGCTGGCCGCCGCGGTCGTCTCCGCGCTGCAGTCGAGCGGCGTGCACGTACGCGACCTGGGCCATGTCCCGGTGCCGGTCGCCCGGCGGGAGGCGGCGCTCACCGACGGCGGCGTCCTGCTGACGACGACGCCGGGCGCGGCCGACTCGGTGAGCCTGACGTTCCTCGACGTCCACGGCGTGGACCTGCCGCAGGCCGCGCAGCGCAAACTGGAGCGCCTGCTGAGCCGGGCGGAGTTCCGGCGGGCGCCCGCCGGGGAGTTCGGTGCGCTGCTGTCCGGCGAGGAGTCGGCGGCGACCGCGCTGGGCGCGTACACCGAGCGGCTGCTGAAGCGCGTCGACACGGCGGCGGTCCGCGAGCGGGCGCCCAAGGTCGTCGTGGACGCGGCGTTCGGCAGCGGCGCCCTGGTGCTGCCGGGCCTCCTCGCCGGGCTGGGCGTCCGCGCGGTCACCCTCAACACCGGCCTCGACGACGAACGCGCCACCGAGACGGCCGTCGAACGCCGGGGCGCCCTGCGCTACCTCGGTGACGTCGTCGCCGCCAACCACGCCGACTTCGGCGTCCGGATCGACCCCACCGGGCAGCGCGTCTCCGTGGTCGACGAGCGCGGCCGTGAGGTGTCCGACGAGACGCTGCTCCTCCTCATGGTCCAACTGGTCGCGGCCGAGCGGCCCGGCGGCACGGTCGTGCTGCCGCCCACCGTCAGCCGCGCCGCCGAGGACGTCGCCGCGCGGCACGGCGGCCGGGTCGTACGGACCTCCTCGGCCCCGGACCGCGCCATCCGCGCCGCCGAGGCCGCCGGGACCGTCCTCGCCGCCGACGGCCGGGGAGGCTTCGCGCTGCCGGAGAACTCCCCGTACCACGACGGGTTCGCCGCGCTGGCCCGCCTCACGGCGCTCCTCGCCCGCCGCGCCGCGCCGCTGAGCGCCCTGGTGGAGGCGGTGCCGCGGACCTTCGTCCGCAGGCGCGAGCTGGCCACCCCGTGGGAGGCGAAGGGCACGGTCATGCGGCAGGTCGCGGAGGCCGCCGCCGGGCTCGAGGTGGACACCACCGAGGGCATCCGCGTGGTGGAGCCGGACGGCCGCTGGGCCCTGGTGCTGCCGGACGCCTCCCGGGCGGTCACCGGCGTCTGGGCGGAGGCCCCGAACGCCGCGGCGGCGGACGCCCTGCTGACCCGCTGGGCCGACGCGGTGTCCCGCTCCACCGCATGACGCGTACTCCGGTCCCCGGCCGCCCCGGCGCGCTGTTCCGCCGGGGCGTCCGCCACCTAGACTTCCCTCGCCCGTGCAGGGGCGGAGTTCCCCATGGCGGGGAGGGACCGGGAAGTGGCGGACGTGGACGTGAGGGCGAGGCGGGGCCGGGACCGCGCGGCCGCCGGGGTGGCGGCGCGCAGCGCGCCGGCGGAACTGGCCGAGCAGGCCACGCGGCTGACCACCGCGATGGACGCCACCGTCAACGCCGAGGCCTCCCGCCACGGCCTGACCCGCGCCGACTTCGACGTCCTGGCGGCGCTGCGGGGCGCGGCGCCGGAACACCGGCTGAAGCCCACCGAGCTGGCCGCCGTCTGCCGCCTGTCGTCCGGCGGGACCAGCAACGTCATCCGGCGGATGACCGAGTCCGGTTACGTCGTACGGGAGGCGGACCTGCACGACGGTCGCAGTTCGTGGGCCCAGCTCACCGAGGAGGGCCTGCGCGTCTGCGAGCGGATCCAGGACACCGTGGACGCCGTGCACGCCCGTCGGCTCGCGGGGCTCCCGCCCGGGGTGGTCGACGCCCTGACGGCGCTGCTGGCGCAGGCGGTCGACGCGCTGGAGTCCTCCTGCGAGGGTTCTTAGGCGCATGTCGGAAAGCATGGCGCACAGGTGTGACAAGCCCGGTCCGCCTTCGGGCCTAGGACCTGCGCCCCATGCGCACCGTCGGCCTGCTGGCTAGGGTCGTCGCCCATGCACGCTACGGAGAACATGCGCCGCACCACGGCGGAGCGCAGGCGGGACACCCTGGAGCGGCTCGGCTCGGAGCGCGACATATGGGTGTCGACGGCTCACCCCGAGCACGGCCCGCATCAGGTGCCCCTGTGGTTTCTGTGGGACGGACGGGCGGTGTGGATGTGTACCGGCGCGACATCCGCGACCGCGCGCAATGTGCAGAAGGAGCCGCGCGTACGGCTGGCGCTGCCGGATGCCTTCGACGTGGTCCTGCTGCAAGGGGAGGCGACGTGCTATCCCGCGCGGGACGTGCCGGATGATGTCGCAGATGCGTTCGCGGCTAAGTTCGGCTGGGATCCCCGTACGGAAGAGGGCCCCTTCCTGTACCTGTGCGTGGCGCCGCGGACGGTGCGCGCCTGGCGGGGGGAACCGGAGCTTCGCGGCAGGGTCGTGATGCGCGAGGGGGCGTGGCTGGCGTAGCACGGGCACGGTGTGCGTGTGCGGGTCGTACTCCACCACCGACTACCTCTCCTTGACACTCCTTCCGGCCCTGCGCGACCCTTTCGTTGGTCTGTACCAATCAGTCTGTTGCATCTTCGCGCCTCCGGAGGCCCCGCGATGGAATCGAGCAGCCAACAGGAACTCGCTCGCCTGGCCCTTTCCGTGCTGCAGCCGGGATTCGTGGGCACGACCGCTCCGGACTGGGTACGCCGCCGGATTTCCGAAGGCCTCGGCTCCGTCGTCCTTTTCGGGCGGAACATCGTGGACGGCGAGCAAGTCGCGGCCCTCACCGCGGCGTTACGTGCGGAGAATCCGGAGCTCGTCATCGCCATCGACGAGGAGGCGGGTGACGTCACCCGGCTGGAGGCGTGGTCCGGCGCCACCCGCCCGGGGAACCTGGCGCTCGGCGCGGTCGACGACGTCCATCTCACCGAGCGGGTCGCCGCGGACATCGGCCGGGAGCTGCACGCGGCCGGGATTTCGATGAACTACGCGCCGAGCGCCGACGTCAATTCCAATCCGCTCAATCCCGTCATCGGCGTACGCTCCTTCGGCGCACGCACCGATGTGGTCGCGCGGCACACGGCCGCCTGGATCCGCGGGCTCCAGTCGGCGGGGGTCGCCGCCTGTGTGAAGCACTTCCCCGGCCACGGGGACACGGCCGTCGACTCGCACCACGGCCTGCCCGAGGTCTCCGCGAGCGCGGACGAGATCGCCCGGACCGCGCTGCCGCCGTTCATCGCCGCGATGGAGGCGGGCGTGCGCGCGGTGATGTCCGCGCACCTGCTGGCGCCCGCGTACGACGGCGAGCTGCCCGCGACGCTCAGCCGGCGCATCCTGGTGGACCTGCTGCGCGGCGAACTCGGCTTCACCGGCCTCGTGGTCACGGACGGCATCGAGATGGGCGCCGTCGCCGACCGGTACGGCATCGACGGGGCCACGGTGAAGGCGCTGGCCGCCGGTGCGGACGCGGTGTGCGTGGGCGGGGAGAGCGCCGAGCAGGCCACCACCGACCAGCTCGTCGGCGCCCTCGTACGGGCCGTGCGCACCGGGACGCTGGCGGAGGAGCGGCTCGCCGAAGCGGCCGGACGCGTGGCGGAGTTCGCCTCCTGGTCCGGCAAGCGGTTCCAGGCGGTCGCGCCCGACGGCACCCGCTCCGACGTCGGTCTGGTCGCCGCCCGGCAGGCCGTCCGGATCCACCGCCGCCCCGGTGCGCCCGAGAGGGCCCTGCCGGTCGTCGGTGACGCTCATGTCGTGGAGTTCTCCCCGGCGATGAGCCTGGCCGTCGACGGCCGCACCCCCTGGGGCCTGGCCGAGCCGCTGGGCCGGCTGCGCCCGGCCACCACCTCGGTCCGGCTGACCGAGGCGGAGGTCGACCCCGCGGGCGAGGCGCTCGGCCGTGAGGTGCTCCTCCCGGCCCTGGGGCGGGCGCTGATCATCGTGGTGCGGGACGCGGCCCGCCACCGCTGGATGTCCGACGCCGTGGCCCGCCTGCTACGCGACCGCCCGGACGCCCTGGTGGTGGAGATGGGCGTGCCCGCCGACGGCGCCGCCGGCGCCGCCGACCTGGTCACCCACGGCGCCACCAAGGTCGCCGGGATCGCCGCGGCCGAGGCCGTCACCGGCTCGCTCATGGCCGCCGAGCCGCTGAGGGGATCCGCCTGACCCGGTCCTGCCGCACCCCCTTGGACATGTAGACCGCCTGCGGGCCGTAACTCGGGGGGAGCTCGACCTCGCGCCGGGCGCGGAACCCGTTCCCCGCCCAGAAGGCGTCGCTGCCGCCGACCGCGATCAGGGAGATCTGCTCGTACGCCTCCGAGCGGGCCCTCGCCGTGAGGGCGTGCAGCAGGCGCCTGCCCAGCCCCCTGCGCCGGAAGGGCTCGGCGATGACGAGGTCGTGCAGGTGCAGGTTGCGCGCGTGGTGCACGGCCTCCTCGCTCCTGGTGAGATCCGGATAGGAGAAGAGGGGGTAGGGAAGGGCGAGCACATAGCCCACGGTCCGCCACTCCCACTCCAGTACGAAACAGGTGCTCGGCGAGGAGTGCGCTCTCGATCTCAGTGCGGCCGGGTCCTCCGACAGCGTGAGGTCGGTGTAGGCGGCGGCCTCCAGCGCCATGATGTCGGCCCAGTCGCCCTCGGAGAGGGGGCGTATGTGGACGCCGGCGGCCGTCACCATGTCGGGCCCACCGCGTCGCTCGCGCGCATCAGCGATTCCCATGCTTCGACGAGGAGCGCGAAGTGCAGGACGTCCTGGCGGGCTTCGTCGAGCAGCCGCGGCGCGCGTTCCGCCAGGGAGTCGGCGAACTCGGCGTATCTGCCTCCGAGTTTCCGGTAGGAACGCTCGATGGTCAGCAGGCGCCGTACGTTCTCCGTCTGGTCCAGCAGGGCGCTCTGCCGCGCCAGTGCGGCGATCCGGTCCGCGCGCAGTCGGTTCCGGCCGTCGAGGAGCTCCGGGCCGGCCGCGGCCATTTCGTCGTAGACGAAGTGGAAGTACAGCATCGAGAGGAAGAACTTCGCGAACCGCGTCTGGTACGCCATGAACCCGGGCGTGGTGCGCCGCTCGGGGGTGTAGAAGTTCACGACGTGCCTGTGGTGCAGGACGCCGGGCAACAGCGCGTCGTGCACCAGGTGCAGGAGGAAGTAGTCGCTGCCGATGGTGTCGGTGGCCGGCGGCAGCGGCACCCGCCCGTACACGTCCTGGTGGAAGGCGACGTTGCACATGTCCACGCGCATGGGGTCGACCGCGGTCAGCGTGGAGTGGTCCCGGACGAACGGCTCGGTGCCCGCGCCCTTGAACGACTCGTCGACGAGCGCGCGCTTCTGCTCGTACGACCACTCGGGCGGGGCCCACAGGCTGACGACGTCGTGGTAGACGGCGGGGTCGAGGGCGAGGATCTCGGAGATGTCCACGGACAGCTCGCCGACGAACGAGGCGCCCACGAGCACGACCGGCAGGTCGGCGCGTTCGGGCGGCAGGGCGACGGCCGAGACGCCGGCCGCGGCGTCGGCGGCGCGCCTGCCCAGCGAGCGGAGCTCCTGGTCGACGGGGTACACCGGCTCGCCGTCCAGGACCTGGTAGGCGCTGTCGGAGTCCCTGCGGTGCACCGACCGGCAGCCCAGCGCGGCGGCCAGCAGGAAGGCGCGGTTGGTGCAGGCGCCGTAGGAGAGGGTGGCGGGGAGCATCAGGTCGAGCAGCAGCTCCGGCTTCGCCGCGCCGGAACGGCGTACCACCTCGTGGAGGAAGGCCCGTTGGTCCGCGTCGTTCAGGTGGTGCACGACCACCTGGGGCGCCCGACGCTCGCGCTCGTCCTCGATGATGCGGGCGTGTTCGGCGTACGTCGCCGCGTCGGAGGAGTCCAGGACGAGCAGATGGACCTCGACGCCGAAGTGGGTCGCCGCGTAATCGGCCTCCCCACCGATGGCCGAGATCATCGGGGCGCAGGCCCTGTTGGTGGGGAGGGCCAGGCATACGCGGTTCACGCCGGCTCTCCGGAGACGTGTGCGGGCGCTTTCCCGGTCCTGCCGGACTCTCCGTGCGACTCCCCGTGCGACTCCCCGTGTGATTCCCCGTGCCAGGGGGCGAGTCCGAGGAGCCGGGCACCGAGGTCGTTGAGCGTCGCCCTGCCGTAGCGGAGCGACTCGTGCCGGACGCAGTCGCCGACCAGCGTCTTGTTCCACTCCGGGGTGGAGAGGTGGCGCCAGGAGTCGATGCGGGACCGGCGGAGCGTCTCGTGCGATTCCAGGGCGGGCATCATGGACAGGTACTGCACCGCGCGGACCCCGTCCGCCGAGGTGTTGCGCGCTACGCCGTGGGCCAGCAGACCGTTCCAGATCAGCAGGTCGCCGGCCTCCAGCTCGGGGCGGATCACGGGGAATTCGGCCTTGTCGGTACGGGGCCTGATGGGGTCCCGGTCGGCGGGCTGGTCGAGCTTCCACCGGTCGAAGCGCCGGAAGAGCTCCGGCGAGCACTGGAAGCCGCCGTGGTCGGGCCGGGTGTCGTTGAGGGCGATGATGCCCTGGACCCGCTGGGGCGGCACGCTGAGGGTGGTGTCGACATCCCAGTGGAGCTCGATGTCGAACCCCTGGTCCGTCGGCGCGATGAGCGCGCGGTCCCGGTTCCTCACGTTGGGCGGGTTCAGATTGAGCCGGTCCAGGGTGACCCACAGCTCCTCGCAGTCCCAGACGTCGACGAACGCGTCGTAGACCCGCTGCCGCTGCCGGCTGTCCCAGATGAGCTGGTGCTGGTAGGCCTCCACGAAGCCGTAGACGTGGAGTTCCCGGTCCAGGTCGGTGCGGAAGGGCCGGTCCTCGTACCAGGTGTCGGGGCGGTCGGGGTCGAGGCCCTGGAACTCCCAGGCGAAGTCGAGCAGCCGTTTCGCGTGGGCGGCGGGGATCGCCTGCTTGACGACGACGTAGCCGTACGTCTGCCAGAAGGCGAAGTCCTCTTCCGACAGGACCCGCAGCGGCAGGCTCTTGTCGAGGTCCCGCAGGGGCGTCGGCGTCAGATAGGTCTCGCCGTCGGCGCTGAAGTAGGGGCGGTCGGAGGACGCCCGGTGCAGATACGGAGGGGTTGCCGGCATGTCGTTCACTCCAGGACGGATGGTGGTGGGGGAACCGGGTGACGGTCCGGCGGTCGCTCGTGACGAGACACCGGACCGCCACCCGGTGGCTGTCCGTGCTCGCTCAGCGGAGCGGACCGGCGCGGCCGTCCGCCGGTGACGGTGGCGTTCCGGCCGCCGGCGGTGGTGTTCCGTTCAGCCGCTCCTCCACGACCAGGTCCGCCCGGCGCCCGGCCGCGCGGGCCGGCTGGCCGGTGAGTACGTCGGTGAGGAGCGTCTTGACCGGGTTCGGTTCTGCTTCCACCAGCGGCCAGCGGGGGTCGACCGGGGTGGTGTGCCCGTTCGCGGCGGCCTCGGCCTGCACCCTGACCACCGGGCTGTCGACCTCCCGCGCCAGCGCCAGCCGGTTGGGCAGCGTGCCGTTCGCCGCCGCGATCCGCTTCTGGGCCTCGGGGCCGGTGATCCCGGCGACCCACTCCAGCGCCGCCTCCGGCTGCGCGCTGCGGGCCGACACCGCGAGGTTCGAACCGCCGAGGAAGACGCTGCCCGGCCGGTCCGCCGAGAGCCCCGGCACGGGGAACATGCCGAGCTTGCCGCGGAGTGCGGGGTTGATGCGCTCGGCGTCGGCCAGCTCCCAGGGCAGCCCGACCATCTGGCCGATCCCGCCCTTGGCGAGCTCCTCGTACTGGAACGGGTGGGCCTCGTCCCGGTCCTTCGGCGCCTGCGACAGCGACTGGAGCGTGCGGTAGTACTTCAGCGCCGAGGCGGCCTCGGCGGTGGCGAGCCCGCCGTGCCAGCGGGTGCCGTCATGGGTGGCGAGCTGGCCGCCCCGGTCGTGGAGCAGGCCGGAGAGCACGTACCAGTTCTGGCCCGGCAGGTAGATCGGCTGGAAGCCGGGGTCCGCCTGATGCGCCCGGCCGAGCGCCCGTGTGGTGCGCACCCACTCCTTCTGGTCCCGGGGTGTGTCGAGACCGGCCTGGGCGAAGAGGTCGGTGCGGTAGATCACCACGCGGGACGCGGCGTACAGCGGCACTCCGTACTGCCTGCCCTGCCAGTTCCCCGACTCGCGCAGCGACGGTATCCACTCCCGGGAGCCCAGCGCGTCGGCCTTCGCGCTGAGGTCCTTGAGCAGGCCGGCGGAGGCGAACGAGGGCGTCGTGGTGGTGCCGAGCTCCACGACGTCGGGCGAGTCGCCGGAGGCGAGCGCGGCCTCCAGGCGCTCCTGGATGCCGACCCAGCTCTGCAGCTCGACGTCCACCTCGACGCCGGGGTGCGCCGCCTCGAACTCGCCGACGAGCCGGTCCACCACGGGCGCCGGTACGGAGCCCCACATGAGCCACACCTTGAGGTGCCGCGGTGCGGTGTCCGGCGATGCGGCCGACGCGCCCGTGGTGAGGCACGTCAGCAGCAGGGAGGCGGCCAGGGCCGTGAGGTTCCTGATGGTTCCGGGCGTGCTGTTCCTTCTCGTGCTACTCGGCCTTCTCGTTCTACTCGTCCTTCTCGTCATGCGACGGCTCCTTGTGGCGGAGGGTGCGTGGGCGTCAGCCGGCCGGCTTCTCCGCCCGGATCGTGAGGTACATGGGGACGGCCCGGCGCGCCTCGCACGTGCGGGGGTCCCGGAAGTTGTCCGGTACGGGCCGCCCCTCGGACAGCCCGGTCAGGGCGAACCCCGCCCCGAGCAGCTCGCGGACGTAGGTCTCGACGGGGCGGTGCACCTTCCGTACGGAGGAGCCGAGCCACTCGCAGGCGCGCTCGCCCTCGTCGAAGTAGCCGCGCACCCGCATCTCGGACGGCACGCCGTCGTGGAAGTCGCCGTCGTAGGCGCAGGTGACCACGGGGTGCTCGACGGAGAGGACGAACCGGCCACCGGGGGCCAGGGCGGTCCGCACCTCCCGCAGGAGGGCCGGGAGGTCGTCGAGGTAGTGCACCACCATGCGGGCCGTGACCACGTCCCACGCCCCCGGCTCCCGGCAGGTCCAGGCGTTGAGGTCGGCGCGCTCCAGCATCGCCGGGTCCAGGCGGGCGGCGGCGGCCGCGAGCATCCGGCTGCTGCCGTCGACGCCGTGGTAGCGGTCCGCGCCGGCCCGCAGCACGGACGCGCCGAACGTGCCGTCCCCGCAGCCGAGGTCGAGCACCGCACGGCCCCCCAGGTCGCCGACGAAGGCGAGGACGTACGGCTCCTCGAGGGTGGTGTTGCCCTCGTCGGCGGCCGCCCGGGCCTCCTGGTAGCGGGGGAAGACCGTGGCCTCGTCGTAGAAGTCGGGGCCGTAGTCGAAGGTCGCGCCTGACATGGGTATCCGCCTCGGTTCAGTGGGACGACACGGGGTAGACGCGGCCGTCGTACGAGCCGGCCAGGAAGCGGTCGGTGCCGGCGTCGTAGAACAGCGAGGAGATGCCCGCGGTGGTGACCCGGCTGACGGTCGACCAGGTGTCGGCGGTCACGTCGTAGACGGCGACGAGGCCGTGGTACGAACCGGTGGCGACGTACCGCCCGTCGGTGCTGGCGGCGACGCACTTGATGGAGTGGTCGTGGGGCGTGGCGATGACCGTGGGCTCGAAGCCGCGCCACAGCCGCAGCTTGTAGTCGCGGCTCACACTGGCGAAGTCGCCGCCGGGCAGCGGCGCGCAGCCGTTGGCGATGCGCTCGTGCGCCTCCTCGATGTGGTGCAGCCGCTCCAGGCCGTCGACGGAGAACCAGGTGGTGCTGGCGTCGGCGCAGACGGAGAAGATCCGGCCCTCGGAGACGGCGATGCCCTTGACGGCGTTCTGGTGCAGCCGGAGCGTCGCCTCGTGCCGGACGGAGCCGTCGGCCGCGACCGACAGGACGATGCCCTCGCCGGTGTACGCGCCGATGACGACGTGCGGGACGCCGTCGCGCTCGAAGGCCGCGCCGCAGTTCAGCGGGGAGCGGTGCTGGTGGAGGACCTCGCCGGTCATCGCGTCGAAGACCTTGCCCATCTGCCCGCCGGTGAGGACGCGCCCGCCGACCGGGGTGAGGAAGTTGCACAGGCTGCCCGTCTCGCTGTGCCGCTCCCCGTCGATCCACAGCACGCCCGCGTCACCGATGGTGAGGGTGCGGCCGCCGTCCACGGTGACCGCGTTGACGCAGGGGGTCTGCTCCACGCCGTCGACGTTCCACTCGTCGGCGCCGATGCGGTACGTCGCGTACGAGGATCCGAAGGTGGCGAAGGCGAGGGTGTCGCTGTCGAGGAAGGCGCACGAACGCGGCCAGATGTCCGAGGGCAGGGACGCCTTGGCCACCTCGGTGAGATCGGCGGAGGTGTCCCACACGCGGAGCGTGCGGTCGTAGCTGAGGCTCACCAGGAGGTCCCGCTCGGCGTTGTACACCAGGCGCTTGATGCCGGCCTCGTGGGCGGGGTGGTTCTCCACGTTCTCGCCGGCGACGACGATGATCTCGCCCTCGTCGTTCCCGGCGTAGATGACACCGGTGCGGGTGATGGCGACGGTGTCGGTCTCGACCCCGGCGAGGTCGATCTCGTCGGTCATCGCACCGGTCTCCAGGGACCAGCGCTTGATGGTGCCGTCGTCGCTCGACGAGACCAGCTCGTCGGTGCCGGCGACCCACTCGACCGAGATGACGTCCGCGGTGTGCCCCTCGAAGGTGGTGACCAGCGTTCCCGTGAAGTCGTACACGCGGACGTTGTGGTCGCGGGACGCGGTGGCGATGAGTTCCTTGGTCGGGTGGAAGACCGACATCTCCACGTCGTCCTTGTGGTCGGCGAGGACCGCGACCAGGCTCAGCTTCGGCAGCGACCACAGGCGGGCCGAGTAGTCGCTCGACGAGCTGACGAGGAAGCGGCCGTCCGGGCTGAACGCCGCCTGGTTGGCGAGGTGGTCGTGGTTCACCCGGGCGAGCGGCTGCTTCGTCGCGGCGTCCCAGAGGATGAGCTGGTTGTCGTAGCCGGCCGTCGCGACGTACTGCGTGCCGTAGGCGGCGACACCGCTGATGGGACCGTAGTGGCGGATCATTTCGGTTCTCCCTTTCTGGGTGGCGGGGTTACGGGTGGCGGTCAGGAGGTGGCTTGCCTGACCTGCGGGCTGGCGAGCAGGTGGGGAGCCAGGCGCCCGGTGAGCCGGTAGCCGAGACCGCCCAGCGCGACCAGGGCCGCGAGGACGGCCCACAGGACCACGCTGTGCCGCTCGATCAGGACGCCGACGAGTGCCGGGCCCGCCACGGCGGACAGGGTCCAGGTGAGGTTGAACAGGGCGAGGAACCGCCCGCGCGCCTGCGGCGGACTCGCGGTCGCGGACAGCGCGACGAAGGCGGGGGTCGCGGTCATCTGCCCCGCCGTGAAGAGCAGGACCGCCAGGAACACGACCACCACCATGGCGGCTTCGCCGACGGCCGGCACCACGGCGAGCAGGCCGACGGCGCTCAGGATGAGCCCGGCGCCCCAGGAGATGACGCGGCCGCGCCCCACCGCACCGAGCCGGCCGGTCACGTACGTCTGGCCGACGACGATCAGGAGGGAGCTGACCATCAGCGTGGTGGAGGGCAGCCAGGTCGGCAGGGCCCGCACCTCGACGAGGTAGACCGGGAGGATGACCGTGGGGATGAGCCAGCCGAACGTGAGCGCGGCGTGGGAGGCGAGGAGGCAGAGGAGCACCCGGTCGCGGAGGATTGTGCCCCAGCCGCCCTGCGGGGCCGCGGCCTCCTCGCGGGCCGTCGGCGGGTCCTCGGCCTTCGGCCGCGGCGCGGCGGTCGTGTGCGGCGTCGCGCTCGGGTCCGAGGCCGCGCTCGGGTCCGGCGCCGCGGACGGGTCCGACGCCGCGCCCGGGTCCGGCGCCGCGGACGGGTCCGACGCCGCGCCCGGGTCCGGCGCCGCGGACGGGTCCGACGCCGCGCCCGGGTCCGGCGCCGCGGACGGCTTCCGGCCCGCGCCCTCGGCCGGCCGCGACCGCGGTGAGGGGCGCAGGAACAGAAAGGCGGTCAGGACGCTCGTGGCCGCGTTGAGCACCACGATGAGCAGGGGCGCCCCCGACCAGCCGGTGCCCAGGACGAAGCCGCCCACGGCGCCGCCGAGCGCCACGCTGGCGTTCTTGCCGGCCGCGGTGAAGGCGTACCAGCGGTCCAGTTCGGCGCCCTCGGCGAGGTCGGCGACGAAGGCCGGCCAGGCCGCCCAGTACAGGCGTTCCGCGCAGAGCACCACGAGCATGCTCGCCACCAGGGCGGGCAGGGAGTCGACCAGCAGGTAGCAGAGGTAGCCGGCGGCGGCCAGCACGTTGTTGGCGATCAGGCAGGCGCGCGGCCCCCAGCGGTCCACCGCGCTCCCCGCCAGCGGGGAGAACGGTATGGACAGCAGCGTCGCCAGACTGGCCCCCCACCCGACCTCGGTCACGGTGAGGTCGGTGGTGAGGAGGAAGAAGAGGAACGACAGCGGGGTGAACATGCCCACCCCGAAGGTGTCCAGGGAGGTGGCGGCCACGATGCGCCCGTGGCCGGTCAGGTCCGGAAGTCCCAGGCGTCGCCGCCACTGCGCGGCCACAGTGTCCGGAGATGCCGACGAGGTCATGCCGGGGCCGCGTCCGTGAGCACGATGCGGTGGCCGGCCTGTGCCTTCGCCTCGATGTAGCGCCGGTTGCTGCTGCGCAGGAACACCCCGGTGCCCACCGTCTCCTTGACGGCGATACCGCCGGCCGTCAGCTGGGCCGCTTTATCAGGGTTGTTGGTGAGCAGCCGGATGCGGCCGACGCCGAGGGCGCCGAGCATCTGGGCGGCGACCCGGTAGTCGCGTGCGTCCGCTTCGAAGTTCAGCCGGACGTTGGCCTCGAAGGTGTCCAGGCCCTCATCCTGCAACAGGTAAGCGTCGAGCTTGTTGTACAGGCCGATGCCTCTGCCTTCCTGGCGCAGGTAGAGCAGGATGCCGCCGTGCTCGGCCAGCAGCCCGAGGGCTTCGTGGAGCTGGGGGCCGCAGTCGCAGCGGCCGGATCCGAAGACGTCGCCGGTGAGGCACTCCGAGTGCACGCGTACCAGTGGTGCAGGTCCGTGGTCGTCGCCGAAGACCAGCGCCAGGTGTTCGCGGCCGTCGAGCAGGCCGGTGAAGGTCGCCATGCGGGCCGTCACCGGTCCGATGGCGGTGTCCACCGGCACGGCGACCTCGGCGCGGACGGTGCAGTGGGGTACGTCGCCGTGCTGGTTCTCTCCGATGGGTGCAGCCGTGGTCATCGCATCCTCCATGCGGTGTCGTGCTGGTCGTGTGGGGGAACCGGCCTGTTACGCCGCGTCCGCGAGCCGTGGGTCCTGCCAGATGCGCTCGGCCGGGGGAAGGGCGGCCCGCCGTTCGGCCGGGACCGGGCGCGGTGGTCCGTAGGTGCGGTGGTCGTCGAGTCCGGCGGCGAACCCGTGCTCGGCGAGGCTCGTCAGCCGGGCCGCGTGCCGCTCGGTCCACAGACGCTGCTCGGCGGGGAGCGCCGTGCCTCCGAGGACCAGGCTGCGCAGCGCGACCCGGACGAGCCTGGGTGGCGGCACCACGTGGTCGGAGCTGGTGTGGGCGCCCAACAGGTAGGCGCAGTACCACAGTTCCTCGCAGAGCGCGAGCATGCCGTCGGGCGCCTGCAGGTCCCGGCGGGCCTTCTCCCAGTGGGCGAGGCAGCGCCCGGTCAGGCCGGTTTCGTCGAGGTAGGCCCGCAGGGAGATGAAGCGCGGCTCGTCTTCCAGGGGGTCGGGGCCCGTGAGGACGATGTGGGCGCGTCCGCGCAGCCGGTGGACGAGCACCTCGGGCAGGCGGGCGGGACCGCTGTCCGCGGGGCGGTCCCGCTCGCCGGGCGGGGGGCCGGGCAGGTCGCCGGCCCGGTCGTGTACGTCGTCGGCGAAGCAGGCGGAGTGCCGGGGCCCGTAGCGGTCGTTGCCGACGAGGCTGGGCTGCCCGGTGTGCTCGACGAGGTGCGGTACGGAGATCAGCACGCGCCGGCCGCGTGCGCGCAGTACGCGGGCGAGGGCCACGTCGTCGGGTTCGGGCTCCGCGTGGTCGGGGTGCGTGGCGGACAGCAGGGCCTCCACGTCCCGCCTCGGCAGGAGCAGGGCGAGGGTCGGCACCCACTCCCCCGGCACGGCGGGTACCCAGCGTGCGCCGCCGAGGGCGGCGGCCCGGGTCGCCGCGCCGTTCCACGAGTCCCAGTTCGCGTAGAAGGCGAGCGGTGTGTCGGGGTGTTCGCGGGCCGCGGACTCGACGCGCTCGGCGAAGTCGCGGCACAGCTCCACGTCGTCCTGGAGCACCAGGTGGTGGGTGGCGCCGGGGCGGATGGCGGCCCAGGCCGCCCACGCGGTGCGCAGGGTCGTCGGCGGGCCGTCCGGTCGCGGGTCGAGGGCGAGTTGGGTATGCCAGCCGCCTAACGCCTCCGCGAGGCGTACCGCTTCCGCCTGTCGGCGGGGGTGGGTCATCACGGCGGCGCTGATGACGACGCCGGGGGCCGCGGGCTCGGCGGGGAGGGCGTCACCGGCCATGCGGGCGCTCCTCCCGTAAGGCGGCACCGGATGCGGCGGCCTCGGCTTCGGAGACCTCCGGTACGGGGTCCGGGGCTTCCGCGGCCTCGGCTTCGGAGACCTCGGGGGCCAGGTCCGGGGCTTCCGCGGTCACGGATGGCCGACCTGCGGCGGCCTCGGCTTCGGAGACCTCGGGGGCCGGGTCCGGGGCCTCGGCGGCCTCGGCCCCGGAGACCCGGGGTGCCGCAGCAGGCACTTCGGCGGCGCCGGCTTCGGAGACCTCGCGGACGCTGTGCCAGCCGCGGTCGCCCCTCGCCCACTCCCAGAGCGCGCGGTACACCGCCACCGACCCGAGGACGTGCCAGGGCACGACCAGTAACCACGCCGTCCCGTCCGCCCGGTCGCGGTACTCGGGGCTGCGGCGCGCCCCGAGCACGCACAGCGCGTCCGCGACGAGCAGTCCGGCGGCCGCCTTGCGGGCGCGGGGCGAGGCCACGGCGGCGGCGAGGAGGACCGGCATGGCGGCCCGGGCGGCCATGCTGCCCACGCTGACGGCGCCCAGCACCCGGCCCCGCGCGGAGAGCGTCGGCCAGTTCAGGGCGACGGCCCGCAGCTGCCCGCGCGCCCAGCGCGCCCGCTGCCGCAGCGCGGCGCCGGCGTGCTCGGTGGAGCTGACGCCGGACGGCGTACGCAGGAAGCCGGTGCGGACGCCTTGGCTCATCAGCTCCAGCGACCAGTGGTAGGACTCCTCCACGTCGTCCTCGCGAACGGGACGCACCCGGTCCCAGGTGGACGCCCAGGCGTAGACGGAGCTTCCCGCGACCACGTGCACGCCGGCCACCGCGGCCAGGCCGCGCACGGAGGCGTGCCAGACGGCGTCCTCGGCGGCTCTGACGCGGGCGGTGAGCCCGTGCCCGCGCTCGCTGACCTCCTCGGCCTGGACCAGCGCGTAGCCCTGCTCCAACGCCCATACGGCTTCGGCGGGTTGCCGGGGACCGGGGGCGACGTCGGCGTCGACGACGGCGATCACGTCCCCGTCGGCGTACGGGAATGCGTGGTTGAGCGCGGCCCCCTTGGGCCGCATGCTCGGCAGTCGCAGGATCCGCCAGTCGACGTCCGGACGGTCCGCGGCGGCCCGGGCCCGGGCGGCCCGTTCGGCGTCCTGGTCGCCGTCGGGTCCGCCTTCCACGAGCCACAGCACCTGGAGCAGCTCCGGCGGGTAGTCCAGGGCGGCCACGGCGCGGGCCGAGCGCGTGAGGGTGGCCTCGGTCTCGCGGTAGAAGGGCATCAGGAGGGTCAGGCGCCGGGAGGGCCGCCACTGCGGCGGAAGTCCGTCCGCCGCGTACGGGATGACCGGCCAGGTGGGGACCAGAATGTCGGTCATATGCGCTCTGAGGTCGGGTTTTCGAGCAGAGCCCGTGATATCCGCATGGCCGGGGTCCGAGAGTCGGCGGGAGAGCTTCTGCGCGAGCGGAGTACGAGTGGCACTTTCATTCCCTTCAGGCAGGAGAAAAGCGCGTCACCGGCAGATGAATAAGCAACGGCGAGTCACGGTCACCGGCAGTGGTCCACGAATAGGCGAAGATCACCCCCAGCACCTCGGCAAGCCAACACCACAGCTCAACGGTCTGTCAACCATGATCATCGACATGATTACCGGCTCAACTAAACTGGTTGACAGTCCAGTTGGATGCTCATAGCGTGACCGGCCACCTCAGGAGTCCACCCACTAGGGAGTCGCCATGGAGGCGTCGGACGGCAGCCTGGATAAATATGAAACGAAGCTTCGTAAGGGTTTTACAGAAACCCTTCAAAAAAGAGGGTGACTTGCCTGCCCTGAGCCTCGACGAGGTGCATTCGCCGCAGTGCAACGCGCGGTGGGACTTCCGCACCTTCCGCTCGCCGCACGAGGACGGCTACCCCTTCCTCGAAGAGGATTCGAAGGAGCCGCGTACCGTGTCCAAGCCCCATGTCCTGCTGTCGGCCGCGGTGTCCCTGGACGGCTGCCTCGACACCCGCCCGGGCGAGGACCGGCTCCTGCTGTCCAGCGAGGAGGACTTCCGGCGGGTGGACGCCGAGCGCGCCTCCAGCGACGCCGTGCTGGTCGGAGCGGGGACGCTGCGCGCCGACAACCCCCGCCTCCGCGTGCGGTCGCGCGCCCCGCACGCGTACCCCCTGAAGGTCACCGTCACCCGGAGCGGCGCTCTCGATCCCGCCTGGCGGTTCTGGCACCACGGCGGACGCAAGGTGGTGTACGCGGTGGGTGCCCGCGCGCACGCCAGGGCCGTGGCCGCCGTCGGCGACCTCGCCGAGGTGTACGAGGTGACCGAGGCGGCCGGGGACGAGAGCGCCGCCTGGGAGGCCGTTCTGCGGCACCTCCGCGCGCTCGGCGTGCGACGCCTGATGGTCGAGGGCGGCGGGCAGGTCCACACCCAGCTGCTCCAGCGGGGCTTGGCGGACGAGCTGCAACTCGCCGTCGCGCCCCTGCTGGTGGGGCAGCGCGACGCGCCGCGCATGCTGGGTCCCGGCACGTATCCGGGCGGCCCCCTGCACCGTCTCACCCTCGTCGAGACCCGGCCGGTCGGCGATGTGGTCCTGCTCCGGTACGCGTTGAACCGGCGCCCCGGCACCGACGGCCGGGCGACCGCGGCGGACTCGGCCTGGCTCGCCGAGGCCTGCCGACTGGCCGCCGCGTGCCCGCCGTCGCGGACCGCGTTCTCCGTCGGCGCGATCGTCGTCGCGGCCGACGGGGAGGAGCTGGCCCGGGGCCACTCCCGCGAGGGCGGCGACCCGCACGTCCACGCCGAGGAGTCCGCGCTCGCCAAGCTGGCCGGGGACCCGCGGCTGCGCGGGGCGACCGTCTACAGCAGCCTGGAACCCTGCGGCCGGCGCGCGTCGCGACCTCGCCCGTGCGCCCGGTGGATCATCGACTCGGGGGTACGGAGGGTGGTGACCGCCTGGCGCGAGCCGGAAACGTTCGTCGCCGCGGCCGCCGGCGCGGAACTGCTCCAGGCGTCCGGCGTGACCGTGGTGGAGATCCCGCGGTACGCCGACGCCGCGATGAGCCCCAACGCACATCTGCTGCCGAGCTGAGGAGGGACGGGTGGAAGACGTGCACGACGTGGACTGGGTCGAGGTCCCGGCCGGGCTCCTGTACCGGGGCACGCCGACGGAGGAGGTGGCGGGGACCGCCCACCGCTTCCGTGACACCGGCGTGCCGGTGGAGTGGTACCGGAAGGAAGCCCCGCGTACGGAGATCCGGCTCCCGGCGTTCCGGATCGCCCGTACGCCCGTCACGGTCGGCCAGTGGACGCGCTTCGCGGTGGCCACCGGCAGGCCGGTCCCGCAGGCGCCGGCGGACCACCCCGTCATCGGGATCCCGTGGGACGAGGCGACGGCCTACTGCCGATGGCTCGGGGAACGGCTCGGCGGCCTCGCGGTGCGGCTGCCCACCGAGGACGAGTGGGAGCGCGCCGCACGCGGGGACGACGGCCGGGAGTTCCCGTGGGGGGACGAGTACCGCACCGGTCTGGCCAACCTCGTGGACCTGGGCATCGGGGCGACCGTGCCGGTCGGCTCGTTCCCCGAGGGCGCCAGCCCGTTCGGCGTGCTGGACATGGCGGGCAACGCCGACGAGTGGACCTCCACCCTCTACGCCCCCTACCCGGGCGCCCCCGACGACGTACCGCGGACCGAGGACTGGGCCTTCGATCCCCACGTCACGCGGGGCGGGTCCTTCCGCCACGACCGGGACCTGGCCCGGTGCGCCCGCCGGCACGGTGTCTACGAGCGGGACCTGGCGGCGCTCGGCGTGGGATTCCGCGTGGCGGCACCCGCGGAGTGACGGGAGCCGCCCACGGCCGGGCGAAGCTCCGCCAGGACCTCCCGCACACGGTCCGCCCGGGGGACGCCCTCCGTACGCCAGGTGCCGATGGTCAGCGTCGGCACCGTGTGGATGCGGTGGGTGCGCCGGGCGTCCTCCTGCTCGCGCAGGTACTGCTCAGCGGCCGCCTCGGAGGTGACGAACGCGCGGAACTCCCGTGCGTCGAGCCCGACGTCGCCCGCCAGGTCCCCCAGCAGTCCCGCGTCCGCGATGTCCAGGTGCTCCAGGAAGTGGGCGTCGAAGACGCGGTCGCTGTAGGCGAGGCCGGCGCCGTGCCGCTCCGCGTAACGGTGGCCGCGCAGTGCGAGGCCCGTACGCGGCAGGGGCAGCGAGGGGGCGGAGCCGAGCCGGACACCGAGCCGTTCGGCCATGGGGAGGACCGAGTTCTCCCAGACCCGCTCGGGGTAGTCGCCCTCACCGGGCGGCGGGGTGCCCTCCGGATGCAGCTCGTAGGCGCGCCATACGGTCCGGACGTCCGGATCGGTGAGGGCGTCGGCGAGCACCTTGCGGGTCATCACGGAGAACGGGCATATGTAGTCGAACCACACGTCGATCGTCGTCGTACTCGTCGTCATCGTCATCGTCGTACTCGTCATCGTCATGAGCCTCCGTCATGAGGCGGGCCGGACCGTCCGGCCCGTGGAGCGTGAGGGGGTGGCGGCGGTCCGGCCGCCCGGGCGGTGCCCATGCGGCGGGTGAGCGGCCGCTCGAAGAACGTGTACAGCAGCCAGGACAGCCCCAGCGTCACCACGAGCCCCAGGAGCAGCACCCCGACGCCCGCCGGGGTGTCCCAGGACCGGTCCGCGCCGAGGACCCGGTGCCCGTACATCTGCACCAGCCGGTGCGACAGGTAGAAGGCGAAGGAGAGTTCGCCGAGGCGGACGAGGAGGCGCGTACGGAACGGTGAAACGTTTCCGCGCAGGTCCGCGGCGGCCGCGGCGGTGACGAGCCAGGCGAGCGGCACGACGGTCGCCGCCACCATGCCGTAGGCGAACGGCACCACGAGCGCGACGCCGTAACCGGCCACCACCGCGGCACCCGCGAGCGGCAGCCCGGGGCCGCGCCACCGCCCGGCCCCCAGGATCCGCGCCATGACCATGCCGAGCACGAACTCCAGGGCGCGTACGGGCGGGAACGCGAACACGAACCAGTAGTGCTCCTCCGAGATCGCCAGCCACCACATGTCGGGCCCGGCGGGCACCACGACGGAGGCGAGGGCGGGGACGCAGAGGACGGCGAGCACGAGCCCCGCCGCCCACCCCCACAGGCGGGCCGGGCGGATCGCGTCCACCAGCCGCAGCAGGGCGGGGAATGCGAGGTAGAAGACCGCCTCGCAGGCGAGGGACCAGCTGACCGGATTGGCGCTGAGGATCACGTCGACGTCCGGCGTCCAGGTCTGGACGAGCAGCAGGTTGCGCACGGCCCCGGGCACCGCCTGCCCGGTCCAGACCAGAAGGGCGACGGCGGCCGTGAAGGTCAGCAGGTGGTTGGGGTAGATCTTCCACGCGCGCCGCCGCCAGAAGCGGCGTGCGGTGTCGTCCGGGCGCGCCGACCAGGTGAGCAGGAAGCCGCTGAGGACGAAGAAGAAGGAGACGCCGACCCAGCCGGCCTTGGAGAACAGCAGGGCGAAGGCGGCGTTGGTCCCGGGGTCGCGGAAGACGTTCTCGTACGTGGCGTGGAAGAGGAAGACGAGCAGCGCGGCGACGAACCGCATCCCGGTCAGGGACGGCAGCCGCCGGCCACCGCGAAGGCCGTCCACGGCCGCACACTTCGCGCCAACGGAGCGCGCGGCGGCGGATCGTGTGCTCGCCTCCCGTGCGTGAACCGACACAGCACTCCCTCCCCTCATCCGTGCGGCCAGCCTGCGGTCCCGCCCTTCGCCAGGACAACGCCGACTTGCACAAGAAGCGATGGGTTCCAGCCCTCAACCGCCGTTCCGCGGACGGGACTTCCGAAAGTCGTCGCCGACCGGTGAACCCCCTTGGAAAATACAGAACGTTCTCTATTCTTTTACGGGTGAGGTGTCCTCTCACGCCGTCCGTCCGAACCAGTCGAGGGGGAACGCATCGTGGCTGCGCACGGCATCACGGAGTTACGGGGACCGGCCGAACCGGCCCCGCTCGCCGCCTACGCCGACTACGCCGAGGAGCTCTTCGGCCATCTGCCGCGCGCGGACCAGCGCAGGTGGGCCCAGGCCTACCTGCAGGGACTGCTCACCACGCCCGGCAAAAAGTCGGTCCGGCGGCTGGCCGCCGCCGTCTCCACCTCCCCCACGGCATCGCAGTCGCTGCAGCAGTTCATCAACGCCAGCCCGTGGGAGTGGGAACCGGCCCGGGGCGAGTTGATGCGCTGGGTCGAGGAACGCGCCCCGGTCCGGGCCTGGACCGTCGCCCCGGCGGTGCTGCCGAAGCGGGGCGACCACTCGGTCGGGGTGCACCGCCGCTTCGTGCCGTCGGCCGGACGTACCGTCAACTGCCAAGTGGCGCTGGGGCTGTTCCTCTCCGTCCCGGGGCACAACGTCCCCGTCGACTGGCGCCTGTTCCTGCCCGACCACTGGGCCGACGACACGGGGCTGCGGCGGCGCACCCGCATCCCGGACAGCGTGCGGCACCGGCCCCTGTGGGCGGACACGCTGGACCTGGTGGGGGCCGCGACCGCGCGCACCTCGCTGGCCGCGGTCCCGGTGGTCGCGGACATGACGGAGCTGCCGAGCGTCGCCCCGCTGGTCTCCGGGCTCTCGCAGCGGGGGTACGACTTCCTCGTCGCCGTGCCCGACGGCATGCAGGTGATCGCGGACGGGCACCTCACGGCCCAGCCCGCCGCACACGCGGCGGCGGCCTCGACGCTCAGCGCCCGGTCCTTCCTGGCCATGAACAGCCGGCGGCACCCGCACACGGCCACCGTGACGGCCTCCGACGGCCGGCAGCGGATGCTCCGGATCGTCTCCGGCCTGGTACGGGTGCCCGGCGTCCGCACGGGCACCGGCGCACCGCACCGCACCTACCGGCTCTTCGCGGAGTGGCAGGCGGACGAGCAGCGGCCGTCGGTCGTGTGGCTGACCAGCATGGTGCAGACGCGCATGAGCGACCTGCTGGCGCTGACCCGGCTGCGCGCGGGCAGCGCCGCGACGGTCCACTCCCTGCGCGAGCACCTGGGGCTGCTGGACTTCGAGGGCCGGTCGTTCCCGGGCTGGCACCACCACATGACGCTCGTCTCGGCCGCGTACGCCTACAGCCGCCTGGCCGGGCTCGCCCAGCGCTCCGAGCCACTCGGCCTGACCAGACGCACCGCCTGACCCCCGCCCCCGCCCGGGGCCCCCGGCGGCCGCCGCCCCACCCCGGACGCGGAGGCCGCCGGGCGCCGCGCACCGGGCCCTACGCCGGGTTGATCTGGCTCCTTCTCGCGGTCAGGGAGGCCGTGAAAGGCCCAGCGGATCAACCATGCGGTCGATGAGACCCGCCGGTAATGGACCCAGCGATGAGTTTTCGCGGCCTTGAGGGTCTCATCACCGTCATCGACAACGCAGGAGGAAACACATGGCCCAGTTGCTGAGAGTCCAGAACTTCAACGTCTCAAGTGACGGTATCGGTGCCGGTGAGGACCAGAGCTTCGAGAATCCGTTCGGCCACGGCATCGATCCGGCGAGGCTGTTCGCGTGGGCCGGCGCCACGGCGAGCTGGCCCATGCGTACCGACCCCGGGGGCAGCCGGGGCCTCGACGACTACTTGACGCGGGACTATGCGCGCAACATCGGCGCCGAGATCATGGGCCGCAACAAGTTCGGTCCCCAGCGCGGGCCCTGGCAGGACCATGAGTGGTGCGGCTGGTGGGGTGACGAGCCCCCGTTCCGCACGCCGGTGTTCGTCATGACCCACCACAAGCGTCCTTCGTTCACGCTCTCCGACACCACGTTCCACTTCGTCGACGGCGACCCGGCCACGGTTCTTGAGCAGGCGCGGGAGGCGGCTCAGGGCAAGGACGTCCGACTCGGCGGCGGTGTCTCCACCATTCGGCAGTTCCTCGACGCCGACCTCGTCGACACCATGCATGTGGCGGTCTCGCCGGTGCAGCTTGGATCCGGACTGCGGCTGTGGGACTCCCCCGATGAGCTGCTGGACCGGTTCCACCTCGAGGTCGTGCCCAGCCCGAGTGGCGTGACGCACCACCTGTTCTGGCGAAAATGACACGAGGATTCCGCGACGTGCCCTCTTTGGGGTGCATGCGCTGCTCTGTCCGCCCGGCGACGACAGGGTTCGTGCGTCGACACGGTCATGCCGGAGGCCGCGGTGCTTGATCACGGTCCTGTCGGGGAGGCCGGGATGGATGTGTCGCGGACGGTGCCGTTCGCTGCAATCCGAAGGGACAAGCGTCTCGATCCGGAGATGTCGCAGCGGGCGCTCGCGGAGAAATACGACATGCACTGCCGGACGGTGCGGCAGGCACTGACCTCTGCGGTCCCGCCGCCGAGGAAGGACCCAGCACCGAGCGCCACATTCCTGGGCCCGGCCAAGAGCAGCCGGCTACCGGGGCGTCGATCACACCACTACACGCCCCCTCCAGCCCGTCAGTGGAGCCGATTCCGATCCGTGCGGTGGAGCCCAAAGAACTGCCGACAGACAGGGCGACGCCCAGGTCCTGGGCCGGCGCCCCAAGCCCGGGGCGGAGCCACCGGTAGGGGTGGGGGGGGGGGGGGGGGGGGGGGGGGGGGCGGGGGGGGGGGGGGGGGGGGGGGGGGGGGGGGGGGGGGGGGGTGGTGTGGCGGTGGGTGGGGGGGGAGA
>NZ_JBVIEN010000004.1:448242-542176 GCF_055571835.1 Streptomyces sp. NPDC030862 | reverse complement strand
CGACTAAAAGAGCAGGTCCCCCCCCCCTCCGTCCCCCCCCCCCCCAACCGAGCGGCACACTGGTGTGGGGGGGGATGGCCCCCTCCCTCCCCCCCCCCCCCCCCCCGCCCGTTGGGCTCCCGGCTCAGCGAGGGGCGACCGTCTCCGTCGTCACCGTCGCGGAGAAGGCCACCTGCTCCTCCTGCCAGGCGGTCACCTTCGTCCGCTGACGGCCCTGCTCGTCGTGCCGCTCCGGGGCGTCCGGCTCGGCGGTGATCCAGCACGGGGAGTCGAACTCGACGTACCGGAAGAAGGCGATGTCCATGCCGGTGGGCAGCGCCCGACGGGCGGGGTCGAGGGCCTGTGTGGCCTGGCGGGCGGCTTCCAGCAGGAGCATCCCGGGCGCGTGGTCGACCGGGTGGTCGAAGAGCACCGGGTGGGCGGTGTCCGTGCGCAGCCGCCAGCCCCGGTCCGCGTCGGGCGCGGACAGCACCACGTCCTGCGGCCGGTCGCGGCCCACGAGGGCCGGAGGCACCGGCGGTGCGGGGGCGAGGGCGCTCGCGAGGACCTCGTCCAGGTCGGCACGGCCCGCGCGCAGCCGCTGGTAGACCGCCGGGGTGTAGCAGCCGAAGCGGGTCTCGGCGGTGGCCAGCGGCATGCCGTCGCGCGAGACGTCGAAGTTCATGGTCACGGCGGCCAGCTGGCCGCCGCGGCGCCTGATGTCGGAGGCGGTGACGGTTAATTCGAGCTCGGCGGGCACGAACTGCACGGCCAGTGCCGCAGGGTTGAGCGTGTAGCGGAAGAAGTCCCAGCTGAGCCGGGTTCCGAAGGGGACGTCGTACGCCGCGTGCGACAGGAGGGGCAGGGTCTGGCGGATGGTCTCGCTCAGCAGGAGCGGGTCCTGCGTCCCCTCCTGTGTCAGGTAGAAGCTGTGCTGGCGGGGCCACTGGGCGGTGACGGCGAAGCAGTCGGGTCCGGTCGGTCGCCAGCCGGTGAGGAACACCTCGGCTATGGCCGCGCGGTGCACGTACTCCCTCGGAACGGCGTAGGTCAGCGTGGGCGTGAGCACGGGTGTGGACGCGCTGGGCGCGACCGGCTGCCGGGTGGTGTGAGACATGCGGAACCTTCCCCCTGATGTCCGATGTGTGTGACAGACCGTCCTGTACGGCGATGTCGTGCCCGCACGCTCATAAAATAGAGAGTGTTCTTTTTGTTTGTCGAGGGAAACCATGAGAACTTTCGCCAACCGCAGGTCAACGCAGGGATGTTCGGGCTGTCGTCCCACATGGCGAGCAGATACCATAGAGAGCGTTCTCTACGTTTAAGGGGAGGGTGCATGCCACGGACGAAGCAGGAGCGAGCCGTTCGGACCCGCGAGGCGATCTTGCGCGCGGCCGCCGAGGTCCTCGACGAGTACGGCTTCGCCGGCGCCAGCATCACCAAGATCGCGGAACGGGCCGGCGCCACCACCGGGGCCATGTACTTCCACTTCAAGTCCAAGGAGGGGCTGGCGCTCGCGGTGATGAACGCCCAGCCCGACACCATCGTCCCGATGCTCCGCTCCCGCGGACTGCAACGGCTGGTGGACATCACCCTGCTGTGGTCGTGGCAGATCCAGCAGGACCCGATGCTGCGGGCCGCCGTGCGGCTGGCCGTGGAACAGGGCGCCTTCGGGATGCGCGACGACACGTCGTACCGCACGTGGGTCCGCATCATGACGGACTGCCTGCTCGAAGCGCGGCACGACGGCGAGCTCCGGGATTCCGTGGACCCGGTGGAGGTGGCCGAGTTCGTCGTGGGCGCCTGTACCGGCATCCAGCTCTACTCCCAGCTCGTGAGCGGACGGGCCGACCTGCCCCAGCGGACCGTGGGGATGTGGCGCAACCTCCTCCCCGGGATCGCCGTTCCCTCCGTCGCGGAGCGGATCGTGCTCGACGCCGACCGCGCGAGGCCGGCGTGAGCACCCCCACCCGCGACGGACTCCGCACGGCACCGCGCGCGGCGGAGTCGCAGCGGAACGACGGCAAGCGGCCGACCATCGTGGTCACCGGTGCCAGCGGCACCGTGGGCCACACGGTCTCCGCCCTGCTGGCATCCCGCCACCGGGTGCGCGCCCTCACCCGGGACCCGGCCCGGGCCGCCCGCCGGGGACTTGCGGGTGACATCGTCGGCGCCGACTTCGCCGACCGGGTGTCCCTGGCCCGCGCCTGCCGGGGAGCGGACGCGCTGCTTCTCGTCACCAGCGACCCGCTCCGGCCCGACCACGAGGACAACGTGCTCGCGGCGGCCGAGGCCTGCGGCGTACGGCACATCGTGAAGGTGTCCGCGCTCGCCGTGACGGATCCGGAGGCCCAGGACCTGGTGACCCGCTGGCAGCGCGAGAACGAGCAGCGATTACGCGCCACGGGCATGGAGTGGACCCTGCTGCGCCCGCGCGCCTTCATGTCGAAGACGCGCGACTGGGCCCCGTCGATCGCCCGGGAGTCGGTGGTGCGGGCGCTGCACGGCGACTCGCGTATCGCCTGCGTCGATCCGCGGGACGTCTCCGAGGCGGCGGCGCGCGTACTGAGCACGCCCGGGCCGCACGCAGGACGGGCGTACTCCCTCACGGGTCCGGCCGCGATCTCCGCCCGGGAGCAGTGCGCGGAACTGGCCTCCGCGGTCGGCAGGCCGCTGGACTTCGTCGAGCTGACCCCCGAGGAGGCCCGCGACGCCTGGCGGCGGCGCTACCCGGAGCCTCTCGTGCGGGCCCTGCTGGAGATGAGCGACCGTCAGGCGGCGGGTGGCAAGGCCGTGGTGGCCCCCGGGGTCGAGAGGCTGCTCGGCCGGACGCCCACGTCCTTCCGGGCCTGGGCGCGGGACCACGTCGGCCACTTCCTGGCCGCGTAACCGGCCGTTGGTCGCGCAGCTCACGGACCGCGGTGTACGTGAGGATGTCGTAACCGTCGCGTGGTGACGACACCCGGACAGTTGAATGGGTGCATGACAACCACTCACTTACTGCTCACCGACAAGGTCATCATGATCACCGGCGCGTCCAGCGGCATCGGAGCCGCCGCCGCCCGGCTGTTCGCGGCGGAGGGCGCGGCGGTCGTCCTGGTCGCCCGCCGCGAGGAACGGCTGCGGGCCCTGGAGAAGGAGATCGCCGACAGCGGCGGCCGGGCGACGGCGGCGCCGGCCGACGTGACACGGCCGGACGAGGTCGAGCGCGCGGTGGCCCTGGCGGTGGACACGTACGGCGGCCTGGACGGCGCCTTCAACAACGCCGGCTGGGCGACGGTCGGAACGGAGCTGCACGAGACCGACGACACGGTCTTCCAGCAGATCATGGACGTCAACGTCCGGGGCGTGTGGAACTGCATGCGCCACCAGATCCCGGTCCTGCTCCGCTCGCCCTCCGGTGGCACCATCGTCAACACCTCCAGCGTCGCCGGCGTCCTCGCCACCGGTGCCGTCGCCCCGTACGTCGCCGCCAAGCACGCGGTCATCGGCCTCACCCGGGCAGCGGCCGCCGAGTACGGGCAGCGCGGGCTGCGGGTGAACGCGCTGGTGGTCGGCAACACCCTCACCGAGCTGATGGACGAGGTGCTGGCGGAGACGCCGGGGCTGGAGGAACGCTTCCTCGCCCGCCCCATCCAGAAGCGGATGGCCGCCCCCTCCGAGGTGGCCGAGGCCGCCGCCTGGCTGTGCAGCGACCGCTCCTCGTTCGTGACGGGGGCGGCGGTGCCGGTGGACGGCGGCTGGACGGCCGCGTGAGCCGGACACTCACCTGAGAGACCCACCGTCCTCCTGCGGTCCGCCGCCCCGGAACAGCCCGGGCGGCGGGCCTCACCCCCCGGCCGCCGCTACGCCCAGAGGCTGACCACCGGCGCCCGGTCCTCGACGGCCTGAGCGGCGTCGAGGACGAGCTCCTCCTCGAAGCGGCCGCCGCCCTCGGGGCCGGCCTGGGTGTGGCGATGGCGACGCTCTCGCTGGCGTACCTGCCGTACATCGCCCGTACCGTGCGCGGCGCGGCGCGGCGCGAGTGCCGGATGCCGTACGTGTCCGCGCTGCGGATGCTCGGCATGTCCGGGTGGCGGATCTGCCTGCGTCACCTCGTGCCCAACCTGCTGCCGCTGGTGCTGGTGCAGTTGACGACCGCCTTCGGGTACGTCCTGCTCGACGTGGCCGCGTTCTCGTTCATCGGCCTGGGCACCCAGCCGCCGACCGCCGAGTGGGGGCTGATGGTCGCCAGCGGCTCCACCGGGACCGTACCGCCCCGGTCTTCCGCACCGACGCGCCCGCGCACCGCTGGCTCGCCGAGACGGTCTTCGTGGGTCTCGCCCGGGAGGAGGACGGCCACATCGTCATCCGCTGCTACAGCGTCGACTGACCATCCGACCGGCCCTCGGTGACGCGCAGGAGCAGTGCGTGGAGCGCGCGGCGCTGCTCCTCGTCGAGGGGGGCGAGGAGCTGCTCGGTGACGTGCGCCGCGTCGCGGTCGCTGTCCCGCAGCAGCTTCCGGCCCTCCTCCGTGAGGACGACGATCCGGTTGCGGCGGTCGCCCGGGTCCGGGCGCCGCTCGGTGAGGCCGAGGCGCTGGAGGTCGTCCACGAGGCCGACGATGGCGCTGGGGTCGTAGCCGAGCCGGCTGCTCAGTTCCCGTTGGCGGGCGCCCTCGACGGTGGCGAGGTAGCGCAGCAGCGCGTAGTGACGCAGGCGGAGTCCGTGCTGTTCGAGGGCGCTGTTGAAGAGGCTGCCGGAGCGCAGGCCGAGCCGGTAGAGGAGGTAGCCGGTGTCGGCGTGCAGCGCGCGCATCCAGGGGGCGCCGGTGATGTCGTCGCTGATCGGGGGGCTCCTTCGGCAGCCGTGGTGACGCGGGGCCACGAGGACGTGGATCACGCTCACCCTCCCATAGACAGGTCATCACAACAACCATTGACGACATCAATGATTGCTCTTAGCTTCTTTTCAGCGCGCCTCTCGGCGCGCCTCCGTTCGACGAGACGAGGTGGGCGATGTCCGTGGATCTGACGGGAAAGGTGGCCGTGGTCACCGGCAGCGGACGCGGCCTGGGGTACGCGTACGCCGCCGCACTGGCCCGGGCGGGCGCCGCGGTCGTGGTGAACGACGTGGACGCCGACGCGGCCGAGGCCGCGGCGAAGTCCCTCACCGAGGCGGGCGGCCGCGCGGTCGCCCAGGCCGGGGCCGTGGGCACTACGGAAACGGCGGACCACCTGGTGGGCCGGGCGGTCGAGGAGTTCGGCCGGCTGGACGTGATGGTCACCAACGCGGGCATCCTGCGCGACCGGGTGCTCTGGAAGATGACGGACGACGACTTCGACGCCGTGGTCACCACGCATCTGCGCGGCACCTTCACCTGCGCCCGTGCCGCGGCCGTACGGATGCGGGAGCAGGGCGAGGGCGGCAGCCTCGTCCTGGTCGGCTCCCCCGCGGGCCAGCGCGGCAACTTCGGGCAGACCAACTACGCGGCGGCCAAGGCGGGCATCGCCGCGATGGTGCGGACCTGGTCCATGGAGCTGGCCCGGTCGGCCATCACCGTCAACGCCATCGTGCCGGTCGCCGCCACCGCGATGACCGAGACCATCCCCGCCTTCGCCCCGTACGTCGACGCCCTGAAACAGGGCCGGCCGCTGCCGGACTTCCTGCGCAAGGGCGAAGGCTTCGGCACCGCCGACGACTGCGCCGCGCTGGTGCCCTTCCTCGCCTCCGACGCCGCGCGCGGCGTCACCGGACAGTGCGTCGGCATCGGCGGCGACCGGCTCGCCCTGTGGTCGCACCCGCAGGAGACGGCGGTGGCGTACGCGGACGGCGGCTGGACCCCGGAAGGCATCGCGGCGGCGTGGGACACGTCGGTCGGACGCGAACCGCAGAGCGTCGGCATCCCCGCGCCCCGGATCCCGGAGGCGTAGGTCCATGCCCTCCGCCGAGCAGACGGCCCGTATCGACGTCGGCGCCCTGACCGCCATCGACGTCCACACCCACGCCGAGGTCTCCAAGGACGGCCACGGCGCCCTCAGCCCCGAGCTGTTCGCGGCGTCGGAGGCGTACTTCAAGGCCCACGGCCACCGGCAGCCCACCATCGACGAGATGGCCGCCCACTACCGGGAGCGGAACATGGCGGCGGTGGTCTTCACCGTCGACGCCGAACACGCCACCGGCCACCCCCGCATCTCCAACGAGGAGATCGCCGAAAGCTGCGCGGCGCACGCGGACGTGCTCGTTCCCTTCGCGAGCGTCGACCCCTGGAAGGGCCGGGCGGGCGTCCGCGAGGCCAGGCGGCTGGTGGAGGAACACGGCGTACGGGGGTTCAAGTTCCACCCCAGCATCCAGGGGTTCTTCCCGAACGACCGGATGGCCTACCCGCTGTACGAGGTCATCGAGGAGACCGGCGCCATCGCGCTGTTCCACACCGGACAGACCGGCATCGGCGCCTCGGTCCCGGGCGGCGGCGGCATCCGGCTGAAGTACTCCAACCCGCTGCACGTCGACGACGTCGCCGCCGACTTCCCGGACCTGAAGATCATCCTGGCGCATCCGTCGTTCCCCTGGCAGGACGAGGCCCTGGCCGTCGCCACGCACAAGCCGGGCGTCCACATCGACCTGTCCGGCTGGTCGCCGAAGTACTTCCCGGACTCGCTGGTGCGTTACGCCAACTCCCTGCTCCAGGACAAGGTCCTCTTCGGCTCCGACTATCCCGTCCTCACCCCCGACCGGTGGCTCGCCGACTTCGACAAGCTGCCGATCAAGGACGAGGTGAGACCGAAGATCCTCAAGGAGAACGCCGCCCGGCTGCTCGGCCTGACCTGAACCCCCGCGACCAAGGAGCGGCCCATGCGCAACGAGGGACTGGGGTCCTGGCCCGCACGGAGGGCCCGCAAGACCCCGGACCGCCCGGCGCTCGTCCAGACCCAGGGCACCCAGGATGACATCACCCTCACCTACGCCCAGGTGCACGAGCGCACCACCCGCCTCGCCCACGCCCTGCGCGCGCGGGGCGTCCGGCGCGGCGACCGCGTCGCCTACCTCGGCCCCAACCACCACACCTTCCTGGAGACGCTGTTCGCGGCCGGCGTCCTCGGCGGCGTCTTCGTGCCGCTCAACACCCGGCTGGCCGCCGCCGAGATCGACTACCAGCTGCACGACAGCGGCGCCCGCGTCCTGGTGTACGCGCCCGGCCACCAGGACGTCGTCGACGGCCTGGCCACCGCCCGGCCGGACACCCTCCTGCCCCTCGGCCCGGACTACGAGTCCCGGCTCGCCGCCTCGTCGACCGACCCCATCGACGAGACGGTCACCGGCGACGACCTGTGCCTGATCATGTACACCTCGGGCACGACGGGGAGGCCCAAGGGGGCCATGCTCACTCACGCCAACCTCACCTGGAACGCCGTCAACGTCCTCATCGACCAGGACCTGCGGGCCGACGAGCGCGCCCTGGTGGCCGCGCCGCTCTTCCACGCGGCCGGGCTGAGCATGCTCACCCTGCCCGTGCTGCTCAAGGGCGGCGCCTGCGTCCTCACCGACGGCTTCGACCCGGCGCGGGCCCTGGAGACCATCGCCCGGCACCGCGTCACGTTCATGTTCGGCGTGCCGACGATGTTCGACCTGATGAGCCGCCAGCCCGCCTGGGAGTCGGCGGACCTGTCCTCCCTGCGCCTGCTGAACTGCGGCGGCGCGCCCGTACCCGTACCGCTCATCCGCGCGTACGAGCGGCGCGGGCTGGTCTTCCAGCAGGGCTACGGCATGACCGAGGCGGCGCCCGGCGTGCTGTTCCTGGACGCGGAACACGCCGTCCCCAAGGCCGGATCGGCGGGCGTCCCGCACTTCTTCAGCGACGTACGGGTGGTGCGGCCCGACATGAGCGAGGTGGACGTCGGCGAGGTGGGGGAGGTCGTCGTACGCGGGCCCCATGTCAGCCCCGGCTACTGGGGGCTGCCCGAGGAGACCGCCGCCACCTTCGCCGGCGGCTGGCTGCACAGCGGTGACGCCGCCCGGGTGGACGCCGACGGCTACGTCACCATCGCCGACCGCATCAAGGACATGTACATCTCCGGCGGCGAGAACGTCTACCCCGCCGAAGTGGAAAGCGCCCTGCTCGCGCACCCCGACATCGTCGAGTGCGCCGTCATCGGCGTACCCGACGGCCGATGGGGCGAGGTGGGCCTCGCGGTGGTCGTCCCCCGGGACGGTGCCCGGCTCGACCCCGAGCGGGTGCGGGCGTTCCTGGTGCCCTCCCTGGCCAAGTACAAGATCCCGAAGTCGGTGGTGGTCGTCCGCGAACTGCCCCGCAACGCCTCGGGAAAGCTCCTCAAACACCAGCTCCGTACGCGCTACGCAAGCCACGCAAGCCACGCGAGCCACGCAAGCCCCGGACCCCGGAAGGACACGCAGCGATGACCGTCACCGTCAACGGCCTGGACGAACTCAAGGCCCTGGCCGGCAGCGACCTCGGAACCAGCGACTGGATCGAGGTCACCCAGGAACGCATCGACACCTTCGCCGACGCGACCGGCGACCACCAGTGGATCCATGTCGACCCCGAGCGCGCCAAGGAGGGCCCCTTCGGCGTCCCCATCGCCCACGGTTATCTCACGCTCTCCCTCTTCATCCCCCTGTTCACCGGCCTCCTCGACGTCCAGGGCGTCACCACCAAGGTCAACTACGGCCTCGACAAGGTGCGTTTCCCCGCTCCCGTCACCGTCGGCTCCCGCCTCCGGCTCGCCGCCCGCCTCGCCGACGTCACCGACGTACCCGGCGGGGTGCAGATCACCGTGGACGGCACGCTCGAGATCGACGGCGGCGCGAAGCCGGCCGCCGTGCTGCGGAGCCTCTCCCGCTTCTACGCCTGAGGCTCTTGCTACGCTGCGGATCGCGTCCCGTGGGGGAAGTCCGGTGAGAGTCCGGCGCTGACCCGCAACGGTAAACGTGAGCGCCCTCGTTCCGCGGGGGCGGTCGCGTGAGCCCGATCACCCGGGGGACGGCTCGACTTCCCGACCACTCGCCGTGGACTGCGAGAGGGGATGCGCGCGGGCCCCGCCCCCACCGGCGGAGTGCGGGCCTTTCCTCGTACGCGTACGGACACGGCGCCCGACGCGTGAGGACCACCCTTGACCACGGTGACGACCGCCACCCCGGCCGTGCAGGCGGCCGGCCCCGCTCCCCCGCGCCGGATCCCGCTGCTGCCCCTGACCGTCGTACTCGGCGCCGTCCTGCTGTGCTCCCTGGTGTGCGGGGTGGGACTGGGGGCGTCGGGCCTGACGTGGGGGGAGGTGGCGCACTTCCTGCGGGCCGGGCTGACCGGCTCCACGATCCGGCCCGACGAGGTCTCGGCGTACACCATCGTGTGGGAGATCCGGCTTCCGCGCACCGTGCTGGCGGCGGTCGTCGGGGCCGGCCTCGCGGTCACCGGCGTCGCCGTGCAGGCCATGGTGCGCAACGCGCTGGCCGACCCGTTCGTCCTGGGCATCTCCTCCGGCGCGGCGGTCGGCGCCAACGCCGTCATCCTGCTCGGCGCACTGTCCGCACTGGGCGTGTGGGCGCTGTCCGTCTCGGCGTTCGCCTCGGCGCTCGTCGCGATGGTCCTCGTCTACGCGGCCGCGCGCACCGCGCACGGGCTGACGCCGCTGCGGCTGGTGCTGACCGGGAGCGCGATGAGCTACGGCTTCTCGGCGATCACCACCCTGATGGTCTTCAACGCGGAGCGCGGCGAGGCGGCCCGGTCGGTGATGATGTGGCTGCTGGGCAGCGTCGGCGGCGCGAGCTGGGGTTCCCTGCCGTTCGCGGCCGCGGCCGTGCTCGGCGGCACCGCGTACCTCGCCGTCTCGGCACGGCGGCTCGACGCGCTGGCCATGGGCGACGAGACGGCGGCCACGCTGGGCGTGAACCCGGGGCTGCTGCGCCGAGAGCTGTTCGTGGTCACGGCCGCCGTCACCGGGGCCGTGGTGGCCGTCAGCGGGGCCATCGGGTTCGTCGGCCTGATGGTGCCCCACCTCGTACGGATGGTGGTGGGCGCCGGGCACCGGCGGGTACTGGCGGTGGCGCCGCTGGTGGGCGCGGTGCTGCTGATCTGGGTCGACGTCCTCTCGCGCGTACTGCTCGCCCCGGCCGAACTGCCGTTGGGCGTGATCACCGCGGTGGTGGGCGTGCCGTGCTTCCTGCTCCTGATGCGCGGCCGTCGCGGCTACGCCTTCGGGGGCCGCTGATGCGTCTCGACATCGAGGACCTGTCGGTCACGGTCGCGGGCGCCCGGCTCGTCCACGACATCACGCTCACGGCGGCCGAGGGACAGGTCGTGGGCCTGGTCGGGCCGAACGGCAGCGGCAAGTCGACCCTGTTGCGCTGCGTGTACCGGGCGCTGCGCCCGGCGGCCGGGCGGGTCCTGCTGGCCGGCGACGACCTGCACGCCCTGGGTGCGCGGGAGGGCGCCCGCCGGCTGGCGGCGCTGCCGCAGGAGTCGTCGGCGGAGTTCGACTTCACCGTCGCGGAGGTCGTGGCGATGGGCCGGCTGCCGCACCGGCGGCGCGGCCCGGGCGGGCCCGTGGACGAACGCGCGCTCTGCGCGGACGCGCTCGCCCGGGTGGGCGCCGGGCATCTCGCGGAGCGCGGCTTCCTCTCCCTCTCCGGCGGTGAGCGGCAGCGCGTCCTCATCGCCCGGGCGCTCGCCCAGCAGCCGCGCGTGCTCGTCCTTGACGAGCCGACCAACCACCTGGACATCGCCCACCAGTTGGACGTCCTCGCGCTGGTGCGCCAGGCCGGCCCGACGGTGCTGGCCGCGCTGCACGACCTGAACCTCGCGGCGCTCCACTGCGACGTGCTGTACGTGATCGCGCGGGGCCGCATCGTCGCCTCGGGCGCCCCGCACGACGTCCTCACCCCCGAGCTGCTGGCCGACGTGTTCGGCGTCAGCGCCCACCCTGTACGGCACCCCCGGACCGGTGCCGTACAGCTCCTCTTCGACCGTCTCCACGACCAGGGACAGGAACACCGCCCGTGACGCACATGACGCACTCCCGCCCGGCCGCCGCCGTGGCCGCCGCCCTCGCCCTGCTCCTCACCCTCTCCGGGTGCGGCGCCGAGGTGTCGTCGTCCCCCGCCGCCCGGGACGACGGCCGCTCCACCGCCGTCACCCTCGAGAACTGCGGACGGAAGGTGACCTTCGCCAAGCGGCCCGAACGGGTGGTCACCAACGACGTCGGCATCACCGAGATCATGTTCGCGCTCGGTCTGGAGGACCGCATGGCCGGTTTCGTGATGCCGGACGACAAGGGCGACGTGTCCGGCATCCCGTGGAAGTCCGGCTACGACAAGGCGAAGTGGCTGTCCAAGAACGAGATCACCAAGGAGCTCGTCCTCGACGCCCGCGCCGACATGGTCTTCGCCGGCTGGAACTACGGCTTCGGCGAGGACAGGGGCCTCACCCCCGACACCCTGCGCGGCCTCGGCATCGATGCGTACGTCCTCACCGAGTCCTGCCGCAACGGCCGCGGCAAGGCCCGGGGGATCATGCCGCCGCTCGAAGCGCTGTACACCGACCTGACCAACCTCGGGAAGCTCTTCGGCGTCGAGGACCGGGCGGCGCGGCTGATCGCGGACTTCCGCGCGCAGGTCGCCGGCGTACGGGCCAAGGCCCCGAAGGGCGCCGACCGGCCCACGGTGTTCCTCTACGACAGCGGCCAGGACAAACCCTTCACCTCGGGGCGCTTCGCCGCGCCGCACGACATCATCACGCTGGCCGGCGGCGACCACGTCATGGGGGACCTCGACGACTCCTGGACGGCGGTCGGCTGGGAGAGCGTCGTGGAGCGGGACCCCGAGGTCATCGTCGTCAACGACTACGGGGACACCACCGCCGAGCAGAAGAAGGCGTTCCTGCTGTCCTACCCGCCGCTGGCGCAGGTGTCCGCGGTGAAGCACCGGCGGATCTTCACGCTCGACTACGCCGACCTGGTGGAGAGCCCGCGCAACCCGGCCGCCATCGCCGCACTCGCCGCCTACCTGCGGACGGTGCCGCCACGAGGCTGAGCGCGCCCCCTGGGTGCGCCCGGCGCACCTCCGGGTAACCCCATCGGGTAATGGAAGGCGTACCTCCCTCCGGGCAAGATCACGAGCGCATCCCCGCCCACCGACTTCCGAGTGAAGGAGAGCCGCTGTGCCCTTGTCCGCGCAGTACGTCACACAGGAGCTTGAGGCCGCGAGCAAGGCCGGAGACCCCGAGGCCGACGCCCTCGTCTCCGACCTGATCGACAAGCAGGAGATCGACGGGGTCAACGCCCTGTTCCGCACGATCGGCACCATCAGGCCCGGCCAGGACAACCCGCACCTGCCCCCGCGGCTGGCCGAGTTCCTGGACAAGGCCGCGGCCGAGCCGCCGGGCTGGACCCCGGCCGACGTCAAGGCCGCGCAGAAGTTCTTCAGCCGCCACAAGGGCGAGGTGTCCATGCTGCAGGGCACCGTGGGCCTGATCGGCACCTACCTCTCCCCGACCGGCGCCTTCACGCTGCGCTCCACCGGCCGCCTCGGCGGCGTCGAAGGCCCGGGCCGGCGCCTGTCGCAGTCCTCGCGCCTGTTCATCGACATGGACGAACCGGACGCCATGACCAGCGGGAAGCTCGCCGCGAACGTCACCAAGGTCCGCCTGGTCCACGCCTCCGTGCGCCAGCTGCACAAGAAGAGCGGAAAGTGGGACTACGCCACCCACGGCGAGCCGGTCTCGCAGAAGTACACCACCGGCGCGGCCTGCGTCTTCAGCGTGCAGGTCCTGCAGGCCATGCGGAACCTCGGCATCGACGTCTCCAAGGACGACGCCCACGGCTTCGTGTGCGCCTGGCACTACGTCAACCACTACCTCGGCACCCCGGAGAAGTGGCTCCTGCCCAAGGACGCCGACGAGGTCGACCGCCTGTGGACCAAGGAACGCGACAACGAGTGGAAGAAGACCGAAGACGGCGTCTACATGACGGCTCAGGCCGTCAAGTACTACAAGAAGTTCCTGCCCGGCCCGTCCCACGACGCCTTCATCGCCATGGTCCGTACCGCCCTCACCGACAAGTACGCCGACATGGCCGGTCTCGACAGGGGCGTCCTGGACCTCGCCGCCAAGCCGATCGCCACCGGCCACGGCCTGGCCGGCAAGGTGGGCGGGGGCCTGTTCGGCGGCGCCGCCGAGAAGGCGACGGGCGTCAACCCGTACAAGGACGTCCTCGGCATCGCCTCCGGTGCCTACCGGGAGATGATGCGCTACGCCGTGACCCACGACCAGGACGACCAGCCGCAGATGCACCAGGAGCTGGACGACAACCGCTGAGGCCCGTACGCGCGGCCGGCTGACGCCGTCGGCGTGGAGCGGCCCGCCCCCGGGCGGGCCGCTCAGCCTCCTGACAGTTCCTCACCCGGGATCGACTCATACGCCTCGCGCAGGGTCTTCAGAAGCGGGTGTTCGACGGCCAGGGGGGCGTCGTCGATGGCCGACAGGGCGCGTACGCCGATGAAGGCGTTGGTGGCGAACGCGGCCCGCGCCGTCTTCGCCTGGGCGACGGTGACCGGGGCGACCCGGTGGTCGACATGCTGCCGGAGCAGGGCCATGGTGACGCCGGGCAGCGCGGGGGCCTCCGGCCACACCACGCCGTCGTCGGTGATGAAGCCGACGTTCCAGGTGCCGCCCTCGGACACCCGGCCGCCCGCCCCGAAGAACAGGGCGTCGTCGAAACCCTGCCGGCGCGCGGCCCTGCGGGCGTACAGGGTGCCGAAGAGCCCGGTGTGCTTGACCTCGGGCAGGTCGCGCTCGTACGGCACGGTCTTGGCGCGCAGCGGCGGCGGCGCCACCGCCCCGGCGGGCCGCAGGCTGACGAGGACACGCGGGCGGTCGGCGTCCTCGGGGCGGGCCACGTCGACCGTGGGGTCGTAGACGGTGACGCGCACGACACAGGGGCCGTCCGGCCCCTCCGTCCCGTCGAGGGCCTCCCGGACGTGCGCCTGGACCCGCCCGGTGTCCAGCTCCGCGCCGAACACGGCCTCGCAGTCCCGTACGAGGCGCTCCATGTGCAGGGACAGACCCCGGATGCGGCGGTCGGCGTCGACGCGCATGGTGGTGAAGTGACCGAGGTTGGTCAGCGCGAGGGGCAGCAGGTCATCGGGGGTCACGGGCTGTCCGTCGAGTGTGGCCATGCCGCCCAGCATGTCAGGGCTGCTCGGCGGTGGGGTTCGCGAGATGGCTACTGTGGCGCGGTGATGACTCAGGTGATCGTTCTCAACGGTGGTTCCAGCTCGGGCAAGTCCGGCATCATCCGGTGTCTCCAGGCGGTCCTCCCGCAGCCATGGCTGGCGCTCGGGACGGACACGCTGGTGGACGCCATGCCGGCGTCCCTGCAGACGTCCGAGGATGGCATCGAGTTCGGACCGGACGGGGAGGTGATCGTCGGCCCGGAGTTCCGGACGCTGGAAGCGGCGTGGATCGAGGGCGTCGCGGCGATGGCCCGCGCGGGCGCCCGGGTCATCGTCGACGAGGTCTTCCTCGGCGGCACGTACTCACAGGAGCGCTGGCGGAAGGCTCTGGACGGACTGGGCGTGCTGTGGGTCGGCGTCATGTGTGACGCCGCGGTGGCGGCCGGCCGCGAGATCGCCCGAGGCGACCGGGCGATCGGAATGGCGGCGTCCCAGGCGGACGTGGTCCACCAGGGCGTGACCTACGACCTGGAGGTGGACACCACGCACACGGAGGCGCTGGAGTGCGCGAGGACCATCGCCGCGCGGGTGCGGTGATCGTCGGCCCGGGTGGCCGGCGGCGCCGAGGGCTCGTACCGGCCAGGCCGCCCCAGCTGGATGATCACGAACGCCGGACCGGGGCGCCCTGTCGATGACGCGCTGGCCCAGCCCGTGCCGCGCCGGAAATTTCGGGTTGATGCCGTGATGCGATGGTGACCGGCCGCGATGGGGGTACGCGGGGGTGGCAGACGGAACGTTTTCCTTCGATCAGGAGGATCCATGAGCGACTTCGAAGGGCCGGGCCGCGGCCAGGGCACACCTGGAGCGGTGGCGCGAACGGCGCAGAGCAAGGCGGTGGAGGGCGCCGGGATGGTGGGTGACAAGGCCGCCGAGGTGGCCGGCACCGCCAGGGAGCAGGCCGCGGGGGTGGCTCAGGAGGCTACGTACCAGGCTCGTGACCTGGTGGGGAACCTGCGGGAGCAACTCCAGGGACAGGCGCAGGAGCAGACCCGGCGGCTGGCGGAGAATGTGCGTCGGCTGTCGGACGAGCTGCGCGAGATGAGCGAGAACGGCAAGCCGGACTCCGGCGTCGCGGGCATGGTGCGGCAGGTGGCCGACGGTGGGAACCAGGTCGCCTCCCGCTTGGAGCGGCGCGGACCCGATGGCCTCGTCAGTGACCTGCAGGACTTCGCGCGGCGTCGCCCGGGTGTCTTCCTGGCGGGGGCGGCTCTGGCCGGCTTCGTCGTGGCGCGCGCCGGCAAGGGCGTCAGCGCCGCCGGCTCCAACGGATCCGGCAGCGGTGGAGGCGGCGCCCGGGCCCAGCAGCCCCGGCCCGCGGGACGCGCGGGTCTGGAGGCGTCACCCGGCGCGGCACCGGTCGCCCCGTCCGGTATGCCCGCAGCTCCGCCCCCGCCTCCCGTACCGCCCACTCCCCCTGTCGGCACCTCCACCACTTCACCGGTGCCGCCACCTCCCGCCCCCGCGGCACCCACGGCACCGCCCACCCAGCCCCCGGCCTCGGGCGAAGGGGGCCGGCTGTGACAGCACGGGTGTCGGAGTACGACAGGGTCCGGACGCGGCCGCCCTCCACGCCGCCCGCGAGGGCCGAGGACACGTCGATCGGCGATCTGATCGGTGACATCAGCGCGGACCTGTCGCAGTTGGTCCGCGACGAGGTCGAACTGGCCAAAGCGGAGATCAAGGAGGAGTCGGCCAAGGCGGGCAAGGCCGTGGGCATGCTCGGCGGGGCCGGGTATGCCGGTCATCTGGTGTTGCTGCTGGGCAGCTTCACCGTGATCTTCGCGCTGGCCAACGTCATGGACATCGCCTGGGCGGCCCTCATCGTCACGGCCGTGTGGGCCGTGGTCGGCGCAGTGCTGTACTCCACCGGCCGCAAGCGCCTGCGCACGGTCAACCTCAAGCCCGAACAGACCGTGGAATCGCTGAAGGAGGATGCCCGATGGGCGCGACACCCGAGGAGCTGAGGAGCGACGTGGAATACCGGCGCGCCCACTTGGCCCGCAATGTCGACCTGCTGGCGGACAAGGTGACCCCGGGACGAGTGGCGCGGCGAAAGGCCGGCGCGGCACGTCACCGGCTGACCGGAGTGAAGGAGCGCGTGATGGGGAGCACCCGGGACGCCGTCGGCGGCATGAGGCAATCCGCACAGGGCATGGCCGACACGGCAGGACACACCGCCGGCAGCGTGGTCCAGACGGCCCAGGACGCCACGAGCCAGGTCGGTGACGCGCTGCAGCAGGCGCCGGAGCGGGCCAAACAGCAGACGCAGGGGAGTCCGCTGGCGGCGGGGCTGATCGCTTTCGGTGCCGGGATGCTCACCGCCGCGCTGCTGCCGACCACGGAGGCCGAGGAACGCGCTGGACAGCAGTTGCGCGAGCACTCGGACGAGCTGATCGAGCCGGTGAAGCAGCAAGCCGCCCAAGCCGTACAGCAGGTGAAGGAAGAGCTGCGCGAACCGGCCGCCGAGGCGGTCGAGTCGGTCAAATCCACAGCTCAGGAAGCGGTGGACACCACAAAGGAGCAAACCCGGTCCGCCGGCCAGGAGACCGCCGAAGGGCTCCGCCGGACGGGCCAGGACACCGTCGCCGAGGTACGCGACCGGACACAACGCTGACCGGGGACCGACGCCGACGACCACTGCCGGGCGCGCGCCGGGACCGCGCGCGCCCGGGGCTGCCCGTCGACGTATGCCGGGCGGGGACAAGGGTGGCCACCCGTGTCGCACGAGCACGGGCTTACCCCACCCACGGTCAAGGAGACCTGATGGCTTCGGCGGCCGCGGTGGGGTCACCGTCGGTCGACTCTCTATCCGTGAGATTGCTGACGATCGGCGGGAAGCCGGCCGGATAGCGCTCGGTCCAGCCGGCGACGAGAGTCTCGGCATACTGAAGGGCGCGGTTCATCGGAGTTCCGCCGTGGGCGACCGGGTCCGTCCACAGGGGGAAGTTGACCGCGGTCCCGACCAGCCCACCTGCGCCGTCGGGCACCTTCTTGCTTCGCTCGTCGACCCGGGCTGGATTGTCCGCCACCTCGCTTAGGGGAACGATGTCGCGGCCGGCGAGCGAGCCCGCGAACGCTGAGCCGACAGTCGCGCCGTAGCCGATGTCCGCGACATGGAAGCAGTCACGTACGCCCTCCTCCTTGGCACCCTTGACCGAGAGCTCGGTGAGGAGCCGGTTGATGGCGTCGGCAACGACATCAGCCTTCTGCTTGAGATCTTCACCGCCGATGAGGTCGCTCATGGAGGTCGACTGATCGACGAGGACCACACCGCCGCGCGGGGGCAATGCATCCCTCCGTGTCACAGGCTACCGACCCACTCGGCGAACGCCGCGTACGCCCGCTCGTCGAAGAGGACGAAGCGGACCTCCTCCACCGCCGTCTCCGTCGACCGCACCGTTTCCACCGCGATGCGCGCCGCGTCGTCCATCGGCCAGCGGTAGACGCCGGTCGAGATGGCGGGGAACGCGACGGTCCGCGCGCCCAGTTCGTCGGCCACGCGGAGGGACTCGCGGTAGCAGGAGGCCAGGAGAGGGGAGCGGTCCTCCTCCGTCGAGTGGACCGGGCCCACCGTGTGGATCACCCAGCGGGCGTGGAGCCGGCCGGCGGTGGTGGCGACGGCGTGGCCGGTGGCGAGGCCGCGGCCGTAGTGGGAGGCGCGGAGGCGGCGGCACTCGGCGAGGATCTCGGGGCCGCCCTTGCGGTGGATGGCGCCGTCGACGCCGCCGCCGCCGAGGAGGGAGGAGTTGGCGGCGTTGACCAGGGCGTCGGCGTGCTGCTCGGTGAGGTCTCCGTGGACCAGGGTGATCCTCACGGCCGGGCCTTTCGCAGATGGCGCCAGACCGCCTTCGCGGCGTTGTGGCCCGACATGCCGTGGACGCCCGGCCCGGGCGGGGTCGCGGACGAGCAGAGGAACACCGCGGGGTGCGGGGTGTTGTACGGGAAGAGCGAGAGGCGCGGGCGCAGCAGGAGCTGGAGGCCGCTGGCGGCGCCGCAGGCGATGTCGCCGCCGACGTAGTTGGCGTTGCGGGCGGCGAGTTCGGGCGGGCCGGCGGTGGCGCGGGCGAGGACGAGGTCGCGGAAGCCGGGGGCGAAGCGCTCGATCTGGCGCTCGACGGCGTCGGTGAGGTCGCCGCGCCAGGCGTGCGGGACATGGCCGTACGCCCAGAAGACGTGCTTGCCCTCGGGCGCGCGGGAGGGGTCCACGAGGCTGGGCTGGGCGGTGATCAGGAACGGTGTGCGGGGCGCCGTGCCGCCGGCGGCCTGGGTGAGCGCGGTGCCGATCTCCCGGCTGCTGGGGCCGACTTGGACGGTGCCGGCGCGGCGGGGCGCCTCCGCGGTCCAGGGGACGGGACCGTCCAGGGCGTAGTCGATCTTGAAGACGGAGGCGCCGTAGCGGTAGTGGTCGTAGAACCGGCCCAGACCGGCGATGCGCGCCAGAGCCGTCGGGGAGGTGTCGAAGACGTACGCGCGGGCCGGCGGCAGGTCGTCGAGGCGCTTGACCTCGTAACCGGTGTGGACCGTACCGCCGAGGTCCTGTACGTACGCGGACAGGGCGTCGGAGATGGACTGCGAGCCGCCGCGCGGCAGCGGCCAGCCGCCCGCGTGCGCGGCGAGTGCGAAGACCAGACCGATCGCGCTGGTGGCGAGCCCGTTCAGCGGGGCGATGACATGGGCGACGAGCCCGGCGAACAGCGCCCGGGCCCGGTCGTCGCGGAAGCGGCGCATCAGCCAGGTGGACGGCGGCAGGCCGTCGATGCCGAACCGGGCGAGGGTGACCGGGTCGCGCGGGAGCGCGGTGAGCGGCAGGGACATGAAGTCGCGGGCGAGGGTGTCCCACTTGCCGAGGTACGGCGCGACGAGCCGCCGGTACGTGCCCGCGTCCCGGGGCCCGAACGAGGCCGCCGTCTCCGAGACCGACCGGGACAGCACGGCCGCCGTCCCGTCGTCGAAGGGGTGCGCCATGGGCAGTTCGGCGTGCAGCCACTCCAGGCCGTACCGGTCGAGCGGCAGGGCCTTGAACGCCGGTGAGCCGACGCCCAGCGGGTGGACGGCGGAGCACGGGTCGTGCCGGAAGCCGGGCAGCGTGAGCTCCTCGGTCCTGGCACCGCCACCGACGGTGTCGAGGGCCTCGAACACGGCCACGGAGAACCCGCGCCGGGCCAGCTCGGCGGCGGCGGTCAGCCCGTTGGGCCCCGCCCCCACGACGACGGCATCCAGCATCGACGGCACCTTTCGGACTCCTTCGTCAGCCGACGGCCAAGGGCTTCAGGATAGGTCCCGGCTCCTACTGACGGGTCAGCAGGTCGCGGACACGAGCGGCGGTGGCCCGGTCACGGGCCGCCGTGAAGGGCAGGGCGTTGCCGCCGGTGATGCGGAAGGGCTCGCCGGACAGGGTGATGTGCGTGCCGCCCGCCTCCTCCACCAGCAGCAGGCCAGGCGCGTGGTCCCAGGCATACTCCCAGGTGAACGCGAGCGCGTCGGTCACGCCCCGGGCGATGTCCAGGTACGCCAGGCCGGCGGAGCCGCACGGCCGGGGGTGGACGCCTTCGGTGGCGAGGCCCTGCAGGGCGGCCTTCTGCTCCGGGGTGGTGTAGTCGGGGTGGGACGTCGCCACCCGGAGCACCTCGCCGGGCACCGGCGAGCCGGACCGTATCGGGATGCCGTTCAGCCGCGCGCCGTGGCCGCGCGCCGCGACGGCCATCTCCTCGGCCACCGGGGCGTACGTCCAGCCCGCCAGCAGCTCGCCGTGGCGGGCGAGCGCGACGAGCGTGCAGAAACCGGGCTCGCCGCGCACGAACTGCCGGGTCCCGTCGACGGGGTCGACGATCCACACGGGCGCGTCGCCGCGCAGCGCTTCGTACACCTCCGGGTCGGCGTGGACCGCCTCCTCGCCGACCACCACCGAGCCCGGCAACAGCGCGGTGAGCGCGGCCGTCAGATGGGTCTCGGCGGCCCGGTCGGCGATGGTCACCAGATCGTGCGGGCCGCTCTTCTCGAGGATCTCGTGCGTGGCGAGCTGCCGCCAGCGCGGCATGATCTCGGCGGCCGCCGCCGCGCGCACCGCCTCCTCGACCCGCGAGGACAGAGAACCGGATCCCTCGAGAAGCTCATCGATCATGTGTCCAGCCAATCACGGACCACTGACAACGGGCGACCGAACCCCCAGAAACCGGCGGCCGGCCTCGTCAGCGGCCGACCGCGTACCCCTGCATGCCGCGCGGGTTCGCCGCCGCCGAGAGGATCCCGGTGCGCGGATCGCGCGCGACCGCGCACAGCCGTCCCTCGGTCCAGGGCCCGCCGACCGTCACCTCGTGGCCCCGGCGCCGCAACTCCTCGACCACCGCCGGGTCCATGCGCGACTCGACGGTGACCGAGCCCGGCCGCATGGCACGCGGGAAGAAGGAGCTGGGGAAGGCGTCGTTGTGCCAGTTCGGCGCGTCGATGGCGGCCTGGAGGCCGAGGCCGCCGTGGGTGACGGCGAGCCAGAAGTGCAGCTGCCACTGGTCCTGCTGGTCGCCGCCCGGTGTGCCGAACGCCATCACCGGCTCCCCGTCCCGCAGCGCCAGCGACGGCGTGAGCGTGGTGCGCGGGCGGCGGCCGGGCGTCAGCGAGTTGGGCAGGCCGGGGTCCAGCCAGGCCATCTGGAGCCTGGTGCCGAGCGGGAAGCCCAGTTCGGGCACGACCGGGTTGGACTGGAGCCAGCCGCCGCTCGGCGTGGCGGCCACCATGTTGCCCCAGCGGTCCACGACGTCGAGGTGGCAGGTGTCGCCGCGCGTGGCGCCGTCCACCGTGACGGTCGGCTCACCGGCCCCGAGGGCAGCCGGAGCGGCGGCGCCCGCCCGGGCCGCGTGGTCGCTGAGCCGCGGCGTACGCCCGCCGGGGCGGCCCGGGCGCAGCTCGTACGACGCCTTGTCGCCGATGAGCGCGCGCCGCTCGGCGTTGTACGCGCGGGACAGCAGGGCGTCGAGCGGGACGTGGGCGGCGTCGCCGTACCAGGCCTCGCGGTCCGCCATGGCGAGCTTGCAGACCTCGACCAGCAGGTGGACGTAGTCGGCGGAGCCGTACGGGGGCAGCGGGTCCGGCAGGAGGGCGAGCTGCTGGAGGAGGACGGGGCCCTGGCTCCAGCCACCCGCCTTGCACAGGGTCCAGCCGTTCCAGTCGTACGTGACCGGGTCCTCGTACGCCGCCGACCACGCCGCCAGGTCCCCGGCGGCGAGGGTGCCGGTGTGGCGGGTGCCGCTGGTGTCCATGGTGGGGCGGGCTACCTGCCGTACCAACGCCTCCGCGATGAAGCCGGTGCGCCAGACGCGCCGGGCCGCCTCGATCTGCGCGACCCGGTCCTCCCCGGCGGCCGCCGTCGCCTCCTCGGTCAACCGGCGCCAGGTACGCGCGAGAGCCGGATTCCGGAAGAGACAGCCGGGGGCCGGGGGTTTTCCGTCCACGAGGTACACCTCGGCGGAGGAGGTCCACTCGGTCTCGAACAGCCCCCGTACGGTCTCGACGGTCTCGCCGATCGCCGCCACGGGCACGTGCCCGTCCTCGGCGTACCCGATGGCGTACCGCAGCACCTGGGCGAGGGACGCGGTGCCGTGGTCCCGCAGCAGCAGCATCCACGCGTCGAAGGCCCCCGGTACGGCGGCCGCGAGCGGGCCGGTGCCGGGTACGAGGTCGAGTCCGAGGGACCGGTAGTGCGCGAGGGTGGCCCCGGCGGGGGCCGGGCCCTGCCCGCACAGGACCCGTACGTCCCCGCCGGCGGGCGCCAGGATGAGGGGCACCTCTCCGGCCGGGCCGTTCATGTGCGGCTCCACGACGTGGAGGACGAACCCGGCGGCGACGGCGGCGTCGAAGGCGTTGCCGCCGTCCTCCAGGACGGCCATCGCGGTCTGGGAGGCGAGCCAGTGCGTGGAGGACACCATGCCGAAGGTGCCCTGGAGGGTGGGCCGGGTGGTGAACATGGCCGGAGCGTACGCGCTTTCGAGTGAGTGTGTGCCGAGGCGGATCGGGGCCGTACGGATCGGGTACTCGGGGCGCATGATCGACGAAAGCCATGTACGCGAGCTGCTCGCGCTGCCCGACGACGGTGCCGCGCTCGTCCTGATGGAGGGGCGGGCGCATGTGGTCCGCCCGGACCGGCTCGCCTCCGCGCGGTACGAGGGAGCGGCCGTGCTCCTGACACGCGGCGACCTGGTGGGCCGGATCGGCACGCCGTCGCCGTCCGACCACCAGGTGCGGGAGCTGGCGGCGACCCTGCGCACCATGGCCGGGGAGCTGGGTGCGTGACGGGCGCCGGGTGGGGAACCCGTCGACCCCGGCGAACAGCCGGCGCCGACAGCCGACAGCCGAATCGGTAGGGAAGGAATGACGTCATGGGCGAACGCGGACGGCAGGAAGACCGGAACAAGTCACCGCTGGAGCGGGTGACCGGCGAGAACGACGTCCACCCGGAGGAGGAGCGGAAGGGCAACCGCACCGGACGGCAGAGCGGCACCGAGAGAGGCCGCAAGACCGAGAGGTCCGGCAAGGAGGAGGGCAGGCCCTGAAGCCGGCGTGGAGGACGGCCAGGCCTTGATGTCGGCAGGCCCCGATACCGTGGAAGCCCCGACAGGAAGGGCGCGCGGTGCACGGTGAGTACAAGGTCCCCGGCGGCAAGCTGATCACGGTCGACCTCGACGCCGAGGACGGCGTCCTGCGGCGGGTGCGGGTGGCCGGGGACTTCTTCCTGGAGCCCGACGACGCGCTGGACGCCATCGACCGGGCCCTGGAGGGCGCCCCCGCCGACACCGACGCCTCCGGGCTGGCCGCGCGCATCGACGCGGCGCTCCCGCCGGGGACGGAGATGTTCGGGCTGACCAGCGAAGGCATCGGCGTCGCCGTACGGCGGGCCCTCGCGCACGCCACGGACTGGACCGACTACGACTGGCAGCTGGTCCACGACGCGGCGCAGTCGCCTGCGCTGCACATGGCGCTGGACGAGGTGCTGACGGCCGAGGTCGCGGCCGGGCGTCGGCCGCCGACGCTGCGCGTGTGGGAGTGGGGCGCGCCGGCCGTGGTGATCGGCAGCTTCCAGTCGCTGCGCAACGAGGTCGACGCCGAGGCCGCCGAGCGGCACGGCATCACGGTGGTCCGCCGGATCAGCGGCGGCGGCGCGATGTTCATCGAGCCGGGGAACACCATCACGTACTCGCTCTCCGTCCCCGAGGCCCTGGTCAAGGGGCTGTCCTTCACGGACAGCTACGCCTACCTCGACGACTGGGTGCTGGGCGCGCTCGGCGACATGGGCATCAAGGCCTGGTACCAGCCCCTCAACGACATCGCCACCGAGGCGGGCAAGATCGCCGGCGCGGCGCAGAAGCGGATCGTCGGCGGGGAGGGCGCGGTGCTGCACCACGTGACGATGTCGTACGACATCGACGCGGAGAAGATGACGGAGGTGCTGCGCATCGGCCGCGAGAAGCTCTCGGACAAGGGCACGACGAGCGCGAAGAAGCGCGTGGACCCGCTGCGCCGCCAGACGGGCCTGCCGCGCGCCACGGTCATCCAGCGGATGATCGGTTCGTTCCGCGAGCGGTACGGGCTGACGGACGGCGCGGTCACGGCCGAGGAGATGGCGCGGGCGAGGGAGCTGGCGGAGAGGAAGTTCTCCTCCCCCGAGTGGACGGCCCGCGTGCCTTAGAACTCTTGGATCGGCTCCCGACAGGAGCCTCAAGACGGGCACGGCCTCCTCCATGGACAGCCCGGTGACCGGCCTTGGGCCGGATTGCGCCACACGGAGACGTGCTTCGCGGAGCCCTGGGTGAACGGAGTCCCGGGTGAACGGAGCCCCGTCCCAGTCCGCGACACGACGTTCCCGCTCGAGCCCGGCGATCCGTGCCAACAGGTCCAGCTCCGCCGGCCAGGCGTGCTCTCCGCGGCGCAGCAGTTCGTCGGGAGTTCCTAGATCGGGTCGAGGGCCGGACGGAGGAGGTGCCAGGCCCGGTCCGCCTCCAGCTGCGCCGCCAGGGAGATGAGGCGTTCTTCGCTGCCGGCCGGTCCGAGGAGCTGGGCGCCGACCGGCAGGCCGGTCGTGGTGAAGCCGGCGGGGACGTTCACGCCGGGCCAGCCGAGGACGTTCCAGGGCCAGGCGTACGGGCAGGCGGCCGCCATGGTGAGGTCGGTGCGCCAGGCCGACAGGTCGTCGAAGGTGCCGACACGGGGCGGCGGGGCGGCGGTGGTGGGGGTCAGGAGGACGTCGTACGTGGCGAAGAGGGCCCCGATGCGGCGGTGCTGGCGGCCCTCGCGTGCCCGGGCGGTGCGCAGGGCGCGGCCGCCGAGGCGGTGGCCGGTGCGGGTGGTGCCGCGGGTGCGCGGGTCCAGCAGCGCCGGGTCCGGGTGCCGGTCGGCGTACGCGGCGATGCCCGCGGTGGCGCGCGGCAGGAAGCTCAGCCCGATGAGGCCGTAGCGGGGGCGGGCCTCCTCGACGGTGTGGCCGAGGCGGGCGAGGGCCTCGGCGAGGTCGGTCACGGCGCGGCGTATGTCGGGGTGCAGGGGGTTGCGGGTGGCGGTGAACGCGGAGCGCCACGCGAGTGCGATGCGCAGCCGGCCGGGTTCGCGGCGTGCGGCGGCGGAGGCGTCGATGGGCGCCGGGTGGTGGCGCTCGGAGGGGTGCGCGCCCGAGACGGCGTCGAGCAGCAGCGCGGCGTCGGCGACCGTACGGGCGAGGGGGCCGTTCACCGTCAGGCCCTCGAAGCAGTCGTTGTACGGGTGCACGGAGACGCGTCCGCGCTGCGGTTTGATGCCGACCAGGTGCGTCCAGGCGGCCGGTATGCGGATGGACCCGGCGCCGTCGGAGCCGAGCGCCGCGGGGACCAGCCCGGCGGCCACGGCGGCCGCCGAGCCGCCGGACGAGCCGCCGGGCGTGTGGCCGGTGTGCCAGGGGTTGCGGGTGGCGCCGAAGGCGGGGCCCTCGGTGAAGGCCCACTGGCCCAGCTCGCAGGTGTTGGTCTTGCCGACGATGACGGCGCCCGCGGCGCGCAGCCGCCGGACGGCCTCCCCGTCGGCGCTCGCGGCCGGGAGGTCGCCGCGGCAGCCGAAGGCGGTGGGCAGCCCGGCGATGTCGGTGTCGTCCTTGACGGCGACCGGTACGCCCAGCAGCGGGGCCCGCTCCCCCGCCGCGAGCCGGCGGTCGGCCTCCGCGGCCTCCGCGAGGACGGCTTCGGCGTCGCGCACGAGGCGGAAGGCGTTCACCGTGGAGCGGGTGGCCTCGATCCGGTCGAGGGAGGCCTGGACGAGGGCGGCGGAGGTGACCTGACCCTCCGTCAGGGCGCGTACGGAATCGGCGAGTCCGGCTATGGCGGGGGTGGACATGGCCGGAGCTTACTGGACGGTAAGGCTGTCAGCGGGTCAGTCGAGCCGAGGAGGGCGAAGTTCCCGCATCTGCGATGTCGCGCAGGCGGTCGCCGATGCCCTTGGCCGCCTTGTCGTAGCAGCCCGAGTCGTCGTGGAGGACGGATTCGGCGTTGACCGCCTCCAGGAGGCGCTTCAGGGTCTGGTTCCCGCGCGCGATCCGCTCGTCGGTGCCTGCCGGTGGCATACCCCGTCTCACCTCGTGGCTGCTGAGGCGACGAGTGTGCCACGCCGGTGGACGACCGTGCGGGTTGGTGTGCCGCCTCGGCTCCCCACCCCCGAACCGGGGCCGCATCCGTCGCGAAGGCCACCGCGGACGGAAAAACGGCAGTTCGCGTTCTCCTTCAGGGGGACCATTCACCGGTCTGCTCCCTACTCCTGCGGTCGGAGACGCCGGGGGCCCGGCGGCGGATTCGCCCAACTCCCTTTGTCCGACAGGGTGGGTGGGTCACAGCCATCCCCTACGTAAGGAACGGCATCATTGTGCGCAGCAGACGAATAGCCCCTCTCCTGGCCGTGGGCGCCGTCGCGACCCTGATCCCCGCCCTCGCTCCCGCCACCGCCTCCGCCGCCCCTTCCGCCGCGTCGCCCTCGCGTCCCGCGACCGCGGACCCTCTGCAGCGGTACCTGCAGCAGAAGCCGCAGTGGAAGCGGTGTGACGCCGAGAGCCCCGCCGCCTTGCAGTGCGCGACCCTCAAGGTGCCCCTCGACTACAGCCGTCCGGGCGGCAAGCAGATCGGCATCGCGGTGTCGCGGCTGAAGGCGAGCAGTACCAAGGAACGTCGCGGTGTGCTGCTGCTCAACCCCGGGGGCCCGGGCGGCTCCGGCCTGGACATGCCCCTGTACCTGGGGCCCGATCTGCCCGCGGCCGTGAAGAAGCAGTACGACCTCATCGGCTTCGACCCGCGGGGCGTCGGCAGGAGCACCCCGGTCGGCTGCGGCCTCGCGGACGACGAATTCAACTGGCAGCGCCCGTACAAGGCGGCGACGTTCGCCAAGGACGTGCAGTGGGCCCGTACGGTCGCCGACAAGTGCCAGGCCAAGGGCGGTGCGCTCCTGCCCCACCTCACCACCCGCAACACGGCCCGCGACATGGACGTCGTCCGCGGCGTGCTCGGCGAGAAGAAGATCTCCTACCTGGGGTTCTCCTACGGAACGTACCTCGGAGCCGTCTACACGCAGCTGTTCCCCCAGCGGGCGGACCGGTTCGTGCTGGACAGCGCCGTCGATCCCCAGCGCGCCTGGCGGGGCATGATCCAGGTGTGGGCCGAGGGCGCCGAGCCCGCGTTCACGCGCTGGACCGAGTGGACCGCGAAGCGCCACACGACGTACCGGCTGGGCGACACTCCGGCCAAGGTCCGCAAGACGTACTGGGACCTGGTCGCCCGGGCCGACCGCAAGCCCATCGACGTCGACGGGACGCGCATGACCGGCGACGACATCCGCGCCGAGCGGGCCGTCTTCTTCTACGTGCAGAACGCCGCCGAGCGGGTCGCCGACCTGAAGAAGGCCGCCTCGGGCCAGAAGCCGGCCCCGTCCCGGAACGGCGACGCGACGCCGAGCCCCGAACGCCCCGCACCGCCGGCGTTCGCCCGGGCGGAGGCCCCGGCGGACAACGGCGACGCGAGCTTCTGGGCCGTCGTGTGCGCCGACACCCGGGCCTGGCCGCGCGACCCGGAGCAGTACCGCCGCGACGCGATCCGTGACAAGGCCAGGTACCCGCTGTACGGCGACTTCGCGTCGAACATCATGCCGTGCGCGTTCTGGAAGAACGGCAGTGAGCCCGCGACCACGGTGGACAACAAGGTCGGCGCGCTGATCCTGCAGAACGAGTGGGACTCCCAGACCCCGCTGACCAGCGGTCAGGGCCTGCACCGGGCCATGAAGGGCTCGCGCATGGTGACGGTCCTGGGAGGCGAGGGCCACGGCGTCTACACAACCAAGTCCTGCGCCGACAAGACCGCCACGGCCTACCTGACCACCGGCAAGCTCCCGGCGAAGGACCTCACCTGCCGCACCCCGGCCGCCGCCGACCAGCCGGCCCGTCTGCGGCTGCCGCTGCCGACGCCTCCGGGCGTCCCGGCGATGAACGCACGCTGACGAACGCCACTCACCGGCGTGGGTGGGGGGCCTTCCCTCGCGGAAGGCCCCCCACCGTCGGACACGGTGAGCGCCAGCCGGTGGGCGCCGAGGACCCTGCCGCCGTCACGGCAACGCCACTTCGCGCGCCCGCCCGACGCCGAGGCGCCGCGCCAGCCGCGTCAGCCGCGTCAGGGGAATGGTCAGCCGGTCGGCAGGCCCAGCCCGTAGTACGTGACGTGGTAGCCGTCCACGTACTCGGCCTCGCGGCCGACGATCAGGTCGGACGGATCGTTCACGCCCACCGCCCGGGCCGTCGCCACGAGCATCTCCGCGAGCGCACGGCCCTTCGGCTCCCCGGGGCCGCCCGCGTCCACGCGCCACACCGGGCCGCCGTCGCCGTAGACCGACGCGGTGTCGGGGTGCTGGGCGAGTGTCCCCCAGCCGAGGGAGGCCGGATCGACGTCGTCCGGGGCGAAGCAGCCGATCGTCAGCCGGTCGCCGCATGCCACGTTGAACAGGATGGGTGCGCCGCGGTCGGTACGACCGTAGACCGGCATGCCGATCCTGATGCCGAGGGCGGTCGTTTCGGCGGGCAGCGCGCCCAGGAAGCCGTCCAGCGTCCGGGTGACGGTCTCCCAGCTCCGGGCCGTCCAGCCACCGGGAAAACCGAGGCCGGAGTTGGCCGGGTCGCGATTGCTGCCGAAGAAGCCGCTGATCGCGTACTCCTCGCCGATGCCCTGACGCCAGAACCAGTTCTCCGCCGGCCCGGTGGGCTGCAGGACCAGCTCCGGCCCCTCGGTCCCGGCGCGCAGTTCCAGCGTGTCGTCCCGGCCGCGCCACCGCAGGAAGGGCGCTCCCCAGAACTGCCCGCCGTCGTAGTAGGGGCCCAAGTCGCCGTGCGAGCCCATGATGGAGGGCGTACCGAGCGCGGCGGTCACCTCCCTCCTGACGGCGCGGAAGGCGGCGGCCTGAGCGGCGGCTTCCCGGGCGGCGGTCGCCACGGGAACCGCGAGCTCCACGTACGACTCCCCGTCGACGTAGGACTTCTCGAACCGGCCCACCGGGCGCAGTCGGGCGTTCCCCGCCGTCCGGCCGGTGATCAGGACGGGATTCTCCGGCGTGCCGCCCCAGGCCCAGCCCAGCTCGGCCGCCAAGGCCCTCGCCCCGTCGGGCGTCCAGCCGCCGGTGTCCGCCGCGACGAGCCGCCGGGCGAGGTCCGCGATGGGCTCCTCTGCAATGCTTCCCCGTTGTCCGTTCATAGGGTCATCGTCGCGCATCGCGGCGCGGACCGATTCCGCGGTAAGCGGTACCGGCGGTGCCAGCGGCGGATGTTACGGTGCCGCCACCGTAGGGGGCACGGCAGGGCGAGGGGGGCTCGGCGTGGAGTGGTTGACGTTGGTGGCGACGCTCGGGGGCGCGGTCATCGCGATAGCGGGGACGGTGCTCGCCGACCGGCTGCGTACCCGGCAGGAGGAGGGGCGGGGGCTCGGCGCGCTGAGGCGCGAGGTGTACATCGACTTCATCTCGGCTGCGGGCACCGCCCATACGCGGCTGCGTGAGCTGGCCCAGGACCCGGACCCGTCCCTCGACCGGGAGGCGGCGAGCCGTGCCGCCCTCGCCGACGCGCACATCTACGAGGTGCGGGAGCGGCTGTTCATCGACGCCGCCGCGCCGGTCGCCGCCGCCGGGCAGGCGATGTTCGAGCAGCTGCGCGCCTTGCGCCGTGCCGTCGCCGCGGGCGCCCTGCTGTCCCAGCCCTCCTTTCACGACGTCTACCACCCGTACATCGCGTCCGTGTGGGACTACCGGGTCGCGGTCCGCGACGAGTTGGAGGGCCGCTCCCTGTCGCCGGGCGTCTTCGGCTGGGCGGACTGGGACGGCAGGGAACGCTGCTCGCTGTGCGGCGCAGGTGGCGCGGGTGGCGCGGGTGGCGCGGCCGGGGCCGATCGGGCGTCGGCGCGCTGAAGGCCGTGGTGGCGAAGGGTTCCGCCCTGCCGCCGTACCGACACCCGTTCGACTCCCGGCATCATCAGCTCTTCAGCTTGAGGACGATCAGCGGCACCGCCGGCGCCACCCGCACCCCCCGCGCCACTCGAACCGCTCGCGCCGCCTCCGTGCGCATCGTCACCGCCGTCCGGATCGCACCCCGACTGGGCACCCACGAGCGCACCCGCCACCAGAACGGATATCGCCGTCTTGCCGATCGTCGTCTCTCTCCCCGTGGTCCGCAAACGATCAAGCAGACGGGAGACAGGAGCAGCGCGCTGTCGGTGAGGCGGTGCCCAAGGCACCCGCCGCGGGTACGCCCTCAGCCCCTACCCCGTCACCGGCGCCCGCGCAGCCGGGCGAGCAGCCCACGGGCTCGGGTGCGGTTGCGCGGGTCGGCGGCGGCGCGGCGCGCCGAGGCGACGGCCCGCTGGCCCTGCGGGCTGCGGATGAACCGCTGGATGCGTGTCATCAGTCCGGACATGGCACCTCCTGAAGTCTGTGTCTACCGCCCTCCTACCCGGAGACGTCCGTTGGATGTCCGCACGGGCTCAAGAGGCCCCGCATGGACGCGGCGGCGCGTACGGCGGCGTCGGCGCAGCAGTTGTTGAACAGGACGTGCAGGTGCGTGACCCGGTCGGCCAGGGCGCGCAGACGCGGCCGCCACTCCCGCAGCTCGTCCTCCGCGTACGTGTGGCGGAAGCGGTCCTCCTTGCTGCCCCTGCCCCACTCGGGGCTGCGCCCGTGGAAGCGCACCACCGCGAGGTTGGTGGAGGCGACCGGGGTGACCGGCGGTATCGAGGTGGGCAGTCCCTGTGGCGTGTCCACGGCCACAGCGGCGGTGTCCAGCTCCCTCAGCAGGGCGGTGGTACGGGCGCGGTGCTCGTCCCGCCACCAGTCGGGGTGCCGGAACTCCACGGCCACGGGCCAGTCGCCGGTGCGCAGCCGGGTGTGCCGGAGGGCGGCCTCGGACCGCGCGCCGGGGGCGAACCAGGGCGGGAACTGGAACAGCAGCGTGCCGAGGCGGCCGGCGTTCCGCAGCGGCCGGAGGGCGTCGCTGAAACGGTGCCAGATCTCGTCGAGAAGTCCGGTGTCACCGGTGGTACGGGGTCGGCCGCGCAGATCTGCGGGCAGGGCGGCGTCGCGGGTGGGGTGGCCGGTGAGGAGGGAGAACGCCTTGACGTCGAAGCGGAAGCCGGGCGGGGTCCGTTCGACCCACAGGAGGCTGTTGCGCGTGCTGGGCAGCGCGTAGTAGGTGGCGTCCACCTCCACCACGGAGAAGTGCTCGGCGTAGTGCCGCAGCCGTCCCTCCGGGTCCTGCCGTCCCGGCGGGTACCACCCGCTGGCCACAAGTGCCTTGTCCGTCCAGGAACATGTACCGATCAGGATCTCACCCATACGGCCCCGCCTACCCCGGCACGACGCTTCCGCCCCTCTCCGTCCCTTCGTCCTCCGCCCGGACTGGAGGCCGTGCGCCGGCCGAGGGAGTGCGCGCTGAACCTGCCCCGGGTGGCCTCACTTCCACGGGTCGGTGAAGCACTGGCCGGGCACCGGCTTGGCGATGAGCGCCACGGGGATGAAGAAGTCGACCTGGCCGATCACGAACATCAGCCAGGTATGTGCTGCCGACGATCTGACCTGCACGCAGCTGGACCAGGCTGATCGTGGAGCGCGGTACCGAACCGTTGCCGGTGAGCTTGAACAGCGACGCCGCCGAGACCTCCGCCAGCTCGGGGACGAGCTCCGCAGGGATTTCGGGCATCCGCGGAACCATCGGGGCCTCTGTCAGTCAACGGCACTCTCGCCCTCCGTGTCCCGAAGGGCCTGCGCCAGCCGCGCACGGCAAGCCTGTAGCTCTGGCAGCCGGGCGTGCCCCGGAGCCACCTGTTCCAAGGTCGTGACCAGGCGCTCGGCGCAAGCGACGGCTTTGTCCAGCCGGTCGGCCTTCTCGCAGACGGGGATCAGCTTCAGCAGCGTGTCGAGGGTGTCGGCGTGGTGCGGTCCCAAAGCGCCCTCGCGGATGGCCAGGGCCCGCTCGAGGTGCGGCAGCGCTCGCTCTGGATGGCCGTCTTCCTGATGGGCGAGGGCCAGGTTGTGATGGCGGAAGGCGAGGTCGGGATGGCGCGCGCCGGTGATGTCCGTGAGGCCGTGGATGGCGCGCTCGTAGCAGGCGATGGCGCCGGCAAGGTCTTTGGCGTCGTGCAGGAGGTGGGCGAGGTTGTCCGTCCAGATGAACACGCTCAGATCGTCCGGTCCGTTCAACTGCTCCTTGTCGGCGATGATCTCCCTGCACAGCGCGGTGGCGTCAAGGGTCCGGCCCGCCCGGTGGTAGGCGCGGAACAGCCGCTCCTTGCGTTCGCCGAGCATCACGTCGCCCGGGCGGAGCGTCCGCCGTCCCGTCTCGACGACCCGCTCCCACAAGGTGATCGCCTCGTCCATTCGCTCGGCCGCCTCGTACGCCTCGGCCAGTCGGGACCAGCAGAACTGGGTGCGTTCGTCGTCCGGCCCCGCGACGCGCCGGTACCCCGCGACGGCCTCCTCCAGGAAGCCGATGGCCTTCTCGGTCCACCCTGCCGACAGCGCCACGGACCCCGCCCCTTCCCAGGCGCACAGGGCGTCGGAGGAGTCCGCGCCGAGAGCACGGGTCGCGTGGACGATGTTCTCCACATGCAGCGCCACGGCGTGCTCGTGAGCTGTGGTGTCGCCGGGGCGCAACCGTTCGAGAGACAGTGCCAGGACGGTCAGCAGGGCGGCCAGTCGGCTCCGCATCTCGATGGTGTCCTCGTGCGCCGGGCCGTGCTGACGCTCCAGCTCGTTCAGTCGTCGGCGCAGCGCTTGGAGGTTTTCGGGCAGGAGCCGGTGTGCGCCGGGTTCGGGACGCTGCAACCCCAGGTCGAGCAGGGCGTCTTCGCCGGTGCGCGGCGGCCGCTGCGCCGACCGGCCCGCGGAGTCGCTGCTGCCGTGTCCGTCCGTCCGGCGCCTCCTGCGGAACCAGTTCCTCGCCATCGGCTCACTTCTCCTGTGTGCGTACGGATCCGGGCGCGACGCCCGCCAGCGTCGCCGCCAGTCGCATCAGCTCGCGGGTGCCGGCGGACCCCGCGCTGTGACCGGCCAGCGCCGCCGTCTCGGCCGGGCTCAGCGAACTCACCGGCCGCGTCAGCAGCGCGGCTGGATGGCCCAGGTCGTGCACCACGGCCCGGCTCGCGTCGCCGCCGCCGCGCCGCCACCGGGGCACTGCGGCGCTGTGTACCACGTACCGGCCGTCGGCCGATGCCGTCATCCGGTACGGCCGGCCGCCGGCCGCCGACGCGAGCGGGCCGGGCAGGGCCAGCGGAGCCAGCGTCGTGGCGTCATGGCACAGGGCCCGGCCGTTCTTGCCCGGACCGCCCACGGCCCCCCACGCAGGCAGCGCGAAGAGGCCCGGCCCGGTCGGCCCGTCCCCGCTCAACGCGATCGGCACCAGCTCGCCGGACTCCACCTCGAAGCGGCCCCACCGTCCTCCCGGGCCGGTGACCACCAGCTCGTCGGGGGAGAGGAACACCGCCTCGCGCACCGGTCCCAGCGCCGGGGGCAGCGGCCGATGCCCGGCTACTACGACCTTTTCCAGCCTGTCATCGGTGATCATCAGCCGGTTTCCGCACCCGAAGGCCACCCGGGTCCCCATCGGATCGGTGGCCACCAGGTCGCACCGACTGAGCCCGAAGGACTCCGGGGCGCACCGGGCTCGTGCCACCGTCCCTGAGGCCGTGCCGACCAGGGCGTGGCGCGCGGTGGCGGACAGAACCACGAAGCCGTACGCGGTGGGGGCGATGCGCGCCCCCGACAGCGGCACATCGCCGGCCAGTACGCGCTCGCCCTCCGGCCGGTACAGCACCAGGTCCAGTCCGATTCCCGCACCCCGCACGGCCTCGGGCCGGGTTCGCGCCCGCACCGCCAGCACCGCGTCACGCCGCAGACAGCGCGGCGGGTCGGCGGCCAGGCGCTGGTGGGGCGCCGACCACCGGAGCGTACGGGTGTCCAGGTCCCACACCTCGATGCGGGTGGCGCGTACCCGGGCGTCCCCGGGGGCAGCCCGGGACGGCTCGTCGGCCTCGCGGGACAGGCACGCCTCGCCGGCCACGGCGAACGCCACATCCGCGCCACCGCACACACCGGACGCACCGCACGCACCGCACGCACCGCACGCACCGGACGCACCGGGCCAGGGCGGCACCCATACCGCGTCGCGGAGGGCTTCGCGTACCGCGTGGGCAGCGGCACGCGGCTGCCAGGAGAGCAGCACGTCGGCCGGCTCACGGTCCCCGGGGCCGCCGCGCACCGCCAAGTCCCAGGCACGCCGGGGCAACCGGTGGGCGAGCCGGACCGCGTCGGCGACCGGCTGGGAACGGATCAGCTCCCACAGCCGCTCCCGCTGCCCCTCGCGCACGAGCCGCCGGCCCTCTGCCGCGAAACCCCTGACGCTGCCGCCCCGCCCCCGTGACGGTGCGTGCTGCCGCCGAAGGCGGCGCAGTGCCCGGGCGGCCCCGTCCTCGTGCTCGGCGGCCGCCGCCCGGTCTCCTCGCGCGGCGGCGTCCGCGGCCAGGGCCCGCCACAGGGCGAGGCCCTCCTCAAGGAGCGGTACCGCCTCTTCACACCGCCCGAGGGCGATCAGCAGGTCGGCTGTCCGCTCCAGTGCTCCGGCGAGACTCTCTCGGTCCTCGGGCCGCACCCGTGCGATCTGGCGAAGCAGGTGCACGGCCTCCAGCAGGGAGGCCACCGCCTCCCGCCTTTTGCCGACGTCCCACAGCCGGTCGCCGTGCTGCGCGAGATGGCCGGCCAGAGCGGCGCCGTACCGGGCAGGGCCCATCCGCGCCAACTGGCGAGCGTTCGCGACCGACATCGCACTGAACTCCACTGCCAGGTCCTGTCGTCCGTCGGAGGCCAACAGCAGGCTCCGCAGCCGAACCAGGTCGTTCTGGTCGGGTAAGGAGTTGAACGCGGACCACAGATCCCGCTCGCGCAGTGCGTCGTAGGCCGCTGCCGCCTCGGCCGCGGCGGCGTGGGCGGCCCGCACGTCGCCAGTGCCGGCGGACACCGCGGCGAACAGGGTGTACGCCCGTGCGAGCGTGCTCAGCCGTTCGCTCTCGCCCTCCCCCCGACAGGGCGACGCCCGCAGCAGCCCGATGGCCCGCCGTGCCCAGGTCATCACCCGTTCGGGGTCGGCTTCGGCGGTGAACGACATCGCCACGCACAGGACGGCCTGCGCGTGCTCCACGCGCAGCGCCGGGTCGCGGTGGAAAGCCCGCTCGGTGAGCCGTACCGCTTCCTCCAGATGGACCAGCCCCTCCGAACGCCGACCGGCCTGCACAAGCGCCCTGCCCAGCCTCAACCGAACCCGGCCCTGCTCCAGCGGGCCCGCGGCCCGCTGGAGCTCGTCGGCCGCGATCCGGGCGGTCAGTTCCCCCGCTCCCGTGGTCACCCGTACGTCGCCGGCCGGCAGCTCCGGTTCGATGGCCGTGAGGACCCCGGGATCGACCGTCGGCAGCTCGGCCAGAGCGGCGAGCACCGCGCTGCCCGCCCGGACCGCGAGAGCCGGATCGCGGCGCAGCAAGGGAAAGAGCACGCGCTCACCGACGTGCGGCCAGCGTTCGGCGGCGGCGGTCAGGAAGGTCAGCGCTCGGGGTGTCCAGGGCGGGGCGGCGCCACCGTCCCGCTCGAGAACGCGGCGCGTCGCGGTGGCCGTCCACAGATCGGTGGGATAGCCGCTCACCGGGCTACCCGGAAGGCTGAGGGCGAGGAAGTCCTCGGCGAGCCGGTCCGGCAGCAGCGGCCACAGCACCCTGCCGTCCGACGCGCGTGCCGCCGGATAGCCCGTGGCATGGGCGGAGATCACGCCGGCCGGGTCCTCGAACATCAGCCGGTCCAGCAGCGGCAGGGCGTCCTCGCGCGGCATCGGCCCGGTCAGCACGGCGGTGAACACCGCCCGCCCCATCACCCGGCCCTCCTCCTGCTCCGTACTCGCGTCGTCCCCACCGCGTCCGGCCCCCGGGCACCAGGCGAGATGCTCCCGGTCCAGCAGATACGCCGTCATGCCGGTCAGGTCCGTGGGCGCGGTACGGCCACGCGCCCGGGCGTCGACCGCCACCAGCGCGGCCATGTGTACGGCGAGAACCAGGCCGAAATCGGGTCCGGACAGATCCCCCGGTGCCGGAAGCGGGCCCAGCCTCCCGTAGTGCGCGGCGAAGCCGTCCCGCGCCGCCTCGAACATCCGGCGCCGTTCGTCCTGCGCACCCGGCTCGGCCGAGAGGGGCCCGAGCGCCTGGTCCGACACGCCCACCCCGCGGCGCTGGCGGTGCAACTGCGCCCGCAGGCCTGGCCACGGCTGTACGGAGCGGCCCAGCAGCAGCACACGGGCGGGGCAGCGACCCCGCAGCAGCGTGTTGTGGAACAGCCAGCTCAGGTGGGCGTGCGGCCACCGGTCGGCGTAGTCGACCAGCACCAGCACGCCCGGACGGCCCTCGGTGCGCAGGTCCTGGCTGCCCGGGGCGGGCGGACGGCCGTCCGTGCCGTGCACGGCGTCGACCACCAGCCAGCCCGCATCCGCGCACTCGGCGGCGAAGCGCGCGGCGAGCCGGGACTTCCCCGAGCCACCGGGACCGTGCAGCCAGCGCACGGCGAGTTCACCGGGCGCGTCGCGCCAGCGCCGCAGCTCGGCGAGTTGCGCCTCCCGGCCCGTGAAGGGCACCACCTCACTGCGCGCGTCCAGCATTCGGCTGGGCTGATCACGCAGGGAGGCGGTGTCGCCCACCAGGAATGGACCCGGGGCGTGTACGTAGAGGAGATAGACGGGGGTGCTGTCACCGAAGACATGGATGTCGGCACCGACGGCACCGTACGCGAACCCGGCCGCCGCACGGACCTCCTGGTACGTCGTGCCGCCGGAGGGCCACCCGGTCACTCCTCGGCAGGGGGCGACGGCGGCAGCTGTCCCCCTGCTGTGTGGTGGTAGTGGACGTTCCCGCCCTGGACAGCGAACAGGGTGGACTGGTCGTGAGCGGTGTTGTGCTGCACCCACGCCTCACGGTCGCCGTCCAGCCGACCCCGCATACGCTCGATCAGCTCCCGCACAGCGCCCTCGGCGTCCGGCTGCTCCTGCAAGAGGACGACGAGCCTACGCCGCCACACGGGGAGCAGTTCGCGCCGGACTTCATCGGCACTGCCCGGTTCCGTACTTCGTCCGATCAGCTCCGCGTCCTCATCGAGCCGCGTCGCGACTAGCTCCCCGCGCTCGGGCCCTCCCGGGCCGCGCCCGAAGAGACGGACGATCCCGTCCCGGACGCCCTGCCATGCGTCGGTGGCCATGGCACCGATCAGGGCGGTCGCGCCCGCCCCCGCGAGCGCCATCAATGGCTCGGCCGACATGAGTTCCCCCTGAGCGTTGTCACCGTGAACCTCTCGATTTCCTTGCTGACGACCTGTCGGCCCTTTGGACCAGCACATTCACTGGCGTCCCGATGTGGTTTGGGGTGCCTCCGACAGCGCCTGAGAAGGCAGGCTCGGGGTGGTGTCGGTGGGGTCGGGGGCGAGGTCGCCTTCCATGTCGACCCAGGTGTCGTTCCAGGAGTGGCCGTGCTGGGGGCCGCGTTGCCAGGTGTGGGTCATCCGGCCGTGCGGGTCGCGCCCGAAGACGGAGAGGTCACCGCTGGGGTTGAGGACCACGGCCGGGTCGGCGCTGAGCTGTCCGCCCAGGGGTGTCCAGGCGGACCAGGGTCCGCCGGTTCCGGTCTGCCAGCGATGGTGCAGACCACCATCAGAGCCACGAGCGAACAGCACCATGCCGCCATCGCGCCCCACCAGCACCATCGGGCGGCCCGCCATCGCGCCGCCCATGTCGACCCAGGCGTCGTTCCACGCGTGCCCGTGTTCGGCGCCTCGCTGCCAGGTGTGAGTGATCCGGCCTTCGGGGTCGCGGGCGAACACGGACAGGGCGTTGTTCGGGCTGAGCACCACCGACGGGTCGCCCGCGAGGTGTCCGCCCAGGGGTGTCCAGGCGGACCAGGGTCCGCCGGTTCCGGTCTGCCAGCGGTGGTGCAGGCCGCCGTCGGTGCCGCGGGCGAAGAGGACCATGCCGCCGTCGCGCCCCACCAGCACGGACTGACGGCCCAGCACGGCGCCTTCCATGTCGACCCAGGAACCGTGCCAGGCGTAACCGTGTTCGGGGCCGCGTTGCCAGGTGTGCGTCACTCGGCCGTCCGGGTCGCGGGCGAAGACGGACAGGGCACCGTTCGGGCTCAGCACCACCGAGGGATCACCCGCGAGGCGCCCGCCGAGTGACACCCAGTCAGGTGCCCAAGCGCCCGCTTCCGACTGCCAGGTGTGCCACAGCGCCCCGTCCGCGCCTCGGACGAACACCGCCAGTTTTCCGTACCGTCCCACGAGCGCCCAGGGCCGTCCCACCGCGCCACCCGGCGGCCGGCCCAACCCTGTCCACGCCGACCAGGCACCACCCGCCGCGTTCTGCCACCGGTGCACCACCCCGCCCGATGCGTCGACCCCGAACACCACCATGCCCGCACCGTGGTCCACCACCGAGGGCACACCCACACCCACCCGCACCACCCGCGGCGGTGCCCCGACTGCGCGCTTGGCCTCGTCGAGGAGGGCGCGCGCCTTGGCTTCTGCCTCGTCGTAGCGGGCCGGAAAGCCGGAGCGCTGGACCTCCTGCGCGGTCTGACCGGCAGTGAGGTGTGGGGAGCGCTGCTCGACACGGACCGCCCGGGTGAAGAACTGCTCGGCCGCGTACGGCACGTGCCGGATCTGTTCGGGGGTTCCCCAGCCCTGACTGGGACGTTGCTGGAAGACGCCGAGAGAGTCCCGGTCCCCGCAGTCGAGGTTGTTCATGTGCGATTCGACCCACCCGGCTTCGAAGCCGGCAAGCATCACCTTGTCCGAAACCCCTAGATCGCGACCGACGGTGTAGACGGTCTTGGTGACTTCGAGATCCCGGTCGGGAGGAACGTGGCAGGGGCCCATGACGCTTGCTTTCCGTGGATGCGGGTGAGGACGCGGGTGCCGGCGGGTGGCCCTGCCGGCCGTGGACCGGCAGGGCACCCACCAGAGGGATGGCTCGGGTCAGCAGTGGAAGAACACGCTCCGCCAGCCGAAGGGGTCCCGGCTCTCCTGACTGCCGTGGAAGGTGAAGTGCGACTGCCCCTGGCAGTTGTCCTGGTTGTACATGGTGGCGTCCTGACCGGTGTGCTTGAAGCGGTACGCCGCGCGGAAGTTGGGGTCGATGTTGTTGCAGCCGCAGGCGAAGACCTCCTTGGCCCTGCCGGTGTTCTGCGGACCCTCCCAGCTGAGGAAGCTGCTGGCGGAGGCGACTCCGGTGCCGAGGACGAACACCCCCGTCATCACAGCGGAGGTGACGGCGGTGCGAAGGGTGCGTCGGATGCGCATGGTGACTCCTGTGCAATGAGATGGATGGGTGGATGGGTAGATGGCTTTACGGGCGGTCGTGTGAGCTCCACGTGGGACGGGCACCGGCTCCCTGAACGGAGGACCCCTGGCCCGCCTGGGCCTCCCACCTGCGCGGCACACAGCTGGTGGGGCCGGTCAGGGGACGATGCGAAGCGGGGCGGCTGGTTCGGCGGCAGCCGGTCTCGGGAGGGCGGCCGTGGTGTCGTTGGGGTCGGGGGCGAGGTCGCCTTCCATGTCGACCCAGGTGTCGTTCCAGGAGTGGCCGTGCTGGGGGCCGCGTTGCCAGGTGTGGGTCATCCGGCCGTGCGGGTCGCGCCCGAAGACGGACAGATCACCGCTGGGGTTGAGGACCACGGCCGGGTCGGCGCTGAGCTGTCCGCCCAGAGGTGTCCAGGCGGACCAGGGCCCGCCGGTTCCGGTCTGCCAGCGATGGTGCAGACCACCATCAGAGCCACGAGCGAACAGCACCATGCCGCCATCACGACCCACCAGCACCACCGGACGGCCCAGCACGGAGCCCTCCATGTCGACCCAGGCGTCGTTCCATGTGTGCCCGTGTTCGGCGCCCCGCTGCCAGGTGTGCGTCACCCGGCCGTCCGGATCACGGGCGAACACCGACAGGGCGTTGTTCGGGCTGAGCACCACCGAGGGATCACCCGCGAGCCGCCCGCCCAGGGGTGTCCAGGCGGACCACGGCCCCCCGGTTCCGGACTGCCAGCGGTGGTGCAGACCACCATCAGAGCCACGAGCGAACAGCACCATGCCACCGTCGCGGCCCACCACGACCGACAACCGGCCCGCGATCGAGCCCTCCATGTCGGCCCAGGCCTCATTCCACGCGTAACCGTGTTCGGGGCCGCGTTGCCAGGTGTGCGTCACTCGGCCGTCCGGGTCACGGGCGAAGACGGACAGGGCACCGTTCGGGCTCAGCACCACCGACGGGTCGCCCGCGAGGCGCCCGCCCAGTGACACCCAGTCAGGTGCCCAAGCGCCCGCTTCCGACTGCCAGGTGTGCCACAGCGCCCCGTCCGCGCCTCGGACGAACACCACGAGTTTCCCGTACCGTCCCACCAACGCCCACGGTCGTCCCACCGCGCCACCCTGCGGCCGGCCCAGCCCGGTCCACGCCGACCACGCACCACCCGCCGCGTTCTGCCACCGGTGCACCACCCCACCAGACGGGTCGACGCCGAAGACGACCATGCCCGAACCATGGTCCACCACCGAGGGCACACCCACACCCACCCGCACCACCCGCGGCGTGGCCTTCCACCAGGAGGTCTCCTTGCGGGCGCCTGCCCAGCTGAAGCTGAAGTGGACGTGGTCGGTGTGCGGACTCTTTCCCGTGTACGGGGTCCAGCCGGCGTTCGGGCGGTAGGACTCCCAGATACGCCGGTTCCAGATGATGTACATGATGCCGAAGCGGCGGGCGAGGGCGTGGGGGTTGCCGTGCCGGTCCGTGGCGAGGAGCCAGTCGATCACATCGGAGGCGATGTGCCCCTGGGTGTGGACGTCAACGCCCCAGTCCCAGGCGCGCCCTTCTTTGTGCTCGCTGTCGATGGTGTTCCCGCATGCGCGGCTGATCCCCATGCTGCTGGTGCCGGGGTAGGCGGCGAGCACCAGGTCGCGGAAGTCGAGCAGCCCCGGCTTGGCCTGCGGATCGCAGACGCGTGCGGGCTCGGACGGCGCGTAGTCGTCGATCTGGGGGCCGAAGTCCGGGGCGGTGGGGGCCATCGGGGTGGTACTCCTCGTCTGCTGCGCACCCGGGACGCGACTGCGCCCCGGACGCCCACCACTTTGCCGAGGCGTGCTATCACTTCGGTCACTTCTCGGTCACGTGGGATGAGGACACCTCGTCGATGAGGGTGAGGGCGAGGGCGATGCCGTCGTCGGCCGCGGCGCCGCGGTTCCGTTCCCGGTTGTACGCCTCCGGGCCCAGGCCGTCTTGGGCGAGGCTTTCGGTGCGCGTGTGGAGGGTGTAGAAGGGCTGAAGTCCTGTCAGTGCGACGCCCGTGATGCCGCGCAGCCGGTCGGCGGCCCCGAGGAGTCGCGCCGCCCGCCGGTGGTGTCCCAAGGCGCCGACGGCCCAGGCGATGGTCTCCACGGTCCAGACCGGGCCCCAGCTGTCGTCGATGGCCTGCTGCCTCCCCAGGGCGTCCCGCAGGGGTCCGAGGGCGCGGGCCGGGTCGCCGTGCAGGACCTCCGTCAGCCCGGTGCACCAGGTCGCCCAGGAGCGGGCCCATTCGGCTCCGTACGCCTCGGCTTCGGTGACGTATGCGCGGCAGGCGTGCCATGCCGTCTCCCGGGGGCTGAGGAAGGCGGCGGCCATGGCCCAGAGCATGGTCGTCATGTGGGCGTCACCGGTGAGCCCGGCCGCGCGGAAGCCGTCACGCGCGAGGGCGAGCCGCTCGACGCAACCGGGGCTGCCGTGCACCAAGAAGTCGTAGGCGCCCTCGATGTAGAGAGCCGGTGCCGTCGTGGAGTGCGCCCCGGCCGTTCGGCGGCAGTGCTCGGCGAACCTCCGTGCCGCTGGACGGTCGCCCTGGCACAACGCGATCCACGCCTTCATCGCGGTGGCCAGGACGTCGAGCTCGTCGGGCAGGTCACTCTGCGCGCCGGCGAGGCTCTCCAGCCAGTGGCGCCCTTCGCTGGGGGTGCACCCGAAGAACCAGAAGCGGGTGCGGGTGAGGTTGATGGCGATCTCCACGCCGACGGCGGCCCGTCCGGGGTGAGTGCGGCAGAATTCCAGGGCTGCTCTGATGTTGGGAACTTCGGCTCGCAGCCGAAGCAGCCAGGGGACCTCTGCCGGCCCGCACCATTCCGTGGCGGCACGGACGGTCATGCGGTGGTAATGGTCGTTGTGGCGCAGGCGCACCGCCGTCGCCTCGCCGATGTTTTCCTCAAGGCGGCTGATGCCGTACTGACGGATGGTTTCCAGGAGGCGGTAGCGGGCCGTACCGCCGGTGTCCTCTGCGACCACGATCGACTTGTGCACCAGGCCGGTGAGGAGGTCGAGCACGTCCTCGGGGGCGATGCCGTCACCCGCGCACACGGCCTCGGCCGCTTCCAGATCGCAACTGCCGGCGAACACCGAAAGCCGGTTCCACAGCAGGCGTTCGGCGGAGGTGCACAGTTCGTAGCTCCAGTCGATGACGCCTCGCAGGGTGTGCTGGTGGCGATGGGGCGTGCCCGCGCGGGGTGCGGCCAGGAGCCGGAAGCGGTCTTCCAGGCGCTCCAGGACCTGCTCGACGGTCAGGGAGGCGAGGCGGACCGCGGCCAGTTCGATGGCGAGGGGTATGCCGTCGAGCCGTCGACAGAGTTCGGCGGCCGGGGCGCTGTCCGCGTACGCCTGGGAGGAGACCGGGGCACAGGCGGCGGCGCGGTCGGCGAGCAGGCGCAGGGCCTCCGAGGGTGCGGTGCCGTGCGGCCCGGGGAGGGAGAGACCGGGCACAAGCAGGACGTGTTCCCCCGGCACGCCGAAGCGTTCGCGGCTCGTGGCCAGGATGCGCAGTCCGGGGGCGGCCCCCAGGAGCCGGAGGGACAGGGCGGCGGCGTCCTCGACCATGTGCTCACAGTTGTCCAGGACGAGCAGGACGCTGCGGTCGCGGAGGTGGTCGGCCACCACCTCCGCCGCGGGCCTGGCCGACTGGTCACGTAGACCGAGAGCGTCGGCGACCGTCCGGTCCAGCAGGTCCGGCTCCGAGAGAGTGGCCAGGTCCGCCAGCCACACGCCGTCGCTGAAGCCGGGTGCCGCCTGCCGCGCGGCGCGCAATGCGAGCCTCGTCTTGCCGACGCCCCCGACGCCGGTGAGCGTCACCAGCCGGGACAGCTCCAGCAGCCGGTGGATACGGGCGAGCTGACTCTCCCTGCCGATGAAGGTCGTGGTCTCCGCGGGCAGGTTGCCAGCGGTGCGCGTGCGGGCCGGCGCCGCGGCCAGCTCCGGTGCGGCGTTCAGGATGCGCTGGTGCATCGCGCGCAGTTCGTCCCCGGGGTCCACGCCCAGTTCGTCGGCGAGCAGCGTGGCGACCTCGCGGTAGCAGGCCAGCGCCTCGCCCTGGCGGCCGGTCTGGTAGAGCGCCAGCATGCGCTGAACCCAGAACCGTTCGCGCAGGGGGTCCCTCTCGGTGAGAGCGCGCAGTTCGGGCAGCACGTCGCCCGGACGTCCGCGGCGCAGGTCCGCCTCGATCCGCAACTCAAGTACCTGGGCGCGCTGTTCGACGAGGCCGGGGATGACATCCTGGAACAGCTCGCTCGGAAGATCGGACAGAGGATCTCCACGCCACAGACCGAGGCACTCACGCAGGAGGACAGCGGCACGCTCGGGATCGCCCGCCTCCAGGGCTGTTCCGCCCTGCCGCGCGAGCGCGGTGAAGCGGTGCGTGTCCAGTGCCGAGGGTTCGACATCAATGCCATAGCCCCGGCGGTGGGTACGGATGAGACCCGGGTCGAGGGCGCGGCGCAGCCGCAGCACATAGTTCTGCAGGGTGTTCCGTGCCCCTGCCGGTGCGTTGCCGCCCCACACCCGGTCAACGATGGTGTCGACCGGGAGGATCCCGCCGGCATGAGTGAGCAGGACGGCCAGCAGAATCCGAAGACGCATGGCCCCGACGCTCACAGGAACGCCGTCCCGCAGGATTTCCAGAGGTCCCAGGAACTTGAACTCGTACTGTGCGCCCATTGGCGTGAGCGTAAAACACCGGTGATCGCCAGGCTACTTTGCGTGATGACGGTGTTACTGGTAAGTGACCGGTACGTCGCCGAAGCGTGGAACGAGCGGGCGCGGCCGCCAGGGACGCCCTCTCATCGGCTCCGGTGAGCGGAGGGGATGTCAGGGACGCGGCGGGGAGGGTGTGCGTGCGAAGGTGAGGGGGCCCATCGCCTTGTAGAGCGGTACCTGTTCCACCGCCTCTCGGTAGGCGGCGAGCAGGTCGTCATAGACGGCTTCCAGTTGGGCGTCGCTTCGTGCCGCCAGCAGCCAGCGGTATCCGATCGGGTCGCCTTCCAGGCGGCGGGTCACTGCGCCGCCGCCGCCGGTCGCGGTGGCGTTGCACAAGGTGACGGCCTGCCCGGCGGCGACCAGCAGCCTGCTGGTCGAGTAGTCGCCGTGCAGGATCCTGGGTGTCAGACCGGCTTCCAGAAGTACCCGGGACAGGTTCTCCCATTCGCCGTCGGCTGCCTTGTCCATCATCCACTGTTCGTCCGCCAGGTCCTGAAGCCGTACGGTCGGCCGACTGGCCGCCGGATGACGCTCGGAGATGGACAGGAACGCGGGCTCGCGTTCCAGGAAGACCCCCAGCCGCATCCCGTCCGGTACGCGCAGGTTCGTTCCCTCGACCTCGTGCACGAAGGCGACGTCGAGCTGGCCGGCGGCGACCATCCGCAGCAGCGTGTTGGAGGAGACGTCGGCCTGGGCGGTCATGTGGGCCTCGGGATACCGCTCGCCCAGACGCCGCGTCCACAGAGGCAACACGGCGGTGGGTGTGGAGCCGATGCGCAGCTGTGGCGCCTGAGCGGAGCTGGCGGCCGTCCTCATCTCGGCCGTCAGATGTGCCATTTCGGCCAGCACGGACCGGGCCCGGGCAAGGAGTTGGTGCCCGAGCAGCGTGGGGCGGCAGCCGCCGGGCAGCCGGAGGAACAGTGCCCCGCCGAGGCTCTCCTCGATTCGGCGCACCTGCGCGGTCAAGGTCGGCTGGGCCACTCCCAGTACGCGTGCCGCCTTGTGCAGGCTGCCGGCATCGGCAATGGCGGTCACCACGCGTAGATGCCGTATCTCCAAATCCATGGGGCGAGAGTAGGTCGCCATTCAACATCCGCCAAGAGGTTGGCGGCTGCGAACCACCCTCAGGTTCAACGACGCCTTGCCACCTGATAGCACTGGCCTATCGGGCTTTAGCAGCCTCCCCAGCCGCCATTTCCAGGGCACATACTCATCGCGCACCGCACTCGGCTTACCCCGAGTCAACGTAGCGAGGAGACCCCCCACCATGCAGGTTCGCAAACTCCCCCTGAGCGCAGCCGCCTGCGGCGCCGGGCTTGCCGCAACGCTCGCCCTCGGCGCCGTCGGTCAGGCCAGCGCTGCCCCCACTCCCGCCGGCGCCCCGGCGTATACCGCCGCCGCGCACGCCACCACCGGCGCCGCCGGCACGGCGGCACCACAGCCGCCGCCGCGCGCATCACCCTGAGCTCGGTCTGAAGGGCGTCGACGGAGTCGCGGCCGGCGGAAACTCGGGCGGGCCCGCGATGGTCGGCGGCGTCGTGGTCGGAGTGGCCTCCACCAGTGACCGGCAGTCCACCTCGCGGTACACGGCAACCGCCGCGTACACCGACTGGATACGGTCCGCGGCCTCCAACGGCTGACCGGCACCCGGCACCCGGCACCCCCGCAGGGGAACAAGCGCAGCCGCCTTGGCCCGGCGCATTGTCACGTCACGAGCCGTCAGGCAACCTGAAACACGCAAGTTGGCATGCCCGCGTCACTTCACTTGTTCTCCCCTCTCGGTCCCCGCAGGGTCCGAGCCCCCACGTGAGAAAGGACAGTGATGGTGCACTATCTACGGTTGGGTATAGCCGGCGCCGCGGCGGGGGTGCTCCTGACCGCGGTACCGGCGGCGCACGCCGCATCCGCGGCCGAGCCCACCACGGCGAAGCGCGTGACCGCGCAGGTCACGCTCCGCTACGACGACAGCCGAGCGGGAGGCTGGGAGCAGGCGATCTCCGCCGGGGTCGCCGCATGGAACGGCAACGTCGGCAACGTCAAGCTGGTCAAGGCCGCCCCTGGCAGTCGGGCGGAAATCGTGATCGTGGCCACCACCGGCTGGCCGCAGGCCACGCTCGGACCGGTCCGGCCGGGCGGCCAGGTCCGGGTCGAACTCGGCAGCCAGGCCGTCGCCCAGGGCTACGACAAGACCCGCATCGTCGCCCACGAACTCGGCCACAACCTGGGCCTGCCGGACACCAAGCCCGGCCCCTGCTCGCAGCTGATGTCGGGCTCCAGCGCCGGTACGAGCTGCCGTAACGCGGTGCCCGACGCGGCCGAACGCTCGCGGGTCGAGAACGCGTACGGGGGCGGCGCCGCAGCGCGCACCCCGGCCGACGGCCGCGTGCTCGTGGACGCACCCTAGTCGCCAAGGGCCACCGCGAGGTGACGATGCCTGACCACGGCATGGCCGTGGTCAGGCTCAAGCGTCCATGTCGGGCCACCAGCACGTACGCAAGGCGCACGCTTCCCTTGGCACGCCCCTCTACCCACCGGTCATGTCATCCGGTGAGTGCGGGGATGATGTCGGTGCCGTACGCGTCGATCGTCGCTTCCTTGGCGTCGTGCATGGCGTAGACCGCGAACTGGTCGACGCCCAGGGCCTTGAGCGCTTTCAGTTTCGCGATGTGGGCGGCCGGAGGACCCAGCAGGCAGAAGCGGTCGACGATCTCGTCGGGGACGAAGTCGGTGGACGGGTTTCCGGCGCGGCCGTGGTGGCTGTAGTCGTAGCCCTCGCGCTGCTTGATGTACGAGGTGAGGGCCTCGGGCACCAGGTCGGAGTGCTCGCCGTACCGGCTCACCAGGTCGGCGACGTGGTTGCCGACCATGCCGCCGAACCAGCGGCACTGGTCGCGCGCGTGCGCCAGGTCGTCGCCGACGTACGCGGGCGCGGCGACGCAGATGGTGACCGAGGACGGGTCGCGGCCGGCCTCCTCGGCGGCCCTGCGTACCGCGGCGACCATCCACTCGGTGAGGAAGGGGTCGGCGAGCTGGAGGATGAAGCCGTCGGCCTTCTGCCCGGCGAGGGCGAGGGCCTTCGGGCCGTACGCCGCCATCCAGACGGGCAGCCGGCCCTCCTTCACCCAGGGGATGCGGACCGGCTTGCCGTCGACGAGCGCCTCCCGGCCCTCGGCGAGGTCGCGGATGACGTCGATCGCCTCGCCGAGGCGGGCCAGGGTGTTGGGCTTGCGGCCCGCGACACGCATCGCGGAGTCGCCGCGCCCGATGCCGCACACCGTGCGGTTGCCGAACATGTCGTTGAGGGTGGCGAAGGTGGAGGCGGTCACCTCCCAGGTCCGGGTGCCGGGGTTGGTGACCATCGGGCCGATGGTCAGCTTCCGGGTGTGTTCCAGGACCTGGCTGTAGATGACGAAGGGCTCCTGCCACAGCACGGCGGAGTCGAAGGTCCAGCCGTAGCGGAAGCCGTTGCGCTCCGCGCGCCGCATCAGGCCGACGACCTGCGACGCGGGCGGGTCGGTCTGCAGGACGAGTCCGAAGTCCACTGTCCCGGCCTCCTAGTTCAGGTACTGGCAGGTGGAGCGTGGCGTGTAGAGGCCGTGCCCGGCGCGGCCGGTGAAGCGGCGGTCCTCGATGACCGGTTCGCCGCGCGAGAGGACGGTCTCGACGCGTCCGGTGACCCGTTTGCCCTCGTAGGCGGAGTAGTCGACGCTCATGTGATGGGTCTCGGCGGAGATGACCTGCTCGGCGTGCGGGTCGTAGAGGACGATGTCGGCGTCGGCGCCCGGGGCGATCGTTCCCTTCTTCGGATAGAGGCCCAACATCCGGGCCGGGGTGGCGCAGGCGATCTCGATCCAGCGGCGGCGGCTGATGTGCCCGTCGACCACGCCCTGGTGGAGCAGGTCCATACGGTTCTCGATGCCCGGCAGGCCGTTGGGGATCTTCGAGAAGTCGCCCCGGCCCAGCTCCTTCTGGCCGGTGAAGCAGAACGGGCAATGGTCGGTGGAGACCACCTGGAGGTCGTTGGTGCGCAGCCCGCGCCACAGCGCCGCCTGGTGCTCGCGCGGCCTCAGCGGCGTACTGCACACGTACTTGGCGCCCTCGAAGCCCGGCTCCGCGAGGTTGTCCGTGGACAGGAACAGGTACTGCGGGCAGGTCTCGCCGTACACCGGCAGGCCCTTGTCGCGGGCGGCGGCGAGCTCGGCGACGGCCTCCTCGGCCGAGACGTGGACGACGTAGAGCGGGGCGCCCGCGACGCGCGCGAGCTGGATCGCGCGGTGCGTGGCCTCCGCCTCCAGCAGGACCTTGCGGACCTCGCCGTGGTAGCGCGGGTCGGTCTCGCCGCGGGCGAGGGCCTGTTCGACGAGGACGTCGATGGCGATGCCGTTCTCGGCGTGCATCATGATCAGGCCGCCGTTGACGGAGGCCCGCTGCATCGCGCGCAGGATCTTGCCGTCGTCGCTGTAGAGCACGCCGGGGTAGGCCATGAACAGTTTGAAGGAGGTGACGCCCTCCTCGACGAGCAGGTCCATCTCCTTGAGCGAGGACTCGTTCACATCGGAGACGATCATGTGGAAGGCGTAGTCGATGGCGCACTTGGCGTCGGCCTTGGCATGCCAGGCGTCGAGCCCCTCGCGCAGCGCGTGGCCCGCCGTCTGGACGGCGAAGTCGACGACGGTGGTGGTGCCGCCCCAGGCGGCGGCGCGCGTGCCGCTCTCGAAGTCGTCGGAGGAGAAGGTGCCGCCGAAGGGGAAGTCGAGGTGGGTGTGGGCGTCGACGCCGCCCGGGATGACGTACTTGCCGGTCGCGTCGATCACGCGCTCGGCGGTCGCCGTCCAGGAGGCGGCGATGTCCGTGCCGTGGGCGGCGAGGGCGGCGATGCGGCCGTCCTCGATCAGGACGTCGGCGTGGGTCTCGTCGGAGGCGGTGATGACGAGGCCGTTGCGGATGAGGGTGCGGGTGTTGCTCATGGTGCGGCCCCCTTCGGCGGCTGGTTCGGGTGGGGCTCAGAGCGAGCGCAGGGCCCGTTCGAGGATGGCGGCGCCCTCCTCGGCCTCGGCGACGGTCAGGGTGAGCGGCGGGGCGATGCGGAGCGCGGTGGTGTGGTGGCCGCCGCCCTTGCCGATGAGCAGTCCGGCCTCGCGGGCCGCCTCCAGGACGGCGGCGGCCGCCTCGGGGTGGGGCTCGTCCGTGCCGGGCCGCACCAGTTCGACGCCGATCATCAGGCCCCGGCCGCGTACCTCCCGGACGCACGCGACGCCGGCTCCGATCGCGCGCAGCCGCTCGATGAGCAGGCCGCCGACGCGGCGGGCGTTGCCCTGGAGGTCGTGTTCCAGGAGGTACGAGAGGTTGGCGAGACCGGCCGCCATGGTGATGGGCGAGCCGCCGAAGGTCGAGATGGAGTTGGCGGACAGGCAGTTCATGACCTCGGCGCGGGCGACGACACCGCCGATGGACATGCCGTTGCCGATGCCCTTGGCGAAGGTGAGGATGTCGGGCGGGCCGCTCGCGGCGTGCGCCTGCCAGCCCCAGAAGTGCTCCCCGGTACGGCCCCAGCCGGTCTGCACCTCGTCGGCGATCCACAGGGCGCCGTGCCGGGCGAGCACCTCGCGGAAGGCGGCGTACAGCCCGTCGGGCGGGGAGGTGAAGCCGCCGACGCCCTGGATGGGTTCGGCGATCAGCGCGGCGACCTCGCCGGTGTGCCCGAGCAGGTCCTCCAGGTCCGCGACGCACGCCTCGATGAACGCCGCGTCGGTGAGGTGGGCGTACGGGCCGCGGCTGCGGACGGCGCCGTGCACGTACAGCGTCTGCAGCGGGGAGAGGGTCGTCGGGGTCCAGGCGCGGTTGCCGGTGATGGAGACGGTGGAGAAGGAGCGGCCGTGGTAGCTGTTGCGCATCGCCAGGATCTGGTTGGTGCGGCGGTACGCGGTGGCCAGGAGCAGCGCCGTGTCGTTCGCCTCCGTACCGGAGGTGGTGAAGAAGACGCGGGCGTCGGGGATGCCGGAGAGGTGGGCGACGCGCTCGGCGAGCTCCACCATGGGGCGGTTGAGGTAGAGGGTGGAGGAGTGGAGGATCCGGCCGGCCTGCTCGGTGACGGCCTTGGTGACCTCGGGCAGGGCGTGGGCGGTCATGGTGGTGAGGATGCCGCCGAAGAAGTCGAGGTAGCGCTTGCCGCTCGCGTCCCAGACGTACCGTCCCTCGCCGTGGGTGATCTCGATCGGCTCGGCGTAGTAGAGCGCGAGCCAGTCGGGGAGGACGGCCCGGTGGCGGGCGTGGAGGTCGGGGGTGCTGTTGCCCATCACGGCTTCACCAGCCCGTCGTACGCGTCGGGGCGGCGGTCGCGGTAGAACGCCCACGTCTGGCGTACGTCGTCGATGAGGCGGAAGTCAAGGTCGCGGATGACCAGCTCCTCCTCCTTGTCGGAGGCGACGTCGCCGACGAACTGGCCGCGCGGGTCGACGAAGTAGCTGGTGCCGTAGAAGTCGTTGTCGCCGTACTCCTCCTGGCCGACGCGGTTGATGGCGGCGACGTAGTAGAGGTTGGCGACGGCGGCCGCGGGCTGTTCCAGCTGCCAGAGGTGGGAGGAGAGGCCCCGGTGGGTGGCGGACGGGTTGTAGACCAACTGCGCTCCGTTGAGACCCAGTTGGCGCCAGCCCTCCGGGAAGTGGCGGTCGTAGCAGATGTAGACGCCGACCCGGCCGACGGCGGTGTCGAAGACCGGCCAGCCGAGGTTGCCGGGGCGGAAGTAGTACTTCTCCCAGAAACCCCTGACCTGGGGGATGTGGTGCTTGCGGTACTTGCCGAGGTACGAGCCGTCGGCGTCGATGACGGCGGCGGTGTTGTAGTAGAAGCCGGGGCTCTCGATCTCGAAGACCGGAACGACGATCACCATGCCGGTCTCGCGGGCGAGGTCCCGCATGCGGGTGACGGTCGGCCCGTCGGGGACGGGCTCGGCCCAGCGGTAGTGTTCCGGCTCCTGGACCTGGCAGAAGTACGGGGCGTTGAACACTTCCTGGAAGCCGATGACCTTGGCGCCCTGCCGGGCAGCCTCGCGGGCGTGCGCCTCATGCTTGGCGATCATGGATTCGGTGTCGCCGGTCCAGGTCGCCTGGACGAGGGCGGCGCGCACGATGTGGGACATGAGCTGCTCCTTCGGCACGGCGTCGACGAGCCTCTGCGAGTCTCTACGCACGTAGACGCGGTGCGTAGACAGTGAACGTAAGCCTCGTCACATCACGGGGCAAGACCGCCGCCGTGAACCGACGGAGTCGATCACGTTTCGCACCCGAGTGGTCGACACTCGGTGCCTTTCGGGCGTTTTCGGGTGGGCTGGGCGAGGGCGTCTCGCCGAGGGCGTCTCCGTCGAGGGCGGCCCGGCGGATGCCGGTGCGGACGCGTCCTGCGGGGGCTGCCGGGCCGGGCGAGCCGGGCAGCGGCCGGGCGGCTGGAGCGCTGGGCGGGCGACCGGACCGCCTGGGCGGCCGGGCGGCTGGAGCCCGCGGAACGCCTTCGCAGCGGGCACCTCGCGGGCGGCGGCGGGCCCGGGCACTGCGGGGTCGAGCCCGGCGGAACCCGGCGCGCGCCCGAAGACCCCCGGCGCCATGCCCCCGAAGACCCTCGCGCCCCGCGCCCCCGCGCCCGAAAACCCGGGGCTCCCGGGCCCACCGGGACCACCCGCCCGGTCAGCGGCCTCGCCGGGCAGGCCCAAGCCCCCGCAGCCCCGGCCCGCACCGGGGCGGCGGCCGGGCGGGCGGGCCCTGCCCGCGTCAGGTGCCGTCGTATGCCGCCCTCGCCTCGGCGACGCCGGTGCCGTACCGCCTGGCCCAGTCGCACGCCACGTCCATCGGGCCGAGCAGCGAGCGGCCGAGAGCGGTGAGTTCGTACTCCACCCTCGGCGGGTTCTCGTCGTGGACGGTACGGGTCAGGAACCCGCTGCGCTCCATCGAACGCAGCGTCTCCGTCAGCACCTTGGGCGTGATCCAGTGCAGCGGAACGCGCAGTTCGGAGAAGCGGCGCGGACCGCCCTCAAGGCAGCGCAGCACCACACCGGACCACTTGTCGCCGACCCGGAACGGCTGCACCCGCTCCACGCAGTACGGGTCGTCGAACAGGTCGGCGGGCAACGGTTCTCTCATCCGCCCGAAGCTAGCCCAGTACCGTTGAAGTAACCAGGCACCCCCGTCCTACGGTCCTCCCATGAGCGAGATCATCATTTTCGGAGCGGGCGGACGGGTCGGCCGGGCGGCCGTGGCGGAGGCGGTGGCACGCGGCCACCGGGTCACGGCGGTGGTGCGCGACCCCGCCAAGTACCAGGACCTCGGCGGGCGTTCCGTCACGGTCGTACGGGGCGACGTGGCGGACCCGGCGTCGGTCGCCGGCCTCGCGGCGGGGCATGACGCGGCTCTGAACGCCTCGGCGCGCCTGGACGTGCCGTCCGAGGAGCACTTCACGGCGGCGGCGAAGGCGCTGCTGGCCGGGCTGCCGGAGGCGGGTGTGCGGCGGCTGCTGGTGCTGGGCATCGCCACCACCCTGGAGACGGCGCCCGGTGTGCGGTTGATGGACGCACCCGGTTTCCCGGAGGCGTACCGGCGGTTCGCGCAGGGCCATGTCGCGGAGTACGAGCTGCTCACGGCGGCCGCCGGTCCCGAGCTGGACTGGCTGATGGTGGTGCCGCCGCTGGACCTGGACGCGGCGGGCCCCCGCACGGGCCGCTACCGGACGGCGGTGGGCCGGGTGCTGGATGGTCCGGGCCACCTCGCGCACGCGGACCTGGCGCTCGCGCTGCTGGACGAGATCGACACCCCGCGCCACAGCCGGGTGCAGCTCGCGGTGGCGGACTGAGATCCCTGCGCAAGGGCGGAAGGTCTTTCGGACCGCCATCTGATCCGGGGACTTCCTCCAGAACCGGCTGCGCGGGGGTTCCGGGGTCGGCTAGCCTCCCCATGTCCTCAGCGACAAATCGGTGTTTATGACGCCACGGCGCCGGCCCGTCGGGCTGGAGGGGAAGTACTGCCATGACCACGCGCCCGACCGAGTCCGAACTGCTGGCACCCGCCGTGGTGCTGGAATTCTCCGACGACCTGCGGTACGAGGACGTCGACCCGCTGCGCCGCTTCCTGGAGGCGCGGCTGGCCGAGATGATCGCCGCCCAGGAGGAGGGCAGCGACGGGCACTTCGCCGCCGTCCGGCTGCGGGACATCACCGTGTCGGACTCGGTGCACCTGGCCGACATGCTCTCCGAATGGGGACGGGTGATCGTCGCGGGCCGGCACGACCAGCCCGGCCACATCCAGACCCTGCGCCAGAACCTGCCCCACTGGTGGAACCGGCTGGTCGCCAACGCCCAGCACTTCGCCGACCACCCCGAGTACCTCCCCCGCTGGCGCAATCTGCGCTACCTGTGCGTGGAGCACGCCGAGTTCATCGAGGCCGCCAACGAGGGAATGAGCCGCAGCGGCTACGACGGGGTCGACGCGCACCCGTAACCGCATCCGGCATCCACATCCGCATCCGCATCCGCATCCGCATCCGGCGCACGATCACGCCCGGGGACGACGACGCTCGTACGTCCCCGGGCGTCGCCCTGTGCGCACCCCCGGCATTCCATCCGTCCGCATCTCTTGACGTGACCCTCGCGGGGTCCCAATACTGACCGCCACATCGATTGGCCAAATCGATTTGGCCCCCGTCCGGGCCGGACCTCAGCCGATGTCGGAGTGCGCCGAACGGAGCTCGCCCGTGTCCAGTCCCCGCCCCACGCCCCCCGTCCCCTCGCCACCGGAGGCCACCGCCCCCTCCCCCGACGCCGCGACGGCACCTGCAACCGCTACCGCTACCGCTACCGCAGCCACCGCCACGACCGTTGCCACGACCGCCGTCCATCCGGTGGACGAGTCCCGGCCCCTCGGCCGCATCCTGCTCTTCGGGGTGCAGCACGTGCTCGTCATGGCCGCGACCCCCATCTCGGCCATCTTCCTGATGAGCGCGACACTCCGGCTCGACGCCGGCCTGACCGTCAACCTGCTCTCGGCCGCCTTCGTGCTCTCCGGGATCGGGTCCCTGATCCAGTCGCTCGGCCCCTGGAAGTTCGGCCCCCGGCTGCCGTTCGTCATGCTGCCGGGCGGCGCGCCGCTCATCCTCTTCCTCGCCATCGCCGAGCAGCACGGCCTGCCCACCGCCACCGGGGCGGTGATCCTCACCGCCGCGTTCTACTTCGTCGTCCTGCCCGTCTTCTCGCGCCTGCTCGCGTTCTTCCCCGCGCTCGTCATCGGCACGATGATCGTGATCGTCGGCGTCAACCTGGTGAAGGTCGGCGCCGTGCTCGTCACGGGCCGCCCCGGCACCCCCGGCTTCGCCGACCCCACCAACCTGCTCCTCGGCATGGCGACGATCGGCTTCACCGTCGCCTTCTACGCCCTCTTCCGCGGCGTCCTGCGCCAGCTCGCCGTCATGCTCGGCCTGATCGCCGGTACGGTCCTCGCCTTCGTCCTCGGCAGCGTCGACTTCGGCCAGGCCGCCGAGGGCGGCCTGGTGAGCCTGCCCCAGGCGCTGCCCTTCGGCTCGCCGGAGTTCAACCTGATCGCGGCGCTGCCGCTGATGCTGTACAGCCTCGCCTCCATGGCGGAGGCCACCGGCCAGACGGTGATCAACGCGGAGGCGGTCGGCAAGGAGATCGACAAGAGGGCCGACGTGCCGAAGACCATCCGCGGTGACGCGGTCACCTCTCTCGTCGGCGGGTTCTTCGGCCTGCCGCTGATGGTGACGAGCGGCGAGAACATCGGCATCGTCCGCGTCACCGGCGTACGCAGCCGGTTCGTCACCGCCGCCGCGGGCGTCGTCCTGATCCTCATCGGTGTCCTCGCGCCCGTCACGCGCGCCATCAGTGTCATCCCGTCGGCCGTCGTCGGCGGCACGGCCATGGTGGTCTTCGCCGTGATCACGGTGCTGGGCGTGCAGATGCTCGGCCGGGCCCAGCTCGACCGCCACACCAACACCTTCATCTGCGCCGTCGCGCTCGCGCTCGGGCTGCTGCCGATCCTCATCCCCGGCGTGTACGGCGGCTTCCCGCCGAACGCCCGGATCCTCCTCGAAAGCGGCGTCGCCGTCGGCGCCTGCGTCGCCGCCGTCCTCAACGTCCTGTTCCACCACGTCCGCCTGCCCCAGTCCCTGTCCCTGGCCCGTACTCGTACGCGTACCGAAAGCGACCGATGAGAGACCTGACCCCCGACCGCCTCCGCACCGACGACGGCGGCGCACTGCTGCTCGCGCCCGACGCCGTCCTCACGCCCGACGGGCTGATGGACCACTACGCGGCCGTCGTCGAGGGCGACACCTTCCGCGCCGTCGGGCCCGTACAGCAGCTGGAGCGGACACATCCGCACCTGCGGCCGGTCCGGCTGCCCGGGTACGTCCTGATGCCCGGGTTCGTCGACGCCCACCACCACCTCACACAGAGCTTCGGCGCCGCGCTCGCCTTCGGTGAGCCGTCGGAGATCTTCCGGCGCGTGTGGGTGCCGCTCGAAGGGGCGCTCGACGAAGAGGCGGTGTACGTGTCGGCGAAGCTGGCCGCCCTCGAATCGCTGCGCGGCGGCTTCACCACCGTCGCCGAGGCGGGCACCCGTGCGTCCGTCGACGTCGAGCTGGTCGCGGCGGCGGCCCGGGACGCCGGCATCCGCTGCGTCCTCGGGCTGGTCTGCAACGACCTCGACGGCGACACCGACACCACGCTGGCGGCGGCCGAGAAGCATCTGGCGCGGTACGGCACCGAGGAGCTGGTCCACCCGTCCCTCGCCGTCTCCGTGCCCGAGGCGGCGACGGAGCGCGCCCTGGCCCGTACCGCGCGCCTGGCCGCCGAGGCGGGGGCGGTCGTGCAGATCCACGTCAACGAGCACCTGGCGGCCGTGGAGCGCTCGCTGGTCCAGCACGGGCTGCGGCCACTGGAGTACCTGCACGAAGTCGGCGCGCTCGGCCCGCAGTTGCTCGCCGCGCACGCCACCCTGCTCACGCCCCGCGAGGTCACGCTCCTCGCGGACAGCGGGGCGGCGGTCAGCTACAACCCCGTCGCCAGCGCCTGGAAGGGCAACGCCGTCGCCCCGGCGACGACGATGGCGGAGCGCGGCATACGCTTCGGGCTCGGCACGGACGGCACGCGCGGCGACGCGTTCCGGCTGGCCGAGGCGGCCGAGTTCGCGCAGCGCCTCACGTACGGGCTCGCCACCGGCGACTCGTCGTGCGGCGGCGGCTGGACCTGGCTGGACCGCGCCAACCGGGGCGGTGCGGACGCCGTCGGCCTCGCCTCCCGTACGGGCACGGTCACCGAGGGCGCCGCGGCCGACTTCCTGCTGGTCAACGTGGATACGCCCGAGCTACGGCTGAGCTGGGACCTGCCGTGGGAGCTGGTGCGGCGCGGCAACCGCGACCAGATCGGCGCCGTGTTCGTGGCCGGACGGCTGCGGCTGTGGGACGGCTGGCCGGTCGACTGGGACGGCCCGGCGCTGGTGCGGCGGGCGGCCGAGCTGGCCCAGGAGGTGCTGCTCCGGGCACCGGTGACCCGCGTCCACCCGACGGCCGCCGAGGGGTGGGCGGCCCGGCCGTGAGCACGGAGACACTGATCGTCCTCGCCGTCACGGTGGCCGTCGCGGCGTTCGTCCAGGGGGCCAGCGGCCTGGGCTTCGCGCTGATCGTCGCGCCGGTCGCCGGGCTGCTGGACCCGGGGCTGGTCCCCGTGTTCGTCCTGGCGTCGATGATCCCGCTCAACCTGTACGTGGCGTGGCGCGAGCGCGCCTCGCTCGACCTGCGCGGCGCGGGCTGGATCACGGCGGCGCGGCTCGCGGCCACGCCCGGCGGGCTGATGCTGCTGTGGGTGATCCCGGACCGGCGGCTCGGCCTGTTCGTCGGGGCGGCGACCGTGCTGGCGGCGGTGGTGAGCCTCGCCGCGCCCGCCTTCACGCCCGGCCGGGGCGCGTACGTCGGCGCGGGCCTGGTCACCGGCCTGACGGAGACCGCGACCGGGGTGGGCGGGCCGCCGCTCGCCCTGGTCTACCAGCACCGGCCGCCGGCGGAGCTGCGCGCGACGGTCGCCGTCTGCTTCCTCGTCGGGGAAGTGGCGTCGCTGGCGCTGCTGTTCGCGACGGGCGGCGGCGACGTGGGCCAGCTGGGCTGGGCGGCGGCGCTGCTGCCCGCGCTGGCGGCCGGGGCGTGGCTGAGCCGGCTGGTGCACCACCGGCTGGACGCCCGCCGGATGCGGCTGTTCGTGCTGGTCTTCGCGCTCGTCTCCGGAGCGGTGCTCATGCTGGGGGTGTGACCCCCGGTGCGACACCCGGTGTGCGGCGCAGGGACGAGGCGCGAGGGATCACCCGCGGCTCCGGGGGCGTGGCGACGGGCGCCGTCGGCTCGCCGCGCAGCCGGCCGAGCAGCAGCTCGACGGCGTCGTCGGCGGCCCGGTCCAGGTGCAGGTCGACAGCGGTCAGCGGCGGTTCGCAGGTGCGGGCGCGCAGCCCGTCGTAGCGGGTGACGACCATGATGTCGTCCGGGACGCGGCGCCCGGCGTCCCGGATGGCCCGTACGGCTCCGACGGCGAAGACGTCCACCAGCGCGCAGACCGCGTCGACGTCCGGGTGCTCGGCGAGCAGGGCGGCGCAGGCGGCGTAACCGGCCTCCTCGCCGCCCTGCTCGGGCGCGGTCGCCACGACCGGCGCCCAGCCGTGCTCGGCGGCGGCGCGTTCGTACGCGGCGCGGGCGTCCACGGTGGAGTGCCGCGCGCCCGCGCCGACGATGAGAGCCGGGTGGCGCGCGCCCTGCTCGCGCAGGTGGTCGAGGAGCAGGCCGGCGACGAGCCCGGCGCGCAGGTCGACGTACGGCGCCTCGTCGCCGGCCGCGACGGGCCGGCCGAGCGCCACGTACGGCAGGCCGCGCTCGCGCAGCTGCGCCACGGCCACGTCGTCCCGGTCGGGCTCGACGACGATGGCGCCGTCGATGTCGACGGAGTACAGCGGGGAGCCGGTCCGCACGGGCGGGACGAGGACGAGCGCGTAGCCGTGGACGAGCGCCCGCTCGGCGGCCGCGGCGGCGACCTCCATGTAGAACCCGAGGCGCGAGGGGCCGCCGGCCACCGCGAACGGCATGGAGGAGGCGAGGGCGATCGCCTTGGCCTCGCCGCGCCGCAGCCGCTGGGCCCGCAGGTTCGGCCGGTAGCCCAGCTCGGCGGCCACCTTCTTGATGCGCTCCCGGGTCCGGGGGTCGACCTTGCCCATCCCGTTGAGGGCGTGCGAGACGGTCGTACGGGACACGGCGGCCGCCTTGGCGACGTCGGCGATCGTCGGCGGCCGGTGGACGGCGGGGCCGGGGCCGTTGCCGGTACCGGTGCCGGGATCGGGAGCGGATCCGGAGGGGGGCATCTGGGTGGGGGCTCCTCGCTCGGGGTGTCTCAAGATGGATGCTGCCCACATCTTCCCCGACCTCCCCCGCCACGGAAAGGCTCGCCCGGAAGGCCGTTCCACAGGCTCGCCCCCGGCCGGTGCACCGGCCGGGGGCGAGAGTGTGTCGCGTCAGCGCCTCACGGGCAGCTGGCGATGGTGCTGCGGGCGCGGTCCGGCGCGGCGTGCTCGACCTTGCACTTGTCGACGTCGAGGCCGCCGTCCACGACGCCCCAGCCGGGGCCGGCGGAGAGGACGGAGTTGTTGGTGCCGTGGATGGTGTCGACGCCGGGGCCGCCCTGGATGGTGCCGCCGGCCTCGGGGCCGACGGCCTTGGCCTCGATGAGGTCGTTCTCCGAGCCGCCGAGGACCCGGCCGCCGAAGTCGATGGTCCCGCTGGAGATGCGGTCCGTGCCGTCGTTGCCGAAGACCTGGCCGCCGCCGCGGGCGTAGTCGCCGGGGGCGCCGTGGACGCTGCCGACGGTGATGCGGTCGTTGCCCATGTCGCCGTAGACGGTGGCGCCGTGGTCGGCCGTGCCGCGGACGGTGGCGACGATGATGGTGTCGTGGCCGCTGTTGCCGCGGACGGTCGAGTAGCCGTGGCGCGGCATCAGGTGGCTGGTCTGGATGGTGTCGTCGCCGTCGCCGCCGAGCACCTGGGAGTCGAGGATGAGGCCCTTGACCCGGATGTTGTCGTCGCCACCACCGCCCCAGATGATGACGTTCTCGATGTCGTTCTCGCACTCGATCTTGTCGTCCCGGCTGGTGCCGTTGACGCGCTCGCCGGGTTCCACGGCCTTGCCGTTGACCGTGCACTGGTGGCTGGGGAGGGCGCTGTGGGCGTCCTCGGCGTGGGCGGGGAACGCCGTCAGGGACGTGGCGATGACGGAGGCGGCGAACGCGCCGCGCACGGCGACGCGGGACGTGCGGGAAGTTCTGGGCATTCCTGGATCTCCTGTGGCTGCTCGTGCCGACGAGCTCGTCCTTGCCCGGTGGACCGGCCCGTCCCACGGCAATCCGACACACAGTCACCCATTCATACGATCAAGTGTGTTTATTTTCCCTTTGGTCCGTCCGGGGGGAGCCCGCCGGGTGCCGCGGGGGCCCACGGCCGGTCCGGGAACAGATGTCTCCGGCCTGAACGGACCTACGGGAAAGCGAGCACCGGGATGACACAGACCACCACGGCGGAGACCCCGCCCGCGCGCTTCTGGGCGATCGACGACCTGCCCGGCCTGGAGTTCGACCCGCTGCTGGAGGAGTTGCTGCGCGAGGAGCCCGTGGCCCGCATCCGCCTGCCGTACGGCGAGGGCGAGGCGTGGCTCGTGACGCGGTACGAGGACGTCCGGCTGGTGACGTCGGACCCCCGGTTCAGCCGGCGGGCGCTGGTGGAGCGGACGGCGAAGGCGACCGGGATGACGGCGCACCAGGTCGCGTCCAGCGCGGGCTTCAACTACGTCGACCCACCGGACCACTCCCGGCTGCGGAAGGTGGTCGCGAGGGCGTTCACCGTGCAGGGCATGAGGCGGCTGCGCCCGCTGGCGCAGCGGACCGCGGACCGCCTGCTCGACGAGGTGGAGCGGCACGGGCCGCCCGCGGACCTGATGGCGATGCTCCACGGGCCGCTGCCGCTGTCGGTGGTCAGCGACCTCCTCGGCGTACCGGAGGAGGACCGGTCGCGGCTGGCGGGCTGGCCCGACCTGATCATGTCGACCGGGCCGGGTCCGGAGCGCAGCCGTCAGGTGAAGGCGGAGCTGACGGCGTACATCAACGAACTGCTGGAGCTGCGCCGCCGTGAGCCCCGGGAGGACCTGGCGACGGTGCTGGCGGAGGCCCTGGACCGCGGGGAGCTCAACCAGGAGGAGGCCGTCTCCGTCACCACCGCGATCCAGGTCAGCGGCGCGCACGCGGTCCGCAACAACAGCGCCAACATGGTGTACGCGCTGCTCACGCACCCCACGCACCTGGCGCGGCTGCGCGCCGAACCGGAGCTGCTGCCGCGCGCGGTGGACGAGCTGCTGCGGTTCATCCCGCACCGCAACGGCGTGGGCCTGCCGCGCGTGGCCACGGAGGACCTGAAGGTCGGCGGCGTCCTGATCCGCGCGGGTGAGGTGGTCTACGCCTCGTACCTCGCGGCCAACCGCGACCCGGAGGTCTTCGACGACCCCGACACGCTCGACTTCGACCGCAGCGAGCTGGGCCACCTGGCGTTCGGCCACGGGTCGCACCACTGCATGGGCGCCCAGCTCACCCGCATGGAGTCGGAGGTGATGCTCTCCAGCCTGCTGAACCGGTTCCCCGGCCTCCGGCTCGCGGTGGAGCCGGAGGACATGGTGTGGCAGAGCAAGGGCCTGATCCGGGGGCCGCAGACGCTGCCGGTCGCCTGGTAGCGGCCTGGACGGCCGGCCCTATGGGGCCGGCCGGACCACCATCGCCGAGCCGCCGCCGCGCCGGGTCGTCTCCGCGGCGGCGAGCCAGCGGCCGTCGGACAGGCGCTGGATGCCGGTGGCCGCGCCGATCTCGGGGTTCTCGCGGAAGCGGTGGCCCAGCGCCTCCAGCTCGGTGCGCAGGGGGCTGCCGTAGAGGGCGGGTTCGAGCTCGGTCGTCGTCTGGTTGCGCTGGCTGGCGCGCGGCGCCGCGATGGCCTTGACCAGCGGCAGGTCGCGGTCGACCACGCCGGTCAGGGTCTGCAGGACGGTGGTGATGATGGTGGCGCCGCCCGGCGAGCCGAGGGCCAGGACCGGCCGGGCGTGGCCGTCGAGGACGATCGTCGGGGACATGGAGGAGCGGGGGCGCTTGCCGGGGCCGGGGAGGTTCGGGTCGTGGACCGCCGGGTTCGCCGGGGCGAAGGAGAAGTCGGTCAGCTCGTTGTTGAGCAGGAAGCCGCGCCCCGGCACGGTGATGCCGCTGCCGCCCGTGGACTCGATGGTCAGGGTGTACGCGACGACGTTGCCCCACTTGTCGGACGCCGTCAGGTGGGTGGTGTTCTCGCCCTCGTACGTCGTCGGGGCCGCGGTGCCGGCCGCCGCGCACGGCTGCGGGTGGCGCGGGTCGCCCGGCGCGAGGGGGCTCGTCAGTACGGCGTCGTCGCGGATGAGGCACGCGCGCGCGTCGGCGAACCTCTGCGACAGCAGCCCGCGTACGGGTACGTCCTCGAACGCCGGGTCGCCGACCCAGCGGCCCCGGTCCGCGAACGCGATCCGGCTCGCCTCGATGAACCGGTGCAGGTACCGGGCCTGGGACAGGGACGACAGGTCGGTGCGCTCCAGGATGTTCAGCGCCTCGCCCACGGTGGTGCCGCCCGACGACGACGGTGCCATGCCGTAGACGTCCAGGCCGCGGTAGGACATCTTCGTGGGCTTGCGCCACACCGTCTCGTACCGGGCGAGGTCACGCTCCGTCAGGTCCCCGGCCCTCACGGTGCGCCGGGCGCCCTCCCGTACCGGCGGGTCCTGCACGGTGCGGACGATGTCGCGGGCGAGCTCGCCCCGGTACAGCGCCCCGGTGCCGTGCCGGCCCAGCTTCTCGTACGTCCGCGCCAGATCGGGGTTCTTGAACGTCGAGCCGACCTCGGGCAGCCGGCCGCCCGGCAGGAAGAGCTCGGCGGAGGCGGGGAAGTCGCGGAACCGGGCCTCGTTGGCGGCGGTCTGCGCGCGGAAGGTGGCGTCGACGGTGAAGCCGTCGCGGGCGAGCCGCTCGGCGGGCTTCAGCAGGTCGCGCAGCGGCTTGGTGCCCCAGGCGTCGAGCGCGGCCTTCCAGGTGGCGGGGGTGCCGGGGGTGCCGACGCTCAGCCCGCTGGTCATGGCCTCGTCGAAGGGCAGGGGCTTGCCGTTCGCGCCGAGGAAGAGCGAGGCGTCGGCGGAGAGCGGCGCGGTCTCGCGGCCGTCGATGGTGCGCACCTGGCGGGTCTTGGCGTCGTAGTGGACGAAGTAGCCGCCCCCGCCGATGCCCGCCGAGTACGGCTCGGTGACGCCGAGTGCGGCGGCCGTGGCCACCGCGGCGTCGACGGCGTTGCCGCCGCGCCGCAGCACCTCGATGCCGGCGGCCGAGGCGTCGGGGTCGACGCTGGCGACGGCGCCGCCGTACCCCACCGCCACCGGGGACTTGACGGGCTGCGGTCTGTCGGATGCGGGCGCCGGCGGCGCGGCCGCGCCGACCGTGAGGGCCGTCGCGGTGACCGCGACGAGCGAGAGGTTCCGTACCGTGGTGCGACGCATCCGTACCTCCAGTCAGACGACCGTCGAACGACCGTCCGGTGAGCGTAACTTCGGGGAGGGCCCCTCGCCAGGACCCCGCCGACACGGTGCGGCTAGGCTGCGCGCCCATGTATGACGACGTGCTCAACATCGTGCTCGGCGTGATAGCCACCGGGGTCAGCGCGGGGCTCGGCTGGGTGGCCCGCACCGCCCTGTGGCGCCGTGGGCTCCGCCGCAAGCAGACCTTCTTCGGGCTGCCGGGGAACGCCGAGTGCCTGCTCGTCGTCAACCGCGACGCGGGCACCGACGGCGCCGTCCGGCGCTTCGACGTGTTCGCCCTGCTCGAACTGGCGGCGCTCATCAAGGACTGCGGCGCCCACGCGCGGATCGTGTCGCACGACTCGGCGCAGCAGGGCTTCGGCGAGCGCACCGAATTCTGCGTCGGCGGGCCGGGGTCGAATCGCCGTATGGAGGCGCACCTGCGCACCCTGCTGCCGGGCCTCTCGGTCTCCACGGCTCCCGAGCCCGTCGAGGACCGGGCGCTGTTCACCATCGGCTCCGAGCGCTACCGCGCGGACCCGGGCGTGAGCGAGTACGCGCTCCTCGCCCGGCTGACGGCGGGCGAGGGCCGGAGGCCGGTGTTCCTCTTCTGCGGGCAGCGCGCGATCACCAACCAGGCGGCCACCCGTTACCTGGTGCGCCACCACGAGAAGCTGACGCGCACGTACGGCGCCGACGGATCGTTCGTGCTCCTGCTGAAGGTGGTCAATTCGGAGGCGTACGGTCCCGACGTGGTGGAGCTGGTCGCCGATGTGACGCGGGCGGCGCGGGCGGCGCGGACGGCCGGCGAAACCGCGGCATAAGTCACATCCGGCACGGGCGGAAATCTTCCGATTTAACGCAACCGGTCGCCTCTGATCACCCTCTCACTCGGGGACGAAAGATCGCACCGGAGGTTCCCGTTGACCCTGCTCCGCCGCACCCGCCCGCGCCGCCGCCCCTTCCGCACCGCCGTCCTGGCCGGTACCGCCGGTCTGGCCATGGCCGCCCTGACCGCGTGCTCGGGCGGCTCCGGCGCCGCCCAGGCCGATGACGGCGGCGGCAAGGGCGCCAAGCCCGCGACCCGTATCTCGGTGAACCTCTCCGGCGAGCAGGCCCGCGCGGGTGAGCCGGTCCGCGTCACGCTCGCCGAGGGCACCCTGAAGCAGGTCACGGTCACCGACTCCCAGGGCGCCACGCTCACCGGCACGCTCTCCGCCGACGGGAAGTCCTGGACGTCGGCACGGAAAGCGGCCCCCGGCACCGGTTACACGGTCCAGGCGCGGGACGCGAACGGCGGCACGGCCACGGCGGGCTTCACCACCGCCGCCGCCGGCAAGGTGAACAAGCTGACGCTGGCCCCGGGCAAGAACACCACGGTCGGCATCGGCCAGCCGCTGTCGATCGTCTTCGACCACCCGGTGAAGAACAAGGCCGAGGTGGAGAAGCACCTCAAGGTGACGACGTCGAACAACACCACCGGCTCGTGGGGCTGGATGCAGGACTGGTCGGGCAAGGACCGGGTCGACTGGCGCCCGAAGCAGTACTGGCAGCCCGGCACCAAGGTCACCCTGAACGCGGAGCTGAACGGCATCGACACCGGCGGGTCCGGCGGCTGGTTCGTACGCGACTACGCGACGACCTTCACCATCGGCAGGAACCAGGTGGTGAAGGCCGACCTCGACACCCATCGGCTGAAGCTGCTGCGGGACGGCCAGGTGGTGAAGGACCTGCCCATGTCGGGCGGCACGCCGGGCGGCGAGAAGGCGTCGTGGCGCGGCAAGACGGTCCTGATGTCGAAGGAGGGCACGATCAACATGCGCTCCGAGACGGTCGGCCTGGGCGACGCGTACGACAAGATGGTCGACTACTCGATGCGGCTGACCTGGTCGGGGATGTACGCGCACGCCGCGCCGTGGAACGCCCGCTACATGGGCAACGCCAACAAGAGCTCCGGCTGCCTCGGCATGACGACCGCCGACGCCCGGTCGCTGTACGAGCAGGTGCAGGTCGGCGACCCGTTCGAGGTGACGGGCGGCGACGCGAAGGGCACCCAGGCGCTGAACAACGGCTACGGCGAGTGGAACCTCTCCTGGGCCGACTGGCAGGCGAAGAGCGCCCTGCGCTGACCGCCAGCGGCCGGGCCCGCCGCGCCCCTCGTTGACACGTCGTCCAATAATCGTTACCACTGCGTAACTTACCGACGGGTTACTTCGGGTAAGCCCGCCGTGTTTTCCTTCGGTTCACCTTTCAAGCGTTGACCGACGATGGGGGAACGAACCGTGGGAAAGCCGCGCACCGCCCTGCGTACAGCCCTGCGCACGACGACGACCGGCGCCGCCTCGGCCGCCCTGCTGGCCGGAACGGCCCTGGGGTTCGCGCCCACCGCCGCCGCCACCGAGACGACCGGCGGTATACGGTTCGTCGACATCACCGGTGACGGCGGCACCGTGCTCAAGGCCAACGTGGTCACGCCCGCGGACTCCGACGGCACCCGCCGCTACCCGGTGATCGTGCTGCCGACCAGCTGGTCCATGCCCCAGATCGAGTACCTCGCCCAGGCGAGGAAGCTCGCCGACGCCGGCTATGTGGTGGTCAGCTACAACTCGCGCGGCTTCTGGCAGTCCGGCGGACACATCGAGGTCGCGGGCCCGCCGGACGTCGCCGACGCCTCCAAGGTCATCGACTGGGCGCTGGCCCACACCCCCGCCGACCCCGAGCGCGTCGGCATGGCGGGCGTCAGCTACGGCGCGGGCATCAGTCTGCTCGCCGCCGCCCACGACAAGCGCGTCAAGGCCGTGGTGGCGATGAGCGGCTGGGCCGACCTCATCGACTCGATCTACAGCGGCCGTACGCAGCACCTCCAGGCCGCCGCGATGCTCGGCGGCACCGGTTACCTCACCGGCCGCCCCAGCGCCGAACTCCAGCAGACGCTCAAGGACTTCCTCGCCTCCAACCTGGACCGCGAGGACGAGATGATCGCCTGGGGCGCCAAGCGCTCCCCCGTCACGTACCTCGACCGGTTCAACGCCAACGGCACCGCCATCATGCTCGGCAACGCCTGGGGCGACACCATCTTCCCGCCCAACCAGTACGCCTCCTTCTACGAGAAGCTCACCGGCCCCAAGCGCCTGGAGCTGCGCCCCGGCGACCACGCCACGGCCGAGGCGACCGGCCTGCTGGGCCTTCCCAACGACACCTGGACCAACGCCCACCGCTGGTTCGACCACCACCTCAAGGGCGCGGCCAACGGCATCGACCGGGAGCGGCCGGTCCAGCTGAAGTCCCGTTCCGGCGGCGGCTACGAGGGCTACCCCGACTGGAAGTCGGTCGGCGCGACCGAGCGCAAGATCGCCCTGGCGGACGGCCAGAAGGTGTACGCGAACGTCGACTCGGGCGCCAACGGCGGCATCGTCATGCTGTCCAACGCCCTCGACCAGTTCCTCAAGCTCCCGCCGGTCGCCTCCATCCCGCTCCTCCCCCGCGCCTTCGCCGGCGTATGGCAGTCCGAGCGGTACGACTCCGCCCAGCGCGTCCGGGGCACGGCGAAGCTGCACACCACGGTCACCAGCACCGCGTCGAGCGGCACCCTCGTCGCGTACCTCTACGACGTGGGCCCGCTCGGCGTGGGCAAGCTGGTCAGCAACGCGCCGTACACCTTCCACGACAAGACGCCCGGCAAGCCGTTCGCCGTGGACCTGGAGCTGTTCTCCACGGCGTACGACGTGCCGGCCGGCCACCGGCTCGCGCTGGTCGTCGACACGGTCGACCCGCTGTACATCGAGCACAACCCGTCCGGCGCGCGGCTGACCTTCTCCTCGCCGGCGTCCGACCCGTCGTACGTGTCGGTGCCGCTGCGCGAGGAGTGATCTCCGGCCGCTGCCGGGCGGGGTTGGCCCTCTAGGGCTTGGCGGGCCTCCCGGGGAGCAGGGGCCCCGGTTCGGACGGCGGTGCGACCTCCACTCCCTCGGTCTTGGGGCTGCGGCGCTCCTTGCGCGCCACCCAGGTGGCGAACCAGGAGAGCAGCATGCACATCCCGATGTAGATCGGCGAGATCACCATCACCACGGGGATGAACGGCAGATCGTAGTCGAGGTTGGACGCGATCAGCTTGCCCGCGTGGAGGAACTCCTCGTAGGTGATGAGGAAGCCGAGCGAGGTGTCCTTCAGGGCGACCACCAGCTGGCTGATGATGGCGGGCAGCATGGCGCGCACGCCCTGCGGCACCAGGACGTACGTCATCACCTGCGTTTTGCGCATGCCGAGCGAGTACGCGGCCTCCCGCTGCCCGCGCTCCACGGAGTTGACGCCGGTACGGAACACCTCGGCGAGGACCGAGCCGTTGTAGAGCGTCAGTCCGGCGACGAGCGCGGGCAGCGGGTGTACCCGCAGCGCCACGAAGATGAAGAAGATCATCACCAGGACGGGCATGGCGCGGAAGAACTCGACCACGAGCGTGGCCGCCCAGCGCAAGACCCGGTGCGCGGAGAGGCGCCCGAGGGCGAGCACCGCGCCCAGCGCGAGCGACAGCACCGCCGCGAGTGCGAACGCCTTGAGCGTGTTGCCCAGCCCGCGCAGCAGGAGCTCCTGGATGCCCTCGTACGCGAACGGGTTCCACTTGGCGTACGTGAACTGCTCGGTGTCGAAGAGCAGGTGGACGACCCAGCCGACGAGGGCGAGGATCGCGGCGGTGGCGACCAGCCCGTAGGTGAGGTGCCGGCGCCGGGCCCTGGGCCCCGGGATGTCGTAGAGGGCGGTGGTGGTCATCGGGCGACTCCCCAGCGCTTCTCCAGCACGTTGAAGAGCGTGCTGATGGTGAGGGTGACGATCAGGTACCCCACGGCGATCCAGATGAAGGTCCAGATGATGCTGTAGCCCAGCTCGTTGAGGGTGCGGTACGTCCCGAGGAGCTCGGTGACGCTGAACGCGCCCGCGATCGCGGAGTTCTTGGCGAGGGCGATGAGGGTGGAGCCGACGGGCGGGATGACCGTGCGGAAGGCCTGCGGCAGGACGACGTTGCCCAGCGTCTGGCTGAAGGTCATGCCCAGGCTCCGGGCCGCCTCGCCCTGGCCCGTCGGCACGGTGTTGATGCCGGAGCGCAGCGCCTCGCAGATGAAGGCGGAGGTGTAGCAGCCGAGTGCGATGACCGCGAAGAGCGTGAAGGGAAGGACCAGCCCGAAGCGCGGCAGGCCGAGGAGGACGGCGAAGAAGAGGAGGGTGAGGGGGGTGTTGCGCAGGACCGTCACCCACGCGGCGCCGAAGGCGCGCAGCGCGCGGACGGGCGCGACGCGGAACGACGCCATGACGAAGCCGAGCACGAGCGCGAGGAGCGAGGAGTAGACGGTGAGTTCGACGGTGCCGAGGAACCCCTCACCGTAGACGGACCAGTTCTCTGTCAGTACGTCCATGACTGCTGCCTCCTCAGCTCGCCGGGTAGCGGTCGATGGCCGGCGGCTTCGGCGCCGGGACGCCGGAGAGGCCGAGCGTGGCGTCGTACGCCTTCTTCCAGTTGCCGTTCCTCTCGTTGGCCGCGAGGGCGTCGTCGACGGCGAACCGCAGCGCGTTGTCGGAGCGCGGGACGCCGATGCCGTACGGCTCCTCGGAGAAGGGCTTGCCGACGACCTTCAGCTCGTCGGGGGCCTTGGCGGCGAAGCCGAGCAGGATGGTGTCGTCGGTGGTGACGGCGTCGACCTGGAAGGTCAGCAGGTTGTCGACGCAGACGGCGTACGTGTCGTACGCGACGAGGTCGGCGTCGGGGTACTCGGCGGCGATGCGCTGGTAGGGGGTGGAGCCGGCGGCCGAGCAGACCCGCTTGCCGGCGAGGTCCCGGGGGCCCTCGATGTCGTCCTCGTCGGTGCGGACGAGGAGGGACTGGCCGGCCATGTAGTAGGGCCCGGCGAAGCCGACGAGCTTCTTGCGGTTGTCGTTGATGGTGTAGGTGCCGACGTAGTAGTCGACCTGGCCGTTCTGGAGGGCGGTCTCGCGGTTGGCGGAGGCGATGGTCCGGAACTCGATGGTGTCCGGGTCGAAGCCGAGGGAGGCGGCGGTCATCCGGGCGATCTCGATGTCGAAGCCGAAGTAGCGGCCGGTGGCCGGGTCCTTCTCCCCCAGGTACGGCTGGTCCTCCTTGGCTCCGACGACCAGGTGGCCGCGGCGCTTGGCGCGGTTCCAGGTCGGCGAGTCGGGCAGCCGGAAGCCGGTCGCCACCCGGTAGACGGGCAGCTCATCGGGCTGCGGCCCCTTGACCGGGGGGCTGCCGTCCTTGCCGCAGGCGGTGGCCGCGGTGGCGAGCAGCACCAGCACGAGGGCCACGAGGGCGTGTCGCGTGCGCGTCATCGTCGTACACCCCCTGTCAGTGCTTGAGGATCTTGGAGAGGAAGTCCTTGGCGCGCTCGCTGCTCGGGGCGGTGAAGAACTCCTCGGGGGTGCGGTCCTCGACGATCCGGCCGTCGGCCATGAAGACGACGCGGTTGGCGGCGGAGCGGGCGAAGCCCATCTCGTGGGTGACGACGACCATGGTCATGCCGTCGCGCGCGAGCTGCTGCATGACCTCCAGGACCTCGTTGATCATCTCGGGGTCGAGGGCGGAGGTCGGCTCGTCGAAGAGCATCACCTTGGGGTCCATGGCGAGGGCCCGGGCGATGGCCACCCGCTGTTGCTGGCCGCCGGAGAGCTGCGCCGGGTACTTCTCGGCGTGGGCGGCGAGGCCGACGCGGTCCAGCAGTTCGCGGGAGCGGCGGTCGGCGTCGTCCTTCCTGCGCCGACGGACCTTTATCGGGGCGAGGGAGACGTTCTCCAGCACGGTCTTGTGCGCGAAGAGGTTGAACGACTGGAAGACCATGCCGACATCGGCGCGCAGCGCGGCCAGGGCCTTGCCCTCCTCGGGGAGCTTCTCCCCGTCGAGGGTGATGGTGCCCGACTCGATGGGCTCCAGCCGGTTGATGGTCCGGCAGAGGGTCGACTTGCCCGAGCCGGACGGGCCGATGACCACCACCACCTCCCCGCGGCCGACGGCGAGATTGATGTCCTGCAGGACGTGCAACTGCCCGTAGTACTTGTTGACGTCCCGCAGCTCGATCAACGGATCGACGGCCATGCGCTGCCCTGCCCCTTGCTCGCTGTGTCGAGGTCAGCGCAAACTATCCAGCCGCGAAAGGGACTTCACACTACCGACACGCATAAAGACGGCGTAAGCCTCAAAAGCCGTATTTACACAGAGCGATGCCCTGTCAGGCCTCGGCCGCTTCGGCGTACACCTGGGACAACTGGGGCGAGCCGCTCATCGCCCACTCCAGCCCGGCCTCGACGACATGGATCTCCCGCCCGGAGGCGAGCGTGACCACCGGATGGCCGGCCGGCGTCAGGTGCCAGGACGCGCCGGGCACCGTCCGTACGATGACCGTACCGAGGTACAGGCCCGCGTCGTTGCCGAGCCAGGGCAGCTCCTCCGGGTCGTCGCGCCAGCGCGGCGGCAGCTGGTCGATCGCCTCCAGGGAGCGCGGGGTGTCGTCGAGCCGGACCCCCAACTCCTGGACCCTGGCGCGCAGCAGCGCGCACTCGGCGAGCATGTTGGCCACGCCGTCCGGGTCGCCGCCGTCCGCGGCGGAGGGGGCGCGCCCATCGCCGCGCCGCTTGCGCCAGGTGTCCAGGAAGGGGATGTCCATACCGACCAGCGTCGCACCGAACCGGTCGGCGGCACTACAGGGCGCGCGCTATGCGTCGGGCCACGCGTCGCTACACGTCGCTACATGTCGCTACACGTCGAGGTCGACGACGACCGGTGCGTGGTCGGACGCGCCCTTGCCCTTGCGCTCCTCGCGGTCGACGTAGCCGTCCTTGACCGCGTCGGCGAACGGCTTGTTGCCGTACACCAGGTCGATGCGCATGCCGCGGTTCTTCGGGAAGCAGAGCTGGCGGTAGTCCCAGTACGTGAACGGGTGGTCGTACTTGAGCGGGCGCGGCACGATGTCGTCGAGCCCGGTCTCGCGCAGCCCGGCGAGCGCGGCGCGCTCCGGCGGGGTGACGTGCGTGGAGCCCTCGAAGGCGGCGGCGTCGAAGACGTCGTCGTCCGTCGGCGCGATGTTGAAGTCGCCGAGCACCGCGAAGGGGCGCGGGCCCGCCGCGTCCTCGGCGACCGCCGCCTGGAGCGCCTCCAGCCAGCGCAGCTTGTACGCGTAGTGGTCGTGGGCGACCTCGCGGCCGTTGGGCACGTACACCGACCAGACGCGCACCGGGCCGCAGGTGCCGGAGATGGCGCGGGGCTCGGCGACGCCCTCGTACTCGGGGCCGCCGGGCAGGCCGTGGACGACGTCCTCCAGGCCGACCCGGGAGACCAAGGCCACGCCGTTCCACCGCCCGGTCGCGTGCACCGACGACTCGTAGCCGAGGGCGCGCAGCTCCTCGGTGGGGAACTGCTCGGCGGTGCACTTGGTCTCCTGGATGCACAGCACGTCCGTGCCGCTGCTCTCCAGCCAGGCCAGCAGCCGGGGCAGCCGGGCGGTGATCGAATTGACGTTCCAGGTGGCGATGCGCATGACGGCAAGCCTAACCGGGGGCACCGACAGCCGGCGGCGGAGCCGCTGGCGGACCCGGCGGCGGCCGTCAGAGGTCGGTGGAGTCCCCCGGGGTCAGCCGGCCGTGGACCGTACCGCCCAGGGCGCCGATCTGGCGGTCGTAGATCGGCCGGGCGAGGTCGGTGAGCAGGGCGTCGTGGATGTCGATGGCGCGCTGCGGCTTGACCTCGCGGACGTAGTCGATGACCTCGGAGATCTTGTTCCAGGGGGCCATGACGGGGAGCATCAGCGTCTCGACCGGCCGGTCGGGCACGGTGAGCGCGTCGCCGGGGTGGAAGAGGGAGTCCTCGACCAGGAACCCGATGTTGGTGATCCTCGGGATGTCCGGGTGGATCACGGCGTGCAGCTCGCCGTGCACCTGCACGTCGAAGCCGGCCGCGGTGAAGGTGTCACCGTGGCCGACGGTGTGGACCCGGCCGGGGAAGGCCGCCGAGATCTGCTCCGCCACGCTGCGCAGCGTCCAGATCTCGGCGCCGGGGTGCGACTCCAGGGCCGCGCGGAGGCGGTCCTCGTCGAAGTGGTCCGGGTGCTCGTGGGTGACCAGGATCGCGTCGGCGCCGAGCGCGGCGTCGTGCTCGCTGAACCCGCCCGGGTCGATGACGAGGGTCCGCCCGTCCTTCTCCAGCCGGACGCAGGCGTGGGACTTCTTGGTCAGCTTCAGCTTCGGCTCCATGAGGGCATCCTCTTACGCCTCGGACGATTACGCCTCGGGTGGTGTCGTCTCCTCGCGGATCACCTGCTGGGCCACCTTGAAGGCCGAGTTGGCCGCCGGGACGCCGCAGTAGACGGCGGTCTGGAGGAGCACCTCCATGATCTCGGCGGGCGACAGGCCGTTGCGCAGGGCGGCGCGGGTGTGGAAGGCGAGCTCCTCCAGGTGGCCGCCCGCGACCAGAGCCGTGAGGGTGACCACGCTGCGGGTGCGGCGGTCGAGGCCCTCGCGGGTCCACACCTCGCCCCAGGCGTAGCGGGTGATCAGCTCCTGGAAGTCGCGGGTGAAGTCGTCGGCGGCGGCCGTGGCACGGTCCACGTGCGCGTCCCCGAGGACCTCGCGCCGCACCTTCATGCCCGCGTCGTACGGGTCGGGCCGCCCGGCGGGTGCCGGTTCCGGCGCCGCGGCGGCAGCGGGGGCGGTGACGACGGGGGCGACGGGGGGTACGACGACGGGCGCGGTGACGACTGGGCCGGCCGACGCGGCGGCCGGCGCCGCGGGCGGCACGGCGACGGCGGTGACCGGGGCGGCGGGCGCACCCGGTGCGGGTGCCGGCGCGGCGGCGGAGACTGCGGCGCCGGGCACGACGGGCGCCGGCACGACGGGCGCGGGCGGTGCGGGCGCGGGCGGTGCGAGGGGCCCGGCGTGCGGGGCCGTGGCGGCGATGGCGGGCATCACGGGCGGCGCCGCGAGGGCGGCCATGGTGTCCTGCCAGGAGGTCGAGAAGTGGCGTACCAGCAGGTCCGTGACGGCGGCGGGCTGCTCCACGGGCGCCAGGTGCGACGCACCGGGCACCACCGCGAGGCGGGCGTCCGGGATGCCGGCGACCAGGGTCCGGGCCTCGGCGGGGCCGGTGACGGTGTCCTCCGAGCCGACCAGCACGAGCGTGGGCACCCCGACGCGGCCGAGTTCGGCACGCACGTCGAAGGCGGCGAGCGCCTCGCAGGCGGCGACGTAGCAGCCGGGGTCGGTCGTCCGCACCATCTGCACGGCCCACTCGACGATGGCGGGCTGCGCGGCGGCGAAGCCGGGCGTGAACCAGCGCTCGGGCGCCGTGCGGGCCATCGGGTCGAGGCCGTTGGTGCGGACGATCACACCGCGCCGGCGGAACTCGTCGGCGGTGCCGAACCGGGGCGAGGAGGCGACCAGCGCGAGCGAGGCGAGCCGGTGCGGGGCCCGCAGCGCGAGGTCGGTGCCGATGGCCCCGCCGATGGAGCAGCCCACGTACCCGAAGCGGTGGACGCCGAGCCCGTCGAGCGTGGCGAGGAGCCGGTCGGTCAGCTCGGAGACCGCGGACGCGGGTTCGGCGGGGGCACCGCCGTGCCCGGGCAGGTCGAAGCGGAGGACCCTCCACTGGCGGGTGAGCTCGGGTATCTGCCGGTCCCACATGTGCCAGGTGGTACCGAGGGACGGCCCCATGATCAGTACAGGGGCGTCTTCCGGGCCGTCAAAGCGGTATTGCAGGGTTTCGGTCTTCGTCGTACTCACCCGCTAACGCTCCCACATCTCACGATCTCCCACGGCCGGGGGTGGGGCACCCGCCAGGCCTCCCCGTGTTCCAGCGCCGGACGCGGGTCTTCCGCGTCCGGTTTGCCTGGGCATGGTACAAGCGGGCCCTGCGGAGGCCGCTGTCGCGGCGGCGAGCCGGGGCGGCCCTGCGGCCGCCGAGGGCGCGTCAGTCCTCGCCGGCGCGGGACAGGGCTCCCGTGATCAGCCGGGTGGCGAAGTCGTGGTCGTCGGTGATCCGGTTGATGTGCTCCGCAAGCAGGACGGCGGTGCCTTCCAGAGAGGTCATCTCCTCCTGGGGCCAGTCCCCGAGGTGCTTGCGCCAGAGGCTGGGGCTCAGGCCGGTGCCCGCCGCGATGACCAGGCCCGCCATGGTGGGGATGTTCTCGGGAGGGAAGCTCTTGGGCATGTTGCGCATGGTGTCCACGAGGCTCGGCACGACGTACTCGATGACGTCCTTGCCGTGGTTCTCGTAGGCCATCCGCAGCCACCTCATGAACATGTAGATGAGCGTGCACGCGCCGTCCAGCAGGTCGTGGAATTCCCCGCGCGTCAGGGACGCGGTGTACTGATCGATCAACTCGCGCTGCTCGGCGTCGATCTCGGTCCTGCCGGCATAGACGGCCTTGAGCTGAGAGTCGATCATCATGAGGGCTGCGCCCACATCACCGGCGGGGGCGTACTCGGGGTCACAGGGCGATGACACAGGACGATTCCTCCTCACACGACCGCGGCAGGCCTCGCGGCACGCCGGTACGGTAGACCGCCGGTCCGTCGCGGGTCCGGCGAATCCGGAGAGACCCCCCCTTCCGGGGACTCACCCCTCGGTCAGCGAGTCGAGGAGTGCACGGCCGTGCTGCCAGGGGCCCAGGTCGCTGGCGGAGTTGATGTGTCCGCACGCCTCCGCCAGGTGCCACCGGGCCCCCCACCGCGCCGCAAAGCCTGCGGCAGCCCCGGGAGTGCAGTACGGGTCGTTGTCGCTGCCCACCACCAGGGCCGGGCACAGCAGCGGTTGCGCCGACACCCCGGTGAACGTCGCGGCCGCCTGGCGTGGGAACGCCGGCCCGGACGGGTCGGGCGGCGCGACCAGGAAGGCGCCGCCCGTCAGCCGTGAGGGGTTCCCGTTCAGCCACGTCGCCGCCGCCCAGCAGCCCAGGCTGTGGGCGACCAGTACAACCGGGCCGCCCCGCCGGGAAGCATCGTCGTACGCCACCTGGACGGCGTCGACCCAGTCATCCAGATCGGGGGCACCCCACGAGGCGGGGGAGATCCTCACCGCCGAGGCGCCCCACTCCCGCTCCCACACTGTCTGCCAGTGCTGCCCGTCCGAGCCGTCGATGCCCGGGATGACGACGTACGCGGTCACTGCCCACCACCCTTCCACTCGCCGCTCCCTACGATCACGGGAGCACCCGGCGCAGATTCTGTGGCATGCATCGAGGCGGCGGCAGTGACGCAAGTGATCACAAAGAAAATGAAGCGGACAACGATGGAATCACTCGACCGGATAGACCGGGACATTCTCGCCCTGCTGCAGACCGAGGGCCGATTGACCGGCGCGGAAGTGGGACGCCGCGTCGGACTCTCGCAGCCCGCGGCCAGCGCACGCATCCAGCGGCTGGAGAAGAACGGCGTCATCACCGGCTACCGAGCCGTGGTCGACCCGGCAGCCCTCGGGCTGAACATCCAGGCGGTCATCCGGCTGCGTACCACGCACGCCCAGCTCGCACGCGCGCTGGACTTCGCCTCCCGGACCCCCGAGATCGTCTCCACCCTCCGGGTCACCGGAGAGGACTGTCTCCTGTTCGACGTCTACTGCCCGCAGGCGGGGCGCCTCGAAGAAGTCGTCGACGCACTCGCCCGTTACGGCCCCGTCACCACGTCCCTCGTGCTCCGCTCCTACTCCCGGAAGCCGCTGACCGACACCACGTCGACGACTCCTGCCCGGCAGGTCAGGTGAGCGTGCGGAAGGCACCCGTTCGCGGCCGCGCGGGGCGCCCGGCACAGGCACCAGATCGCGCCAATCACCGGAGCCTCGGCTCCCTCCCCCTTGCCAGTACGGGGAGCTCCGGATACACATGGCCGCCAACAACGCGGGGCTGCCGGTGCACATGGGGCTTCGGTGGGGCGGCCGCGAGGACGGGGGAAGTGGGTGACGTACGAGCGCGTCCTCGCCCGCGTCGTCTCCGGGCTGCTGATGGAGCCGCGGAACCGGCCGAGCGTGGGGAGCAGGCTGCGGCGCAAGGGCGGGCCGCCCGTCATCGAGGTCGTGGGGCTCGACCGGACGCAGCAGAACGACCTGCTGTGGAGCCTGCGCCACACGTACGCGGAGCGGCTGCCGGTGAACGTGCCCGAGGTCCCGGTCGAGAACGGGGTCGCGGACTCCTTCTGGTACCTGTCGACCCGGATGTCCGGGCTGGGCGGGCCCGCCGGTTGGCGGGCCCCGGCCTTTCCGCGCCTGCACCTCGGGCTCCTCGCGCACACCTGGGCCGCCGACCACGCCGATCTCGGCCTGGACCGGCTGCAGTACGCGCACCGCGCCCTGGTGCGCGATCTGAGCCGGAGGCGGCAGGAGGAGCCGCCGCAGCGGGACCAGCTGTTACGCGAGCTCGAGGTGCCGCTGGCGGGCACCGGCACGGTCGGCAGCCTCCTGGCGATGCTCTCCACGCTGGTGCGCTTCCTGACCGGGCGGCCGCGGCCCGACCGGGTGGCCCTGCGGTGGTGGGGGCGGGCCCTGAGGGTGCAGAAGGGCGGCGCGTTCTCCAACCGGGAGGCGATCGCCATCCGGCTGTTCCACTTCTTCCGCCCCCGCCCGCCCCGCCCCGACGACCCGGAGGACGTCCGCGCGGAGGAGGCCGGGGCGGAGGCGGCCCGCGTGGAGAACCGCAACGAGTTCCTCATCGCCGCCTTCCTCGCGGACATCGACGCCCACTACGGCCTGCTGCGCCGGCTCAACCGGAACCAGCCCCCGCTGATGCTCCTGCGGGTGCACGACGCGCAGGGCCGGGCCGTCCTCGACACCTACCTCGCCGCCTACCGGACCCTGCGCCGCGTCGTGGGGCGGCGTACGGCCACCCATCCCGTGGTCCTGGTGGTGAGCGACGACGACGCGGGCGCGCCGCTCACGGCGGCGCCCCTCGACGAGCTCGAAGCCCTCCTCAACACCTGGACCCTGCGCCTGGAAGGCGACGTGCGCGAGCGGCGGCTGCTGCGGGTGACGGTGCGGGAGGCGGCATCCGGCGCACGGCCGAGCACCTCAGGGGAGGGGCGGTGACGGACACTCCGGTCAGGCCCGGGCACGGCCCGGTGACCATGGCGGCGCTCGCCTTGGGCGTGGTCCTCGCGCTGGTGGGCGCGTGGTTCCTGTGGGACCGGTACGGCCCCGAGGACCCCGACCCGTGCGGCCCGGGCCTGCACACCGCCAAGGGCGAGTGCATCGGGGTCAGCGACGGCGGCGGCAAGCCCTTCATGGACGACCTCGCCGAGGTCATGAAGCGCATCAAGGAGGAGAACGACCGTATCGACGGCCAGCCGCACGTCACCATCGCCCTGATGATCCCGATGACCTCCGACCACGAACCGGTCAGGCGGCAGATCCTGCACGAGGTGCAGGGCGCCTACATCGCGCAGTACTTCGCCAACGGCGCCACCACGTCCGAGAAACAGAGCGGCGGCGAACAGCCCAAGATCCGCCTCGTCCTCGCCAACCCCGGCAAGGACCGCGACCAGTGGCGGCCGGTCGCCGACCAGGTGGCCGCCCTCGCCGCGGACAAGAAGCACAACCTCCGTACCGTCTTCGGTTTCGACCTCAGCGTGCGGCCGACCGCCGAGGCCATCGCGTACCTGACCAAGGTGAAGAAGATCCCGGTCGTCGGCGGGCCCATCACCGGCGACGAGTTCACCGGCTATCCCCTGTTCGCCCGGATCGCGCCCACCAACAGCGACCAGGCGGACGCCCTGGTGCACTTCGATCGGAACCTGGACCTCGAACACGCCATCCTGGTCAAGGACACCAGGCCGTCGGACCCGTACAACGAGTCGCTCCTGCAGGCGTACGAGGGGAAGCTGCGGAAGTCGCCGCACGAGCCGATGCCCTTCGAATCCGAGGGGACGGACGCCGAGGGCGCGCTGGCTGGCGAGTTCAAGCGGATGGCCACGGACATCTGCGTGCTGCGGCCGCAGGTCAACACCGTCTACTTCGCCGGCCGGCCCACCCATCTGCGGCAGTTCCTCAACGAGCTGGCCAGGAACCGCCCGTGCAAGGCGGAGCCGTTCACGGTGGTCAGCGGGTCCGGGGCGTCCACGCTGTACTCGGACCGGAAGCTCGACTGGGACGCCCTGCGCGGCCTGCGCGGGGACGGGGGCAGCTGGGAGGGCAAGGTGACCGTCCTGTACACGTCCGTCTCGCACCCCGACGGCTGGCTCAGCAGGAAGCCCCGGCCGCCCGAGACGGGCGGTTCACCGGCCGTGGTCCGCGAGCTGATGCGGCGGCTGGCGGCGCCGCCGCCCGTCGGGCCGATCGGGCCCGCCGACATCTACGACTCGCGCACCGTGTCCGTACACGACTCCGCCAAGACCGCCATCGCGGGGATCCGGCTGCACACGGAGGGCCGCAAGAGCGGCTACATCCCCACCCTGCGGGAGATCGGCACCGACTGGAACGCCCTGCGGGGGGTGCACAAGGTCGACGGGGTCAGCGGCTGGATCTGCATCGACAACAAGGGCAACGCCTACAACAAGGCCGTCGCCGTGGTCAGGCTCGATCCGGAGGTACGCGGTGAGCGGCCGACCTTCGTCGGACTCGCCTGGCCGAAGGGCGCCCCGCCGCCCAAGGGCCAGGAAGGCAGCGGGGCCTGCCAGATCCCCCGCTCGTAGCCGCGCGGCGGCCTGGTCACGGGGTCGCGGTGGAGACGACGTACACGCGCGGGGCGGCCGGGTCGGTGAGGTCGACCGTGATGTCGCGGGTGGGTCGCGGGTCGGGCCGCCGGTGCGTGGTTCCGGCCCAGTCGTGCGCGTCGGGGAAGCTCCAGCCGACCGTGTCGGCGTCGCGCTCGCCGATCGTGATCTGGTCCGCGACCAGTTCGGAACGGCTGCTGCCGACGTCCTGGAGGAAGTCGTCGAGCCCCGAGGCGTCCGTCGTGAACTGCACGTACAGCCGGCTCGACTTCCAGTTGCTGGTCTCGAAGTAGGCCACGTCGGTGGCGTTGCCGGGGATCGGCACCTCGAAGACGCGGCGCTTCATCTTGGACGGCCAGCTGTCGCGCAGGCCGGTGGCGGAGGACTCGGCCTGCTTGTCGCGGCCGCTGTCGCGGCTCTGCTCGGCGGAGATGACGAGGTAGCCGGCCGGGATGCCGATGAGCAGGGCGATGACGACCGCGGTCACCCAGCGGCGGCGGATCATGTGCCGCCGGTCCTCCGCGGCGGGGCGCCCGGAGGCCGGCTCGGGCGTGGGGGCGGTCTGGTCGAGAAGGGTGGTCATGGCTGCGGCTCCTCGGTGGAGCGGGCGCCGCGGAGCGCCTGGGCGTAGCGCTCGTACCGCTCGTGGCGTTCGACGCGGCGGCGGTTGGCGCGGCGGAAGCGGCGGGCGACGAGCCGGGCGAGGTCGGCGGCGCCGACCATGCCGGCCTCGGGGCCGAGCTGGGCCTTGGCGATCCGGGCCTCGGGGCGGTAGCCCCGGCCGGTGAGATGGCGGCGGAAGGCGTCCCGGGCGGGGCCGATGAGCAGGTCGTCGGCGGCGCTGACGCCGCCGCCGATGACGAAGCAGGACGGGTCGAGGGCGGCCGCGAGGTTGGCGATGCCGACGCCGAGCCACTGGCCGATGTCCTGGAACAGCTCCACGCACATGGCGTCGCCCTCGCGGGCGAGCTCGGTGATGAGCGGCCCGGTGATGTCGGGGACGGAGCCCTTGACGCGCTCGATGATGTTGTACGCGACCGGCGAGTCGGCCGCCGCGAGCTCGCGGGCCTCCCGTACCAGGGCGTTGCCGGAGCTGTACTGCTCCCAGCAGCCGCGGTTGCCGCACGGGCAGCGGTGGCCGCCGGGGACCACCTGCATGTGCCCGAACTCGCCGGCGACCCCGTACTTGCCGCGCTTGACCCGGCCGTCCTCCAGGATGGCGCCGCCGATGCCGGTGCCGAGCGTGATCATGACGAGGTGGTCCTCGCCGCGGCCGGCGCCGAAGCGCCACTCGGCCCAGGCGGCGGTGTTGGCGTCGTTGTCGACCATGACGGGGACGGCGAGGCGGGCCTGGAGGGCGTCGCGCAGCGGCTCGTTGCGCCAGGCGAGGTGCGGGGCGAACAGGACGCGGCTGCGGTCGGCGTCGACCCAGCCGGCCGCCCCGATGCCGACGGCGTGGACGTCGTGCCGGTCGGAGAGGTCGAGGACCAGCTCCGTGATGGTGTCCTCGACGACCTTGGGGCTCTTGGACTTGTCGGGCGTCTCGGTCTTGACCTGCTCGAGGATGGTGCCGTCGGCGTCGACGACGCCCGCCATCACCTTCGTACCGCCGATGTCGATGCCGACGGTGGGCACCCGGGGCGCGGTGAGGTGGGAGCGGCGTTCGCGGGCGGAGACGGTGCGCAGGACGGTGGCGCGGGCGGAGCCGCGGTGTGCGGGGTCGCGGTACGTGCTCACGTGTCCTGTCGTCCCTGGTCAGGGGGTGGGCCGGGCGGTGCGCGGGGCGCCGGAGCCGGCGGCGGACGGCGCCCGCCGCCCCCGATTCTGCCAGGTACGGGGGCGGGGGCGGCGGTGCGGCGGGGTTACGGCGCCTCGGACCCGGGGGTGGCGGGGGCGTCGGCGCGGGAGGGGGCGGGGTGCGGGGCCGGGGCCCGTTCGAGCTCGTGGCGGAGGTCCTCCAGCTCGCTGCCGCCCGCCATCTGACGGGTCAGTTCGTCCAGCGTGACGGAGTCCTTGGTGTGGCTGCCGGCCATCACACCGCGCTTCAGGAGCACGAACCGGTCACCGACCAGATACGCGTGGTGAGGATTGTGCGTGATGAGGACCACGCCCAGCCCCGCGTCGCGCGCGGCGGCCACGTACTTGAGGACCACCCCGGACTGCTTGACGCCGAGCGCCGCCGTCGGCTCGTCGAGGACCAGCACCTTCGCGCCGAAGTGGACGGCGCGGGCGATGGCCACGCACTGCCGCTCGCCGCCCGAGAGGGTGCCGATCGGCTGGTCGACGTCGCGCAGGTCGATGCCCATGCGCAGCAGCTCGGCGCGGGTCGTCTCGCGCATGAGGTCGACGTCGAGGCGCTTGAAGGGGCCGGCGCCCCTGGTGGGCTCGGAGCCGAGGAAGAAGTTCCGCCAGACCGGCATGAGCGGGACGACGGCCAGGTCCTGGTAGACGGTGGCGATGCCCCGGTCCAGCGCGTCGCGCGGGGAGGCGAGGGCGGTCTCCTCGCCGTCGATGCGCAGGATGCCGCCGTCGTGGGCGTGCAGGCCCGCGACAATCTTGATGAGGGTGGACTTGCCGGCGCCGTTGTCGCCGAGGACGCAGGTGATCTCGCCCGCGTGGACCTCGAGGGAGACGCCCTCCAGGGCCCGGATGTTGCCGTAGTACTTGCTGACGTCGTCGAGCTCCACGAGGGGGGTGCTCATGTCGTTGCCTCCGCACGCTTGCGGACCCAGGCGTTGAGCAGGGTCGCGAGGAGGAGCATCGCCCCGAGGAAGAACTTGAACCAGTCCGGGTTCCACTCGGCGTACACGATGCCCTTGCTGGTCATGCCGAAGATGAACGCGCCGACCGCCGAGCCGATGGCCGACCCGTACCCACCGGTGATCAGGCAGCCGCCGATGACGGCCGCGATGATGTAGATCAGCTCGTTGCCGACGCCCTCGCCGGACTGGACGACGTCGAACGAGAACAGCAGGTGCTGTCCAGACACCCAGGCGCAGAAGGCCACGCCCATGTAGAGGCCGGTCTTCGTGGTACGGACGGGGACGCCGACCGCGCGGGCGGCGTCGGCGTTGCCGCCCACCGCGAAGATCCAGTTGCCGAAGCGGGTGCGCAGCAGGATCCAGGTGGCGAGGGCGACCAGGGCGAGCCACCAGAGGATGGTGACCTTGAGGTCGACGCCGCCGACGGTTACGTGCGAGGCGAAGAGGGACCGGGCGGAGGAGAAGCCCTCCATGTCGGCGATGGTCTTGGTGGAGACCGTGCCGCTGATCAGCTTGGTGAAGCCGAGGTTCATGCCGGTCAGCATCAGGAAGGTGCCGAGCGTGATGATGAAGCTCGGCAGTTTGGTGCGGGTCAGCATGACGCCGTTGAACGCGCCGACGGCGAGGGTGACGAGGAGGGAGACGGCGACGCCGACCCAGACGTTGGCGGTCATCTGGTAGCTGAACATCGACGAGATGAGCGCGGACGTGGTGACCAGCACACCGGCCGACAGGTCGAACTCGCCGCCGATCATCAGCAGCGCGACCGGCACGGCCATGATGCCGATGGTGGAGGCCGCGTACAGCACCGTGCCGAAGCTGGTGGCGCGCAGGAAGCTGTCGGCGGCGAGTGCGAAGAAGAGGAAGACGGCCACGGCTCCGACGACGGAGCCCAGCTCTGGGCGGCCGAGCAGCCTGCGCAGCGGTGAGGTGCGCAGCAGCCGCTCGTCACCGCCGAAGGGCGTGCGGTCCTTGTCCCGTACGGGTGGTGCGGTCGCTGTCATCGGGTTCCCCGCTCCGTGTATTCCGTGAGCTTGGCGGCGTCCTGCTGGGTGATGATCTGCGGGCCGGTGAGGACGGGCCTGCCGCCGCCGAGGACGTCGGCGTTGTAGCGGTGCAGCCACAGCAGGTCGACGGCCTCGTACCCCTGGAGGTAGGGCTGCTGGTCGACGGCGAAGCCGAGCTGCCGGGCCTTGAGGCCGGCGGCGACCTTGGCGTTGAGGTCGAAGGTGTCGACCTCCGCGTCGGAGCCCGCGGCCTTCTTCGCCTGGACGGCGGCGTCCGCGAACGGCGCGCCGAGGGTGACGACGGCGTCGATGGACCGGTCGGTCTGGAGCTTGGCCTCGATGGACGCCTGGACGTCGGGCATGTTGGTCCCGTCGACGTACAGGTTCTGCACGTCGCCGTCGAAGGTCTTCTGCACGCCGGCGCAGCGCTGCTCGTGGCCGACGTTGCCCTGCTCGTGCAGGATGCACAGGGCCTTCTTGCGGCCGCGCCGGTCGAGCTCGTCGCCGACGGCCTCGCCCGCGATGTTCTCGTCCTGGCCGATGTGGGTGAGGGCGCCGAGGGCCTTGGACTGCTCGGCACCGGAGTTCACGGTGATCACCGGGATGCCCGCCTTGACGGCCTTGGCGACGGCCGCCTTCATGGCGTCGGGCTTGGCGAGGGTGACGATCAGGCCGTCGACCTTCTTGTCGATGTAGGACTCGACGAGCTGGGCCTGCTGCTGTCCCTCGTCGCTGTGGGCGTAGAGGAAGGTGATGTTGTCCTTGACGGCCGCCTGCTTGGCGCCGCTCTGGACGATGTCCCAGAAGGTGTCGCCGTCGCCGGAGTGGGTGACCATGGCGATGGTCCACCGCGGGGTGTCCACGGCGGCCCGGCCCTGGGCGGCGGCGGCCTTGCGGGCGTCCTCGGCGCGCTTGCCGCCGGTGGCGCTGCAGCCGGCGAGGGCGCCGGCGAGGGTGAGACCGAGCACCGCGGCGAGGGCCGCGCGGAGGGCGCGGGTCCGGGACCGTACCCGGGTGCGTGCTTGGGTGGGCTTCGCCGCTCCTGCCGCCTGCGTGTCCCTTGGGCCCCTTGGGCCTATCGAACCCCTCGGACTCCTTGGATTCCCTGGGTTCCTTGGACTCCTTGGGTTCCTTGGACTCCTTGCCACGACGCCGTGCCCCTTTTGCTCTGTTCGCTGTCCTTGCCGTACGACTGGGCAAGTATCGGTCATGGCGATGTGTCCGGTTTTCATCGGGTCCCGCGGGCGGTGAGGTCCTCCAGCCGCTCCGCGTCCTTCTCGGTGACGAGGGCGGGGCCGGTGAGCACGGGCTTGCCGCCGCCGATGACGTTGAGGTTGTCCTTGTGGAGCCGGAGCGCGTCGACGGCGAGGTAGCCCTGGAGGTAGGGCTGCTGGTCGACGGCGAAGCCGATCTGCCGGGCCTTGAGCTGGGCGACGACGGCCGCGTTGAGGTCGAAGGTGTCGATCTCGGCGCCGGAGCCGGCGCTCTGCTTGGCCTTGACGGAGGCGGCGGCGAAGGGCGCGCCGAGGGTGACGACGGCGTCGATGTCGTCGGCGCTCTGGAGCTTGGCCTCGATGGAGGAGGTGGCGGCGGGCATGTTGGTGCCTTCGACGTTGAGGTTCTCGACGGTGCCCGTGAAGGTCTTCTTCACGCCGGCGCAGCGCTCTTCGAGGGAAACGTTTCCCTGCTCGTGGATGACGCACAGGGCCTTCTTCTTGCCGCGTGCGTTCAGCTCCGCGCCGACCGCCTCCCCGGCGACGTTCTCGTCCTGGCCGATGTGGGTGAGGGCGCCGAGGGCCTTGGAGTGCTGCCCGCCGGAGTTGATGGTGATGACGGGGAGGCCGGCGGCGACGGCCTTGGCGACGGACGCCTTGACGGCCTCGGGCTTGGCGAGGGTGACGATCAGGCCGTCCACCTTCTTCGCCACGTACGAGTCGATGAGCTGGGCCTGTTCCTTGCCGTCCTTGTCGGCGGCGTAGAGGAACTCGGCGTTGTCCTTCGCGGCGGCCTGCTCGGCGCCGTTCTGGACGATGTCCCAGAAGGTGTCGCCCTCGCCGGAGTGGGTGACCATGGCGATGGTCATGCGCGCGGTGGTGGCGGGGTTGCCGCCGCTGGGGGCGGGGGGCTTGTTCTCGGCGCTCTTGCCGCCGGAGTCGCTGCATCCGGCGGTGGTGAGGGTGAGTACGACTGCGGCCAGCAGGGCCGCTGCCGCCGTGCGGGTGGTTCGCATGGTGGTCGTCCGCCTTCTGTGCCCGGCGCCGCCCGGTTGCGGCTGGGTGCGTTTCTACGGCGGTGGCGACGACCCGTCAATACTTTGTCCGAACATTCTTACTCGCTGACGACGTGATGTACGGGCACGGGCACGGGTGCGGGCACGGGCACGGGTGCGGGAGGCTAGGGCCGCACCAGGAGCTGGAACTCGAAGGCGTACCGCGACGCCCGGTAGATGTGCGAGCCGAACTCCACGGGGCGGCCGGTGTCGTCGTAGCTGGTGCGCTCCATGGTGAGCAGCGGCGCACCCGGCTCCTCGGAGAGCAGGTCCGCCTCCAGCGCGGTGGCGGCCCGGGCCCCGACGGACTGGCGGGCGCTATGCAGGGTGATGCCCGCGCCGCGCATCATCCGGTACAGGCCGGTCTCCTCCAGCTCCTCGGAACCGGGTTCGAGCAGGCCGGGCGGCAGGTGGTTGCGCAGCCGCGCCATGGGCTCGTCGTGCGCGAACCGCAGCCGCTCCAGGAACCGGACGTCGCTGCCCTCCGGTACGCCGAGGGCGGCGGCGACCTCGGCGGTGGCGGGCAGGAGGCGATTGGTCAGGACGATGGTGGCGGGGCGCTGGCCGGCCGCCTCCAGGTCGTCGTACAGGCTGCTGAGCTCCAGCGGGCGCTTGATCTGGCTGTGTACGACCTGGGTGCCGACACCGCGGCGGCGGACGAGCAGGCCCTTGTCGACGAGGGCCTGGATGGCCTGGCGGACGGTGGGCCGGGATAGGCCGAGCCGGGTGGCCAGGTCGATCTCGTTGCCGAGGAGGCTGCCCGGGGTGAGCGCGCCGCGCTCGATGGCCGCCTCCAGCTGCTGCGAGAGCTGGAAGTAGAGCGGGACCGGGCTGGTGCGGTCGACGCTCAGGGGAAGCCGTGCGACGGGGGCGGCCTCGCCGCGGTCACGTCCGCCGCCGCCACCGCGTCCGCTGCTTCCGCGCATGTCTCGGGCTTCTCGGGTCTGCTTGGGCACGGCCCGAGCGTAGCCGCCTGGCATCATGACGGAAAGTCGTGAAGTCCGGTTGTCATGACAAACGCTTGACATGGCACCGAGCCCGGCCCCACCTTGGGGGCCATGCGCATCGGACTCATCGGAACGGGACGTATCGGCGCCTTCCACGCGGGAGTGCTCAGCCGCCACCCGGAGGTCGGTTCCCTCGTGGTCGCCGACGCCGACCCGGCCCGGGCTGCCGAGGTCGCCGGCATCACCGGCGCCACCGCCGCCCCCACCGTCGACGACGTCTTCGCCTGGGGCGTGGACGCCGTCGTGATCACCTCGGCCACCGCCGCCCACCCCGACCTCATCGCCCGCGCGGCCCGCGCCGGCCTGCCCGCCTTCTGCGAGAAGCCCATCGCCCTCGACCTGCCCGGCACCCTCCGCGCACTGCGCGAGGTCGAGGCCTCCGGTACCCCGCTCCAACTCGGTTTCATGCGCCGCTTCGACACCGGCTACCGCGCGGCCCGCGACGCCGTGCGCGCCGGCCGGCTCGGCCGGCTGCACACCGTCCGGGCCATCACCTCCGACCCGGCGCCGCCGCCCGCCGCGTACCTGCCGCTCTCCGGGGGCCTCTACCGCGACTGCCTGGTCCACGACTTCGACATCCTGCGCTGGGTCACCGGCCGCGAGGTCACCGAGGTGTACGCGACCGGCTCCGACACCGGGCACGCCATGTTCCGCGAGGCGGGCGACGTCGACACGGCGGCCGCGCTCCTCACCCTGGACGACGGCACCCTCGCCACCGCGACCGCCACCCGCTGCAACGGCGCGGGCTACGACGTCCGCATGGAACTCGCCGGCGAACGCGACCAGATCGCGGTGGGCCTCGACGACCGCACCCCCCTCACCTCCACCGAACCCCTCGGCCCGCCAGCGGCCGACAGACCGTGGCCGGGCTTCCTCGAACGCTTCGCCCCGGCGTACGCAGCCGAACTCGACGCCTTCGTCCGCCTGGCACGCGGCGACCGCGACAACCCCTGCGACGGCCACGAGGCCCTGCGCGCGCTGCGCATCGCCGAGGCCTGCGAACTGTCGCGCCGCGAGCGGCGGCCGGTGCGGCTGGAGGAGATCGCGTCGGTGCTCTGATGGCCGCGTGTCAGGATGCGCTGATGGACGATCTCATACGCGCATGGGAACGCATCGAGGCCTGGCTCCAGGAGCACGAGTGCGCGGGTTCTCTTTCCGCACTGCGCCCGCCTGCTTCGGCGGAGGCCATCCAGTCCCTCCAGGACGCCATCCCGTACCCGCTCCACCCGCACCTCGTACAGTGGCTCGGCATCCACGCCGGCGCCCCTCTGTACGAAGCCCCCGTCTGGCCGGGCGGTTATGTCCCGTACGACGTTGACGTACTCAAGGGCGGGCCCGAGTACATGGAGGACATGCTCGAAGAGTTCAGAGAGCAGCGTGAAGAGAATCCCGAGCACTGGCTTCTGGATCCGTGGGCGAACCCGATGTGGCTGCCCATTGCCGGTACTCACACGGGAGAGAGCCTGCTCATCGACCACCGACCCGGCAGCACTTACGGCAACGTCATCGAGATCGACTATGAGGGCAATGAGGTCACCGCGGTCCGCTGGACAAGTCTGAGTGAGATGATCGGGCTGATGGCCGAGTCCCTGGAGTCCGGGCTCCCCATGCCGTACTCGCGCCAATACTCGCGCGTTCCGCGACTGGACGAAGGCTCGCCCGGATGCCTCATTTGGAAGCTGGAGAAGATCCGGGACTAGGAAGCGAGAAGCCCCCTCCCGAAGGCTGGCGAGAGGGGGCTTCTGTCACCGCGTGCTACGGCCTGATCAGACCGGGGACATCGATGAAGTACGCATCATTGTCCAGGATTCGCTGGCTGGTGTAGAAGCCCGCGAGGCGGGATCCGGCACGCTCGTTCTGGGCACCGGCCATGGTGGCGCGGGCGCACTTCTCCGCGTAGGTGGGTACGGTGTTCGGCGGCCTCAGGTCGTCGTAAAGTCGCCACTTGCCGTCGGCGTCCTTGCGGGCATACGCTTGGAGACACTGTGTACCGTTGCTGACGCCCGCCTGAGACCCACCGCTCTCCTTAGAGGCCGCGAAGGCGTACTCGTCGCACTGGGTGCCCTTTCTGTCGCCGGTTGCCAGAGGATGCAGGACCAGAGCGTACTGACCGCTGTCCGGGCAGACGACAGCGCGGTTCCGGTCTCGCCTGGTCGAGTCGAATTCGCGGTGCAGCGGACTGTTGTGCGCCTTGCTGCCAGGGTGCCAGTCGAGCTTGTCGCGCATCTCCATGTAGTACAGCGCCGCCCCCTCGGCGGACTTGTACTTCAACTCGAACGTCGGCGTGTACTTGGGGAAGACACAGCCGACAGACGCCGGGTTCGGCATCATCTGGTCACAACGGATCTGGTCCCAGAACACCCAGCTCGGCTCGGTGACCTTCACCGAAGCAGGAGCAGCGGACGCCTTGAAGCCGAGGAAGCTGCCCCGGTCGAACTCCTGGGACGTGCCGAGGGCGGCCGTCTTCCAGGTGAACTTGCGGGTTTGAACGGTCTGCTGGGTGACCGGCGAGACGGTGGTCCAGGACGTGGGTCCGGTGAACTCGGGGCCGACGAACTGCCGCTCGCAGACGGTGTCACCGCCACAGGTGGCGTCCCAGTAATCGAGGGTCACCGTGCCCAGCGCACCATCGATGGAAAGTGGGGCGATGAAGTTCCGCTGGTGCCACTCACCCTTGTTGTCCAGTTTCATCTCTTCACGGACGAGGAAGATGGCGGTGCCGATGTGCTTGGGCGGCTGGTTGTTGCTGACCTGCCACCAGTCGGCCACGACGCCGACTTTGTGGCAGCCCTCTCGGCGCGTGAGCGTGTATCCGCCGATCGACGGATCATTGCACCAGGGGACGAGAGAGTCAGTGGGCGCCGCAAGCGCCATTGCCGCCCTTGCGATCCCGGCGTCGTACTTACGGCTCTGACACATCTCGATGTCAGAATCTGCGGACTTATAGCAACTGTCCCGGCTGCCGGGCTCCAGAGGAGCACCATGCGGGCTCGGCTGCTTCTCGGGCACGTCTACCGCCTCGTAGGGCTCCTCCTCCGGGATGGGGTCCTCGCTGGCTCCGCCGTCCGGGATGGCGGTGTCGCCGCTGATCGGCTGCTTGCCGGTGCCGTAGTCGTAGACCTTCTCCGGGCTCTTGTTGTCCGCCCGGTCGATGGCACGCCCCTCGGTACGGTTCATGCCCCGCTCGACAGGCGTGCCCGTAACCGTGGTGGGCTGGCCGGCGATGGCGGGCTTCTCAGTGGTCCAGGCGCCACCGTTGGTGCGGCTCTCGATGCCTCGGACATCGTCACCGGACGGAGCTGTTACGTCGAAGGCGCCGTCACCCTTGTTCGTCGTCCACGCACCCTCGGGGTAGACGGTCGAAGTGATCTTCGCCGGGGCCGCCGGTGCGGTGGTGTCGACGACGAACTGCCGCCACGGCGACCACTCGGTGTTGTAATGCGTGCCGTCGTACGGGGAACTGCGGAACTTGTACGTCTTGCCGTTCTTGAGCTGGCCCGCGGGTACCGTGGCGGCGGCCCACTCGCCGGGCTTGACGAACGGGGAGACGATCACCCCGTCCCCGACCGGTGTGGTGATCGGCGTGTTCGTCGCCGCGTCGTAGATCTGGAAGGTGCCGTCGACGAGGTCGCCGTCCTTGTCGGCGAACTTGTCCCGCAGGATGGGCGTGGTCGTGTTCACTGCCCACACACCGGCATACGACTTGAAGGGCGGCCCGGCCTGCTGGGCGGTGCCGGTCTCGGGCCGGAAGTTGTAGTTCACCGTGAGCTTCGGCTGGTTCGCCGTGTTGTTGGCGGAATTGACCCGCTTCCACCCGCGGACGTCATCGCTCGCGGCGCGCAGGCCCATATGGCCGCGGGTCGCCTTCGCCGAGGCCCATGACTGCACGAGCGCATCGACGTCGGCGTTGATCCAGCCGTCGGCCCCGCACTCCGGGTTGCCCTTGGTCTCCGTGGAGGAGTGATACTCGTGCTTCCACGTCGGCTGTGCCGTCCAACGCGAGGCGGTCGACGACGCGGTGGTGTCCCACACGGTCCACCCCTGCGCGGTGCAGTCGTCGTTCCCAGAGTGGAAGTTGTACAGCGCGAGGTTCGTGTCGAGGATCAGCGAGTCCGCGATCGCCGACGTGTTCCACGTGATGAAGGACCGCGCCGTCCGCGGGGTGCCGTCGGGGTTCTTCGTACCGGGGTTACCGAAGTCGAGTTCCGTGTCCGTCGACCAGTCGACCGTCTCACCCTGTTGCACATAGGTGTCGAACGTGTTCGCCAGTGCGGAGGTCGATGGGTCCACCGTCACTGGGTACCGGGTGTCCGGGTCGGCGAGGAATCCGGGGTCGGGGGTGACGACCAGGTCAACGGTGCCACGCCCCTTGTTCACGACCTTCATCCCGACCCGTGCTCGGCGAGTGTGCTCACCCGACCGAGCGTCCACAGTCGCATCCCACATGACAGGCGCGGGCATCGTCGCCCGTACGGCGCCCGTCTTGTCGGTGAACGATACGGACCCGTCCGCGTTCGCCTTCGCCGTCAGGCCCGGAGTCCTGACCGGCAGCGTGTACGAGTATCCGCCGACAGTCGGACGCTTCCTTATCTCCACAAACTGCTCGAACCCCGTACGCGTCGCTTCGACGATCACGTCCGCCCCGGGCACGGCCTCGCGGTAGCGGGCCGTCGTGCCGTCCAGCGCAGGCGCCGGGAGGCCGCCCTTCCACTGAAGCGTTACCGCCTCGTCGCCACTCCCCAGCGTCACCAAGTCCCTCGGGCTCGCGCCCTTGGCCGCGGCCAGAGACGGCGCCTTGGTGCCGCCTTTGCCCGCCAGACGTAGACCCTTGGGGTGATTCTTCGCCATGACGCCACCGTCAGGCCCGACGGTCAGAGCGGCGTCGACCTTCTGCCACTTCCCGCCCCGCCACACCCGTTCGGGCCCTGGGGTCAGCTCGGTGGTAAGCGACCCGTCCGGGTTCGCGACGGTATACGAGGTGGGCGTCGTCTCGTCAGTGACGACGGTTTCCTTCCCCGTCCGCTTCGCCTCGACGATAGCCCACGCCTTCGAGCCCTTGGCGTGCTTCGCGGCCCATGCCAAGTCGGCTTCGAGAATGTCCGCCTTCGACGGCTGCGACCGCTTCACTGCAGCGGGTCCGGTCGTGGAGGCGGCGCTTGTGGAAACGATCGCGCCCGCGACGAGTGCGGTCTCGGCGACTAAGAGCAGCGCGGCCCCGGCCGCCATCCGCGTGAGGCGTCTGCGCGACGCCCGCCTTTCATATGGAGACACGAGTCTCGCGTCCTTCCCTTGGAGGAAAATGCGACACGTGTACGAATCCGCACACAGTCGCTGGACACTAGGCACAAGTAAGCGGCGGGTAAAGCAAGTTGACCGGTCGGCCGCCAACCCCTGCTCGCTTACCCCGAGTTAACGCACCCGGCCCCCATCCAAACGCGCTATTGATCACACTCGCCGTCTCGCATGCCGGAAGAAAGATTCCATCAGATCGCGGCCCCGCGTTCGAACTCGTACGGCTCTGCGCCGTCCGCGCAGAAGCACAGTGGCTCGGTAAGACGCGGGCCATTGGGAGTCGACCTGAGGCGACCGTCACTATGGCCAACCCGTACGCGCCGGTATGCCAGGCGTCGTTGATGGTTGACGTCCTGGTGTCCCCCTGCATTGCAGGCTCTCGCATCCGTCCGGCTGCGGATCGACGCGCTCCGCCTGGTACTCGGCCTGGCCGGTCCTCACGTAGGAAGGCACCACTGACAACGCGGCTCTCGCAGGCGGCGGGTGGGGGCGGCGGGCGGCGACGCCCGAAGTCCTGAGCCTGCTGATCCAGCGCCGGGTTCTGTTCCCCCGCGAGCTGGAGCACTACGCAGGGTGCGCCGGCTTCGAGATCGCGGACATGCGCAACGAGACCGGCGCCGGGCCGACCAGACCGACCGCGCCCACCGTCGCCAGGTACATCCGCTGAGCCCGTACTTCACGCTTGCTCGCCTGGGCTGGTTTCCCCGTCACCCACTGAGTGACGTTGGCCATCCGCCGCACACCCGGGCCGTACGCCACTCGGCGAAGAGCATCACCTCGGCGTCACGCTCTCCAGCCGCGCGCTGCCGCGCGTCAGCCACCCGTTTTGGCGGCCGACAGCACCGTCCCCTGCGCCACCGCGCAGAGCGTCTCCTCCCCGCCCTCCCCATCGACCGTCAGCAGGTCGCAGCGCACCACCGCCTGCCGCCGGCCCGCGTGCACCACGGACGCCCGGGCGATCAGGGTACGGCCGGTGGCGGGGCGGACGTACTGGATGGAGAAGCCGGCGGTCAGCACGGCCGGGCCGAGGGCGGCGCCCGCGGCGAAGGTGAGGGCGTTGTCGGCGGCGTACGAGAGGACTCCGCCGTGGAGGAAGCCGTTCTGCTGGTGGAGCTCCTCGCGGATGTCCAGCTCCAGGACGGCGGCGCCGTCGCCGAAGGCGGTGATGCGGGCGCCGAGGAGCCGGCTGAACGGCTGGCCGTCGAGGGCCTTCCGGGCGAGGTCGAGGTCGAATCCGCTCATGGGTTGGTTCGTCACCACCTGACGGGAAGGCGGCGCACGCCGCGCATGAGGAGGCCGGGCAGCCAGTCGAGCGGCCCGGCGGAGGGGTCGAGGTCGAGGGACGGGAAGCGTTCCAGCAGGGCGCGGAGCGCGATGCGGGCCTCCAGGCGGGCCAGCGGGGCGCCCAGGCAGTAGTGGATGCCGTGGCCGAAGGCGAGGTGGCCGCCGGTGTCGCGGCGGATGTCGAAGCGGTCCGGGTCGGGGAACCTCGCCGCGTCGCGGTCGCCCGCCGCGAGGCCGACGAGGACGCAGGCGCCGGCCGGGATGACGGTGTCGCCGACCGGCACGGCCTCCAGCGTGAAGCGGGCCGTCGCGGTCTCGACCGGCCCGTCGTACCGCAGCACCTCCTCCACCGCGCCGTCCAGCAGCCCGAAGTCGGCGCGGAGCGCGGCGAGCTGCTCCGGGTGGGCGAACAGGGCGCGGACCCCGTTCGAGATGAGGTTGACGGTCGTCTCGTGCCCCGCGATCAGCAGCAGGTACGCCATGGCCCGGAGTTCGGCGGACGAGAGACGGTCGCCGTCCTCGGCGCGCGTGCGCAGCAGCGCGGAGAGCAGGTCGTCGGTGGGGCCGGAGCAGCGCTTGTCCTCGATGAGCTCGTCGAGGTAGGCGCCGAGGGCCTGGACGGCGTGGAGTTCGGGGTCCGCTCCGGTCGGGGCGACGATCTCGGTGGACCAGGCGCGGAAGCGGGCGCGGTCGGCGGCGGGCACGCCCAGCAGCTCGCAGATGACGGTGATGGGCAGCGGGAAGGCCAGCGCGTCGACCAGGTCGGCACGCCGCTCGGGTCCGTCCATGGCGTCGAGCAGGTCGTCCGTGATCGCCTGAACGCGCGGCCGCAGAGCCTCGACGCGCCGCCCGGTGAACTCACGGGCGATCAGCTTCCGCAGCCGTGTGTGGTCGGGCGGGTCGACGACCAGCAGGTGCGGCCCGATGAGCTGCTCGTCGAGCATTCTCTCGAGACCGGCGGTGGCGGGCGACTTGGACAGCCTCGGGTTGGCGAGCGCGGCCCGCGCCTCCGCGTGGCCGACGATCAGCCACACCTCGTGCCCGAGGCGGGTACGGACGTGGTGGACGGGCCCGCTCGCGCGGAGCTTGGCGTAGTACGGATAGGGGTCGGCGTTGAACTCCTCGCCGTACGCGCCGAGATCGACGGTTTCCATCGGCCCACCCTACGCGCGCCCCTCGCCGTCGGGCAGCCCGGACTCGGACGCGAGGGGCGTTGACCGGGCCACGAGCGGTGGACGCCGTCGGGTTTTCCGCCGTGCGGCGGTGGGTACACCAGGACTGGGAGCGCTCCCATCCACCCCGGAACCCCACTCAACCGGAAGATGGAGCCGCACACATGACTGGTCGTGATCTCGACAGCCCGGCCCGTACTGCGGGCCGTCCGCGCCGCCACCCCCGCTGGACGGTGCACCTGCTCACCCTGCTCTCCGCCGCGCTGCTCGCCCTGGTCCCCTGGTCCGGTACCGCCTCGGCGCATGGGTCCGTCGTCGACCCGGCGTCCCGCAACTACGGCTGCTGGTTACGCTGGGGCAGTGACCACATGAACCCGGCCATGCAGCAGCAGGACCCCATGTGCTGGCAGGCGTGGCAGGCGAACCCGAACGCCATGTGGAACTGGAACGGCCTCTACCGCAACGGCGTCGGCGGCAACCACCAGGCGGCCATCCCCGACGGGCAGCTGTGCAGCGGCGGCCGGACCGAAGGCGGCCGCTACAACGCCCTGGACGCCGTCGGCGCGTGGAAGACGACGAACGTCGCGAGCACCTTCACGGTCAAGCTCTTCGACCAGGCCGGCCACGGCGCCGACTACTTCCTCGTCTACGTCACCAAGCAGGGCTTCAACCCCGCCACCCAGGCACTGCGCTGGAGCGACCTGCAGCTGGTCAAGCAGACCGGCCGCTACGCCCCGGGCCAGAACTACGTGATCGACGACGTCAGCGCCCCGGGCCGTACGGGCCACCACGTCGTCTACACGATCTGGAAGGCCTCGCACATGGACCAGACGTACTACCTGTGCAGCGACGTGAACTTCGGCTGACCGGCACCCCGGTCCCGGGGGGGGGGGGGGGGGGGGGGGGGGGGGGGGGGGGGGGGGGGGGGGCGTGGGACACAATGGAGAGGGAGAGGGAGGGGGAAAAAAAGGGAAACAAGACCA